>DFHC01000080.1:4779-5043 GCA_002372575.1 bacterium UBA3734 | reverse complement strand
AGTTCGAGCGACCCCAGTTGATGACCTGGTCGAGCGCTCCAACCACCACGTTCACCCCGCCCTCGTGAAGCTCGTCAACAATCTTCTCGAGCGAGGCGTTATCCTTGAACTCGTCGTAAGGAATGCTCTTAATCGTCGGCCTAAGGCCGCCATTCTTCGACTGCGTCGAAGTACGCTTCTTTACTTCCATTCAAGCACTCCTTTCCGCCACGCATAGGCGAGGCCAAACACCAATACCAACAGGAAGAAGCCGATGCTGACGAG
>DFHC01000080.1:0-4632 GCA_002372575.1 bacterium UBA3734 | reverse complement strand
AAACAGATAGAAGCCCACCGACACCGGCAGCCACGAGGAGCCGCGCGTCGGAATGCCACTTTCATAGGGTTCGCCCTTTACCGGATTATACGACCTCGGACCGATGAGCTTGGCCACGACGTAAGCGCCGAGCACCAAGACCACAGCCGTCAGAAAAACGGTAATTAATAAAGTGTAGTTCATAAAACTTTTTATAACGTAATAATTAAATACCCAATTTGAGAGCGCAAAATTAATCATTTTTTTTGGAAAAACGGGAGATATTTCAGTTTTTTATTGCAAATGACGTATTTTTTCGGAAATTTTGTATAATTTTGCACCGCGATTTCTATTTTTATTCTATGCAGAACCAATTCAAGATGATTGCCAAGACGTTTATGGGACTCGAAACCGTCTTGGCCGAGGAATTAACAAAACTGGGCGCAGACAACGTACAAGTCGGGCGGCGCATGGTATCGTTCACGGGCGACAAAGAAATGATGTATCGTGCTAATTTCCAGCTACATACAGCCATCAGAATCCTGAAACCCATTGCCGAATTCAGGGCCACCTCAGCCGAAGACATGTACGACGAGGTTCGGAAAATCGACTGGAGCCAATATATTCAGAAAGGGAAGACTTTCTCGGTAGATTCGGTGGTTTACAGCGAGGAATTTCGCAACTCGCGCTTCGTGACCTACAAGGTGAAAGACGCCATCGCCGACCAGTTTCGCGAGCAGACGGGCGAGCGCCCGAACGTCTCGGTCAGCAGTCCCGACCTGCGCATCCACATCCACATCGCCGACTTCGATGCCACGCTCTGCCTCGACTCCTCGGGCGAGTCGCTCCATCGTCGCGGCTACCGGCAGGAACAAACCGAGGCACCGCTCAACGAGGTGCTGGCCGCCGGACTTATCATGCTGACGGGATGGCACGGCGAATGCGACTTCATCGACCCGATGTGTGGTTCCGGCACGCTGCTCATCGAGGCGGCACTCATCGCCCACAACATGAGCCCGGGCCTGTTCCGCAAGGAATTTGCCTTCGAGAAATGGCCCGACTTCGACCAAGCCCTATTCGATAAAATCTACAACGACGACTCGCAGGAAAGCACCTTCGAACATCACATCTACGGATACGACAACAATCCCAAAGCCATCAGCAAAGCCATTCGCAACGTGCGGGCAGCCGGACTGACGAAAGACATCAGCATTGAGCTGCAAGACTTCAAAGACTTCACGCAACCCGCCGAAAAGGCACTGATTGTGACGAATCCGCCCTACGGCGAGCGCATTTCCACGGCAAATCTTCTGGAAACCTACAAAATGATTGGCGAGCGGCTGAAACACGAGTTCACGGGCAACGACGCGTGGATTCTCTCCTATCGCGAAGAGTGTTTCGAGCAAATCGGCCTGAAGCCGTCCATCAAAATTCCCGTTTTCAACGGGTCGCTGGAGTGCGAATTCCGCCGCTACTCGCTTTTCGAGGGCAAGATGAAAGTGTTTCGCGAAGAAGGCGGCATCGTGAAAACCGAAGCCGACAAGGCCGCCATGGCCGAAAGGCGCCGTTTCAAGGCACATCGCGAGTTCAAAAAGCGGCTCGACGAGCAAGAGGAAAACGAACACAGCGACATCCGCTCCTTCACGTTCCACTCGCTCGAACGCCGACACGAGGAAGAGGCGCGCCGCGAGGCCATCGCAAAGAAAATGGCCCGCCGCGAGCGTCGCGAAAGCGACTTCAAGCGTGGCGAAGGAAACTTCAATCGCGATGAAAAAGGATTCGGTCGTGGTGAAAAGAAATTCGGTCGTGGTGAAAAGAAATTTGGTCACGACGGTTTCAAACGAAACGGCGACGGTTTCAGGCGCGACCGCGATGGTGGTTTCAAACGCAACGATGGTGGTTTCAAACGTGGAGAAGGCGGCTTCAGAAAAGGCGGAAACTTCAAACGAAACGACGGCTACAAGCGAGGCGGACAGCGTGGGTAAAATAATGGAAATCGGGAGTACTACTTCCGATTTCCACAGAAAATCCGAAGTAGCCTTCGCGTTTTCCTACATCAGAACTGCTGAAATCTTCTTCCGGCAGTTATATTCATTGGCCATTACTTCGCCGTAGGCTCCGGCGGAGCGAATCGCGAGCAGGTCGCCGCGGTGGCAGGCGTTCAGACTGTATGCCTTGACGAAAACGTCGCTCGACTCGCAAACGGGGCCCACAACGTCGTAAATGTCGTCGGGCTCGTCGCTCGAGAGGTTTTCGATGCGGTGGAAGGCGTTGTAGAGCGCGGGGCGGATGAGGTCGTTCATGCCGGCATCGACGATGGCGAACTTCTTGGCCGCGCCTTGCTTCACGTAGAGTACGCGCGTGATGAGCGAGCCGCACTGGGCCACGATGGCGCGTCCGAGCTCGAAATGCAGCTGTTGGCCTTCGCGGAGCCTGAGTTTGCGGGCGAAGGTGTCGAAATAAGCCTTGAAATCGGGGATGGGCAGGTGGTTCGGGTGGTCGTAGCTGATGCCGAGCCCGCCACCCACGTTGATGTGTTCGAGGCGAATCTGCCGTTTTTCCAAGTTGTTTTGCAGGTCGTTGATGCGGTTGCAGAGGGCTTCGAAGTCGCCCATGTCGAGGATCTGCGAGCCGATGTGGAAGTGCAGGCCAAGGAAACGTACGTTTTTCATGCTGCGAGCCGCTGCGATGACCGCTTCCATGTCGTTCATGGCGATGCCGAACTTGTTTTCGGCCAAGCCGGTGGTGATGTTCGCATGGGTGTGGGCTCCGACGTTGGGATTGATGCGCAGGCAGACGCGCGCCACCCTACCCTTCGCGGCGGCCAGCTCATTGATAATCTCGAGTTCGGGCAGGCTCTCTACATTGAAGCAGAAGATGTCGTTGTCGAGGGCGAGATTGATTTCCCAGTCGCTCTTTCCCACGCCTGCATACACGATTTTCGATGCGGGAAAGCCCGCTTCCAAAGCCGTGCGCACCTCGCCACCACTCACGCAGTCGGCTCCCAGTCCGGCCTCGCTGACAATGCCGAGCACCTTCGCATTGGCATTGGCCTTGATGGCGTAGTGAACGTGGAAATTGGCGTGTTTGCGACATTCGTCGTTGAGCGCGCGCAGCGTTTCGCGCAGCAGCGCCGCGTCGTAATAATAAAAAGGTGTCTCACGCTCTGCGAACGCCTCCATAGGAAATTTTCCCTTCATCACAGTTTGTTCTCTTTTATTGTAAGTTTCGAGAGTACGGGGGTACGGGGGTACGAGAATACTTTCTCCAACTGAGAATTCATATCGCAAGACTACCCTCGCGCCACCGCGCCACCGCACCTCCGAATCTGAATTAACCATTAAACAACTTCTCACTCAGGCTTTGCAGGGCTCGCTTCTTGTCGCTGCTCTTGATGAGGAACGAGATGTTGTAGTTCGAGCCGCCGTATGACACCATGCGCACGGGGATGTTTTTCATGGCCTCCATCGCCAGTGTCTCGAAGCCAAGGTTGCTCCAGTCGAGGTCGCCCACGACGCAGACAATGGTCATGTCGGTATCGACGGTGACGGTGCCGTATTTTTTCAGTTCGTTCACGATATCGTTGAGATGCGTGGCATTGTCGATGCTCATCGACACGCCCACTTCCGAGGTCGCAATCATGTCGATTGGGGTCTGATACGACTCGAAAATCTCAAAAATCTTGCGCAGGAAGCCTGTGGCGAGCAACATTCGCGACGACTTGATTTTGATGGCCGTGATGTTGTCTTTCGCTGCCACGGCCTTGATTTTTCCGCGCATAATCACGTTGTCGATAATCGTGCCGTCGGCCTGCGGATCCATCGTATTCTTCAGCCGCACGGGGATGCCGGCGAATTTCGCTGGCTGCACGCAGGTGGGGTGCAGGATTTTTGCCCCGAAATAGGCCAGTTCGGCAGCTTCTTCGAAGTTCAGTTGGCGCACGGCCTCGGTTTTCTCCACCACGCGCGGGTCGTTGTTGTGCATCCCGTCGATGTCGGTCCAAATTTGGATTTCGTCGGCAGGCAGGGCGGCTCCGATGAGCGATGCCGTGTAGTCCGAGCCACCGCGCTGCAGGTTATCGACCTCGCCGTAGGCATTGCGGCAGATGAAGCCCTGCGTGATGTAGATTTGCTGCCCTTGGTTCTGCTCCATCACCGTGGCCAGGTGTTCCTTGATATACTGCGGGTCGGGCTCGCCGTTTTTGTCGGTGCGCATGAAGTCGAGTGCCGACAGCAGCACGGCCTTCACGCCCTGCTCCTTCAGGTAGTTCACCATCATATTGGTCGAAATGACTTCGCCTTGCGCCACGATGCTTTTCTCCTCGAACGAGGTGAAAATATCCTTCGTAAACGAGCGCAGGAAGTCGAATTCGGCCGTCAGGAAGTCGCGCGTCATCAGCCGATATTCGTCCGAGGCATAGAGTTCATCGACATGCGCCATGTATTTCTTTTCCAGCGTGTTGATGATTTCGTTAGCACCCTCGGGATTCTTCTTGTAGAGATAGTCCGAGATTTCCACAAGCGAGTTGGTCGTGCCACTCATGGCCGACAACACGACAAAGGTCGGTTCGCCCGACGCCGTAATCAATGCAGCCACTTCCTTGATGCGCTCCACAGTGCCCACGGAAGTACCGCCAAACTTCATTACTTTCAT
>DFHC01000129.1 GCA_002372575.1 bacterium UBA3734 | reverse complement strand
GTCGTAACCCCGATGTTACCTTTTTGCATAGTGTTTCTTATTTATTTGTTCGATTTTTCTGCTGTTTCTCTTGCAAAAAATATGCCAAAAGTATTTTTCGCGATTTTTTGCCCGAATCTTTTGGAAAATCAACTTTTTTCCGTAATTTTATATTTTAATAGATTTTTTTAATTTTAGTATAGAAAAAATCTGTTGTCTAAAATATTTTTTCATCGTATCTTTGCAAACGAATATTAAACAAATCATTTATTTCATTCATTAAAAACAAAAAAAATATGGAAACAAACAACATTATTCAGATGCCACGCATCGGTGATGCAGCCCCTCAGTTCAAGGCGGTTACAACACAAGGTGAAATCAATTTTCCATCCGACTATAAGGGAAAGTGGAAAATCCTGTTCAGTCACCCTGCAGACTTCACACCTGTCTGCACATCAGAGTTTATGACTTTTGCCTCAATGGCACAAGATTTTGAAAATCTCAATTGCCAGCTTGTCGGTCTTTCTGTTGACGGCCTGCACAGCCACATCGCTTGGCTTCGTACCATCAAGGAAAAGATTGACTGGAACAACCTGAAAGGCATGGAAGTGAAATTCCCACTCGTGGTAGACATCACAATGGACGTCGCACACCTGTATGGCATGATTCAGCCAGGCGAAAGTTCAACATCAGCTGTTCGTGCGGTATTCTTCATCGATCCGGAAGACAAGATTCGTACAATCATGTACTACCCCCTCTCGCTGGGACGCAATTTCGATGAAATCAAACGCGTACTCATCGGACTACAAACAGTTGACAACTTTGGCGTAGCACTGCCTGCCGACTGGCGACCAGGCAAGGAAGTGATCGTTCCGCCTGCAGGCTCATGCGGCATTGCCAAAGAACGAATGGAAGGTTCCGACAAAGACTTGCACTGCTATGATTGGTTCTTCTGCACACGTCAGATTTCCAAAGAAGAAGTAGAAAGCAAACTTGGAAAATAACCCATTACCACTAAATACTATTAATTGAAAGGGGGGCTGGCTTTTTCATAGTCAGCTCCCTTTTTATCGTTTCCTTTTTCTATTTTCAAATCTCTTTTCACCTAAATTTCTACTTAAATTGGCGAATAGAATCACTAAATTCGGTAGAAATTTGGTGAATTGGGATGTTTTTCCTAATTTTGCGCCCTATGGAAACGCAAGAACGACTCTGGAATGCCAACTACTGGCGAGTGATGACAGCCAATTTCACGCTGTCGTTCGCCTTTTATCTGCTCACGCCGCTGCTCCCGCTCTACCTGAGCGAGAATTTCAGCGCCTCGAAGGGCATGATTGGGCTCGTGCTGTCGGGCTACACGCTCACGGCTCTCGTGGTGCGTCCCTTCAGCGGCTACCTTGCCGACAGTTTCCCACGCAAGAAAGTGCTGCTCCTGAGCCTGTTTTTCTATTTCCTCTGCTTCGGCACCTATCTGCTGGCCTCCACGCTGCTGCTTTTCGCCATCGTCCGCACAGTCCACGGCGCACCCTTCGGCGCGGCAACCGTGGCCAACAGCACCATGGCTATCGACGTGCTGCCCTCTTCTCGACGAAACGAGGGCATCGGCTACTACGGCCTGAGCAACAACATCGCCACGGCCATTGCGCCCACCGTGGGCATCTTTGTCTATCGCTACATCCACAACTTCGACCTGCTCTTCTGGATGGCCCTCGCCATTGCGGCCATCGGATTTTTCGTCAATACGACGATTCAGCCGCGCGAACGGCAGATTCTGAAGGACAAAAAGGCCATTTCGCTCGACCGATTCTTCCTCCTAAAGGGTTGGTTGCTGGCCGTGAACATGGTTTGCTTCGGCCTCTGCTACGGCGTTTTGAGCAACTATCTCGCCATCTACGGCAAAGAGACGATGGGCATCACGACGGGCACGGGCACGTTTTTCCTGCTGCTGTCGCTGGGTTTGATTCTCTCGCGACTGCAAGGCGTGAAAGCCCTGCGCAAAGGCCGACTCACGCACAATGCCGGCGAGGGAATCATCATTTCGACGCTGGGCTACGCGCTGTTCATTCTGGTGCCGCAGGAGTTGGGCTACTACGGCTCGGCACTGCTCATCGGACTGGGCAACGGCCACATGTGGCCGGCGTTTCAGAACATGATGATTAGCGTGGCCAACAACAACGAGCGCGGCACGGCCAATTCTACGCTGCTCACCAGCTGGGACCTCGGCATGGGGTTGGGTGTGCTTCTGGGCGGTTTTGTGGTCGAAATTTTCGACTACGCGACGGCCTTCTGGTCGATTGTCGGCGTGCACGTCGTCGGACTTCTGATGTTTTTCGCAGCCACAAAAAAATTCTTCCTGCTCCGCATGGCACGGAAACAGGAAGAAAATGCTCAATAGATTTCTCTTCGCCCGAAAGTTCCCCCTCGCCCTTTGGAGAGGGGGTTAGGGGGAGAGACTTCTACTTCTTCGGAATATTCTTCAAGATTTCGAGCAGGTGATTCCACACCATCTGCACGGTGGGGATGTGCAGACGCTCGTCGGGCGAGTGTACGCCGCGCAGCGTCGGGCCAAACGACACCATGTCGAGGTTCGGATACTTCTCGGAGAACAGGCCGCACTCGAGTCCGGCGTGGATGCCGAGCACCTTCGGAGCCTTGCCGAAGAGTTTCTTGTAGGTTTCAACGGTCAGCGCGGTCAGCTTGCTGTCGTGGCGCATTTTCCACGCGGGATAGCCCTCGCCCTGCACCACATTGGCACCGGCCAGCTGGAACGCAGCCTTGATGGTGGCGGCCATGTTGTCGAGCGCGCTCATCACGTTCGAGCGATGCGAGCAGAGCACCTTCGCCTCCGTCTCGCCAGTGACGATGCTGGCCACGTTGTTCGACGTTTCCACGAGCCACGCGATTTCCTCGTCCTGACACATGGCGAAAATGCCGTTGTCCAAGGCCTGCATCACCTGCACGATGCGCGTGCTCACGTCCTGCGGAAGAACCGGCTCGGCATCGGCACTCTCCATCGAAAACTCCATCGTTTTC
>DFHC01000132.1:402-19057 GCA_002372575.1 bacterium UBA3734 | reverse complement strand
AACATAGAAGTTGACCCAAATATCTATAAAAAATGAGCAGCCAATCAAGGTTGCTCATTTCCATTTATGATAATTTTGATAATAGTGTTAGCACTGTAATTGATTTAGGGGCATATGAATCCATCATAATATTACAAGCGTTTGTAATTGTTTGTCCTCTGCTAATTGTGTCATCGACTAATAATATATGTTGTCCATTAATCTTATTTGCAAACTCGGCATATCTGTCTTCACTTATTTTCAATGTTACATCTAATACATTTCTCATATCTGGGTCTTTGACAAAATGTCTTGAGAAAGAGCCGTTTCTCTTCTCATTCATTTCTTCAAAATATGCACAGAGCTGATAATATGCTTCATTGAATGAGTCTCCATAATATTCCCTAAACTTTGAACCATCTTGCATAACAATATCATTCACTTCCTCAGTGGTCATTTTGCATATAACACCATTAATAAGTTGGGCATTTTCACTTTTAGACATCACAACTTCTGCTATATGGTTATTCAATTCATTTCCACTTGGAATGATAATAGTTACGCCAATTGGGTACATTGATGCAAACTTTTCTGCAATAAGATGGAATTGTTTTTCTATTGCATCTGCATCTTCTTGGCTTCTAAAGTGCCAACCAGCCTCATTCTTCAAAGCATAGACTAAAGGATTTCCATCTAAAGCATTACCTCTTTTACGCTTGAAAATAGACCAAACATTGATACCTTGAATTAATTCTTTATCAATGGTTGGATTATTCTCAACTGACGTATCCACGTTATCTTCGTGAGAAGGGTTGTATGCTACTGTTCTTGTCATTGGGTCAAAATCTATTCCTTCGTTCAATACGCTATTGATAGATTCGCTTATGATTGTATCTAAATTTCTCATACGTGTTCCCTTTTAATTCTACGATAAATATCCTTATTTTTGCAAAGATACATAAAAAATCTGATAAAAACAAATTCTACTTGTTATTTATTATTAAAGTAATGAATTAATACGTATTATAATATGAATAAGAAATTAATTAGATTAACGGAGAGTGACCTTCATAGAATTGTAAAAGAGTCTGTGAATAGAGTTCTGAATGAAGTATCGGCAGAAAAAGCATATTGGTTGATGCAGCAAAGAAAACAGACCCCTAACACTAAGGCTAAAACACAAATGCATTATCCGAGCGAATTTGCAAATAGATTTAACAAAGAAGTTTACGGTACACCGAATGGTGGTAACATGAGAATTGGTAATCAAGTAGATGCAACAGCATATGCAGACCCTCGTACTGGCAACTTTGTTGGCACACAAGCAACTGGATGGGATTCATGGAGGAACGGATATAATTATGTCGGACCAAGCGGTGCAAATTTCAAATACACGAAAAATACTGACGGAAATGAAGACTTTACTTATGATAGGAATGATACAGATATGGATAACAATGGCAAATACACAAGAATAGGACAACAAATGAATCCTTCTCAAGTTAATATGCACCCACAAGTAAGGAATTTCATTGGTAAAGGCAGAGCAAAATATAATCAAATACAACAAAATTATAATCAAAGTCAGCAAGGTAATTAAGCCGCCTTACACAGTCTAAGTTCACTCCAAGTTACAATCAGTCCAATGGACTTGTTGAACATACCCTCAAAGCGTTCCGATTGGGACGCTTTTCTTGTGTTCCAACGATAGGTTTGCTCATCAATATAACGCTGAGATTTTCTTTTAAATTATATTGCAAATTAACGAAAAGTCCAGCGTTTATAGGGTGTTTATATACATATAACAGTTTATTTTGTGCCAACTTCTATATCATTACCAAAAAAATGCAGCCAAAAAATGACTGCATTTAAATGTTATTTGTGCCAACTGCTATATCATTGCCATTGTTTTTTTTAAAAAGGAAATTTCGATAATTAAACTTTTTAAGTCTGATATGAGAATTATTTTGTAATTTTGCAACCAGTTATGATTTTCTAAAAATGATTGAAAGATGGCTTTTTGTAGTAAATGTGGAACAAAATTAGAAATAGGGGACAGATTCTGCCCCGACTGTGGGGAAGCGGTGACGCGGAAAAGGCAGTCTGAGGTTTCAACATTGGCTGATTCTCAATCTACTGAGCAATCTACAGAAGATGCTGTTCGTAGAGGTATGACGAATGCCAAGTTTAATGAAGAGATGTCGAACGTGTTGGGTTACGAGGTGTCTTTCATCGCTATTTCCATTGGCCTCCTAACGAAATCTTGGTGGTGGGGTGGCGGTACGTTTTTGGCATTAATGATTTTGACATGGATTCCAAGCACGGGCAAGATTCTCTGTGTCATTCTCGGCATTGCTTGGGGTGTTATCGGCTATTATGCTGGAAACTATTTCTTCAGTGCTGATGCGGGATGGGGCATCGGTATCATTTTGGGACTTTGTGGCATCGGGGCGAATCTTGCAGGCAGACAGCATCTTGAAGACATTGGAAATTAGTTTTTATCGAATTGATTTTCTGATTGTTGCATAAAAAATATGGAAACCCAGTTTATAAGATGTGTGGAAGATAAAGGATTTCGTATAAAAACGAAAATCCACTATTGTTATGGGTTAACAAACCGAATAAAGATGTTTGTTTTTGTATTTTTCATATTCCTATCTCATAGTGTATGTTTTGGGCAGGATATTCGTAATGGTTCTAATATGCTTGTCGGCAGGATAGAAGCCAGTGGGATTGTCAGAGACAGCAACAATATGACGATAGGGAAAATTGAATCTGATGGCGACGTCAGGGATAGAAATAATATGTTGGTGGGAAGGATAGGAACGAATGGAAGCATTCGGGACAAGAACAATATGATGATTGGTAAGGTGGAATCTGACGGAACCGTCAGAGACCATAACAATATGATGGTGGGGAAGGTGAAGCAGGATGGAACAGTCATTGGCCGTAATAATATGACTGTCGGTTATGCCAAAAGTGTTCCTGTGACTTATGCCGCCGTGTTTTTCTTTTTCAACTTGTTTAAATAACATGGACAAGATTCAAGGTGTTGGAAATTAGCCATTCTGCCGAAATCGTTTTCCTGTCGTTTATGCAGTCGAAATATACTTCCGATTATCATGATATTGGGAGGTCTAATAAAAAAATGATAGACAGAATTTTAGAACTGCATGCAAAAAAGAAGCGAATCCTTTGCTGATTCGCTTCTTTTTGCATAAATTTCTCTCGCTCGAAAAAGAAATTGCTTTCTTTTTTCTCACTTACTCGAAATTTTCGTACCTTTGCAGCCGATGCGCATTGCGATATTAAACCTGATGCCGCTGAAGGAAGTCACCGAGTGCGACTTCCTTCGCCTCTTTGGCGAGCTGCCGTGCAACGTGGAAATCCACTGGATGCGGCTGCGCTCGCACGTGCCGAAGCATGCGTCGGCAGAGCACATGGATGCGCTCTATGAGTATTTCGACGAGCTGCGCGACGTGCCCGACGGCCTGATTGTGACGGGGGCGCCGGTGGAACTGCTCGATTTCGAGCAGGTGACCTACTGGCCGGAGCTTTGCGCGATTTTCGACTGGGCGCGTCGCCATGTGAAGTCCACATTGTATATATGTTGGGCGGCTCAGGCCGCGCTCTACCACTTCCACGGCATCCCGAAATATCCGCTCGCGCGCAAGAAATTTGGCATTTTCAGGCAGAAAGTCTGTGTCGATACGCCGCTTTTCGCGGATTTCGGCCCCGCGATGATGGTGCCTCACAGTAGGCATACGGAGATTCGGCGCGAGGACATCAGGGCCTGTCGAGAGCTTGTGATTGCCGTCGATTCCGACGAAACGGGGCCGTCGGTCGTCACCGCCCGCAACGAGCGCGACATCTTCATCACCGGCCACATCGAATACGCTACCGACACGCTCGACACGGAGTATCGACGCGACCAACAGCGTGGCCGCACCGACGTGGGGCTGCCGCAAAACTACTATCCCGACGACGACCCCTCGAAAACGCCCGTGAACACGTGGTGCGACGGTGCGAGGAGGTTTTATGGGAATTGGTTGAAAGGATTAGAGCCTCCCCCAGCCCCTCCAAAGGGAGGGGAGCCCTGAAATCGTAAAATCGTAAAATCGTGAAATTGTAAATCAATTGTAAATGGTCAAATTGTAAATTGAAATGGTTTCCCTCGAACTGCTGGCTCCGGCCAAGAATCTGGAATGTGGCATCGCCGCCATCGACCACGGTGCCGACGCCGTCTATATCGGTGCTCCGCGCTTCGGCGCACGGGCTGCCGCCGGCAATTCGGTGGACGACATCGGCGCGCTGTGTCGCTATGCCCATCAGTTCGATGCGCGGGTGTATGTGACAACGAACACGATTATTTTCGATGATGAGCTCGACGATACTTTCCGACTGATTGAGGAACTGAAAACGGCGGGTGTCGATGCGATTCTTGTTCAAGATATGTCAATTGTCAATCGTCAGTTGTCAATTGGATTGCACGCCTCAACCCAAACCGACAACCGCACCCCCGAGAAGGTGGCGTGGCTGCGGGCGCAGGGTTTTAGTCGCGTGGTGTTGGCGCGTGAGTTGTCGCTGGAGGAGATTCGCGAGATTCACC
Organism: bacterium UBA3734; assembly: GCA_002372575.1. GTDB lineage: Bacteria > Bacteroidota > Bacteroidia > Bacteroidales > Bacteroidaceae > Prevotella. The sequence goes on along the minus strand of DFHC01000132.1, from coordinate 14,469 downwards.
GCAGCGTGCCCGATGTGGAGCTGGAGGCCTTTGTCCACGGGGCTTTGTGCGTGAGCTACAGCGGTCAGTGCTACCTGTCGGAGTATTGTCAGGGGCGCTCGGCCAACCGTGGCGAGTGTGCGCAGATGTGCCGTATGAAATACGACCTTGTGGATGCCGACGGGCGCGAAATCGAGCACCAGCGGCATCTGCTGTCGCTGAAAGACCTTTGTCGGATTGACGATTTGGAGGCGCTGGCCGATGCTGGCGTGGTCTCGTTCAAGATTGAGGGCAGGCTGAAAGACGTGGCCTACGTGAAAAACGTGGTTTCTGCCTACAGCCAGCGGCTCGACGCACTCTGTCGGCAGCGTCGCGAGGACTATCGGAGGGCATCTCGCGGGCGCGTCACCCATTTTTTCACGCCCGACCTGCGGAAAACCTTCAACCGTGGCTACACGAAGTACTTTCTGCACGGTCGCGAGCGCGACATCTGGTCGCCCGACACGCCGAAAGCCCTCGGCGAGCACGTCGGACGCGTGAAGAGCGTGGACGGACGAAGCCTCACGGTGGCGGGAACGGCGACGTTCAGCAATGGCGATGGGCTGTGTTTTTTTAAAGCCTCTCCCCCTAACCCCCTCTCCAGAAAGAGAGGGGGAATCCAACAGGATGGAATTTCAGGAGTGAAAGGGAAGGAACTTGTAGGTTTTCGGGTGAATCGAGTGGAACAGAATCGCCTATTCCCCCTGAAAATGCCCGAGGGATTGCGCCCGGGGATGGATTTGTATCGCAACAACGACGCGGCCTTTGAACGCTTGCTGTCGGGCAAGACGGCAGAACGGAAAATCCCCGTGAGAATGGTGCTTCGGACGGTGGAAGAGGGGTTTGAGCTTGTAGTTAGGAGTTCAGGAGTTCAGGAGTTCAGGAGTTCAGAAGAACGGTGGAGTAGGGAGGTTTTGACTATGGAAAAAACCTTGGCCGAGACGCCGCAGCGCGAAAACATCGTCCGCCAGCTCACGAAACTCGGAAATACGCCCTTCGTCTGCGAGGAAATCACGATTGAGGGCGATGCCGACCGCTATTTCATTCCTTCGAGCCAGTTGGCGGAGCTGCGACGAAGGATAAGCCTCTCCCCAGCCCTCTCCAAAAGGAGAAGGAGTCACGAAGAAGCAATTTCGTCCAATGGTGAAATCGTGAAATCGTCCTATCCCCAGACCGACTACACTCGCCAGTTTCCCCACACGCTGAACGTGAAAAACCACCTTGCCCGCGATTTTTACGCACAGCAAGGCATCGATGCCGACCCCAACGCGCCGTTGCAACTCCTGATGCAGTGTCGCCACTGCCTGCGCTACTCACTCGGCCACTGCACGAAGCACGGCGGAGAGCCCCTGACGTGGCGCGAACCGCTCTCGCTGCGCCTTGCCGACGGACGAAGATTTCGCGTGGCCTTCGACTGCCAAAATTGCCAAATGAACATTTATGAAGGGTGAAAAATTGAAGTTTCGGATGTTTCACATCCTCAACGAATCGGTGGTACGAGGGTGCGAAGGTCAGCCTCTTCGAGGCCGATCTCGTACCCCCATACTCACGTACCCTGTACCTCCGAAGTTAAAGTATAAAAATAAAAAAAGAAGAATATGAGGAGATTATTCTATTTGATTCTGTCGGTGCTGACGCTTTCCCTGACGGGCTGTTACCACAAGGAATATTCCGCCGGTCGCCACTATTCGTTCAACTACAATTTCGTGGTGAAGGCCGACTCCATCGAACTGCTCCGACAGCAGCCCGAAGAGCTGGCGAGCGACCTGCTCACCGACTCGTTTATGGTGAAAAAAGGCACTCACCTCGTGGTGGCCGACTTCCGCATGATGCCCAACGACACGATTGACTCCGTATGGGTGCAGCTGGCCACGCAAAATGCCGAATTTGGCTGGACGCACGAGTCGGAGCTGCTGCCCGCCGTGGTGCCCGACGACCCCATCTCGCAGTTCATCTCCACGTTTTCCGACCAGCACGTGCTCTACTCGCTCATCGTCGTCATTCTCATCGCCCTCCTCTACCTGCTCTTCAAGGTCAATCGCCACAATGCCCACATCGTGCATTTCAACGACATCGACTCGTTCTATCCCGCGCTTTTGGCCGTCATCGTGGCCGTTGCCGCCACGTTCTACGCCTCGCTCCAGCTGTTTGCGCCCGAGCTCTGGCAGCAGTTCTACTACCATCCCACGCTCAATCCCTTCTCCGTGCCTGGCCTCTTGTCGGTTTTCCTCTTGTCGGTGTGGGCCATCATCATCGTTGGCGTGGCCGTGCTCGACGACATCCGCGGAAAGCTCCCCTTCGGCGAAACACTGCTCTATCTGGGAGGACTGGCCGCCGTTTGCGCCGTGAACTACATCGTGTTCAGCATCACCACGCTTTGGTACGTGGGCTACGCGCTGCTCGTCGCCTATGTCGTTTTCGCCGTGAAAATGTATTCACGCCGCCATCGTTGAATAATCCATATTTATGAGGATTGCAGGAACGAAGGAAAAGCCGTACCTTTGCCGACGATTTAAGAAGAAAGCCTTATGAAGAAGATGATAATGACCTGCCTGATGCAGGCTTTGGTGCTGCCCATGATGGCAGACGTGGTTCCGGAACAGAGCGACTCCACACGCGTGCGCGATTTGGATGAGGTGGTGGTGATTTCGCAGCCGAAAGAGAGTTTCAGACTGCGTATGCAGCCGCTGAGTGCGACGATGCTTTCGTCGGAGGAAATGCAGCTGCTGACGTTGCGCGACTTGCGCGATGTGTCGCAGTTTGTGCCGTCGTTTACGATGCCGAACTACGGTTCGCGCTACACCTCGTCGATGTACGTGCGTGGCATCGGGTCGCGCGTGAACAGCCCTGCCGTGGGCATCTATCAAGACGGGATGCCGCTCATCAGCAAGAGCGCGTTCAACACCCACACGTATCAGCTCGACCGCGTCGATGTGTTGCGCGGTCCGCAGGGCACGCTCTACGGCCAGAATTCCGAGGGCGGCCTCATCCGAATCTACTCGAAAAATCCGATGAGCGAGCAGGGAAGCGACGTGCAGCTGGGACTGGGAACGGCGCTCTACAGAAACGTGGAAGTGGCTCATTGCCAGAAGGTTAGCGACCAATTTGCGTTTTCGCTCGCCGGATTCTACAACGGCCAAAACGGCTTCTTCAAAAACCAGCATACGGGCGAGAAAGCCGACCTCGTCAACGAAGCTGGTGCGAAGGCGCGACTCATCTGGCAGCCCACCGATCGCCTGTCAATTGACTATCTGGCCGACTATCAGTTTGTGCGGCAAAACGGATTCCCCTACATACACATGGGTGCCGACGACCCTTCGACAAACCATCAGGGCAGTTATCGCCGCAACCTGCTGAATACGGCCTTGGGCATCAACTTGCGCACCCGCCATTTCGACCTCCACAGCACCACGAGCTTCCAGTTCCTGAAGGACTATATGCTCATGGACATCGACTATCTGCCGCAGGACTACATGCACCTTGAGCAACGCCAGCTGCAGAACGCGCTGACGCAGGAATTCGTGCTGAAAAGCAACCGTCCGTCGCGCTGGCACTGGACCGTGGGAGCCTTTGCCTCGCACCAGTGGCTGAAGACCGACGCACCCGTCTATTTCGACCCCGAAATGAACGCTTTCCTCTCGAAAACCATCACCGACTATGCCTATTACGGTATGCTCAACTCGATGGCGAAGCGCATGGGCATGGAGGCTGCCGCAGCGATGATTGCCCGCGCCGGAGGCTGCAAAATCGACATGCAGGTGGCCACGATTCCGGGCGTTTTCCGCACGCCGCAGACCAACCTCGCGTTGTTCCACCAGAGCGACATCGACCTCAGCGACCGACTCACAGCCACGCTCGGCCTGCGTTATGACTTCAGTCATGTGGCCATCGACTACGAAACCAGTGCGCTCGCCACGCTCAGCGAGGACGTGATGGGCGTACACGTGGATGCCGTGGTGCGCTCGGCCCTCGCCCACCGTGAGAGCAGCGACTTCAGCCAACTGTTGCCGAAGTTCGGCCTCACCTATAAGCTCAACAACGGAAGCAACCTCTACGCGACGGTGACGAAAGGCTATCGCGCCGGCGGTTTCAACATACAGATGTTCAGCGACATCTTGCAGACGGAACTCTCGTCGAGTGCGCAAACGGCTCGCGGCGACGTGACCATCGAGCACGACGAGCAGGCCTACGACAACATCCGCAACACCATCGCCTTCAAGCCCGAAACCTCGTGGAACTACGAGTTCGGCGCCCATCTGAACCTCTTCAGCCAGCACATACAGCTCGACCTCGCCGGATTCTACATGCAGGTGAGCAACCAGCAGCTCTCCGTGATGGCCGGCAACTACGGTTTCGGACGCATGATGGTGAACGCCGGCAAGAGCTATTCCTGCGGCGTGGAGGCAACGCTGCGCGGCGTGGCACTCGACGGCCATCTGCACTGGGGCGCGAGCTACGGCTACACCCGTGCCGTCTTCAAAGACTACATCGACAGCGTGGCCGTCAGCGGCAAGAACGAAGCCATCGACTACAAAGACAAGCGCGTTCCCTTCGTGCCCGAGCACACCTTCGCCGCCCATGCCGACTATCGCCTCGATTTCAGCACCTCGGCCCTGCGCTCCATCACCTTCGGACTGAACGTCAGCGGACAGGGAAAGACCTATTGGGACGAGGCCAACACCGTCAGCCAGAAGTTCTATGCGCTGCTCGGAGCCCACGTCGATTTCGCCCTCGGACAGCCCACGGGCAACGGCAGGAACCCCGTCGTCCTGAGCCTCTGGATACGCAACCTGACCGACACGAAATACAACACCTTCGCCGTGAATTCCTCGGCCACGGGCCAGAACCTCTGGTTCGCCCAGCGTGGCAATCCGATGCAGGCAGGAATCGACCTGCGCCTGCATTTCTGAGAATTTTGTTTGGCGGTTTCGGGGAAATGTCGTATCTTTGCGCGTTAAATTCATACCAATAACGACACAAGATGATGACGATGAAAACATTTTCTGTAAGGACGACAGTCGTGGCCGCACTGGCTGGATTTTTCCTCGTAAGCTGCGGCGGAGGCAGAGAAAAAGAGCTGAACCGCATGCTGGTTGATGTGGCCGACAAGGATGCCGTAATCGACGCTTCGGAATGGGAGCAGATCGTGGAGTATATCGACGGACAGAAGGCTCATTTCAAGGACTTCTACGACGACGGACAACTCGACATCGACGACGTGAAGAACTACATCCAGGGCTTCTTTGAAAAGCGTCGTCCGCCGAAGAAAATTGATATTATGGCCGGCAAGAAGACGCTCGGCGTGAACTTCTATTTGGAGCGCTCGGGCTCGATGGTTCCCTACGACCACGTAAACGGCGACGGCTCGTTCAAGGCCGCCATCGTGGGTATGCTCAACCGCCTGCCAGGCACCAACGACGACAACCGGATCTACGTCGTGAACTCCGAAATCAACGAATATCCAAAGGGCTTTTCGCAGTTCCTCAGCGACCCGAACATCTTCGAGGCCACACAGGGCATCGGCGATGCCTCATCGACCGATTTCGCTGCCATCTTCCAGCAACTGCTCGACAAGACGGGGCGCGACGACATCTCGATTCTCGTCACCGACATGATTTACTCCACGAAGCAGATGACGGGCGTGAACCCGCAGAAAGTGTTTGCCGAGGCACAGGGCATGACCCACGCCGTGTTCAAGAGCCAGGTGAAGGACAATGGAATGCTCATCGTGAAGATGCAAGGCTCCTACAGCGGCCCCTATTACAGCTACAACTCGCCCGCAGGCCAGAATTACGTGGGACGCCGACCATACTACATCGTGGTCGTAGGCACGAACGAGAACATCGTGCGACTGACGCGCGACGACAACTACGTGCCCTTCAGCCACTTCAGCGAGCTGCGCGGCTATGAAGACATGTATCTTTTCGAAACCGACGACGTCTATAAGCCCTATTATTCGCTTTTGCTCGACAACGAGCAGATTCGCGGCCGATTCCGTCCCGTCCACGGGCAGGGCGACCAAATCAAGAGCATCGAAGACGTGGAGGTGGACCGCAATTCGGGCGACCTGCGCCTTGTGCTGGCTGTCGATTTGAGCGGAATGCTCATCGACGAGCAATACGTTACGAATCCCGAAAACTACCGTCTGGAGAGCGACGACCCGCTGAAAATCAAGGAAATCCGCCCCGTGGAGCAGAAAGATGCAACACCCGCCGAGCGTAAGCATTTGGGCAAGGCCACCCACCTGTTCGTGCTCGAAAGTCAGGGCATCAAGCATCGTCAGGACGTGAAAATCAAGCTCATGAACCGCCTGCCCGAGTGGGTCGAAGCCTCTTCGAGCGACGACGATACCAACGTCGGTGGCGCAGGCTTCGCGCAAACCACTTTCGGCCTGAAATACCTCTTGCAGGGCATCTACGACAGCTACCGCAAGCACTCGAAGGGCGAGCCGTATTATTTCGAGTTGAAGCTGGAGTTGGAGCGATAGGAATGACTATCGGAACAACGCAGAATTAAGGTGGAAAATCAATTTTCCACCTTAATTATTGTGTGTGTCGGAACAATTTTGTAACTTTGCAGTCAGTTTCAGAAACTTATGATTTGAATTCAACGGAAAATGATGAAAAATTCGATTTTGCTGATTGCGGGTGCGGTGGTTTCGCTGCTGTTCCTGCTGCTGAACACGGCGATTTTCGAGGCGCTCTACTACGAGCGGCAGTTCTCGAACGAGATGTACAACCAGAACCTCTACTTCGTGGTGGCGGTGGTGACGGTGCTCGTGGCCTGGGTGCTGGCCGCCGTGTTCTACTATGTCATCAACTCGGTGCGCTTCTCGCGCTGGTGGCACTGGCTCTGCGTGCTCGGTGCGGCCTGCGTGGTGGCTCCGGTGACGAGTTTCGTGCTCTGTAACAATTCGCTCTCGGCTGAGGGCTACGATTTCTCGGCGCAGCTGTTCAGCTTTGCCACGGTGGACCTTTTCGTCGAGGCCGTGCTCTTCGTCGTGGCATCGTTCTCGATGCGCTGGTGGTCGTCGAATTGCAGGCATACGCCCATACCGGAGTAGCCTCCAATTTACAATTCACAGCCGGCGATGAGATAAAAACTAATAATCAATGATAAGATTTTAATTGTTAATTGAGATAAATGCGATTATTCCTATTCCTTGTAGGCGGCACTGGCTCGCGCGTGATGCGACCGCTCATCATGCAGCTGGCCGCAGGCGTTCATCCTGTGGATGAGCAGGGGCAACCCATGCCGCTCGAGATTGTTCCCATCGTTGTGGACCCGCACAAGGCCAACGAAGACCTGAAGCGCACGGACAACCTGATGCGCTGGTATAAACAGATTCGGCGCACGCTATACGGCGAGCAGGTCGATGTGAAAAAAGGCTTCTTCTCGGTGAAAACTTCGAGTCTGGCCGACATTCTGCCCAATGGTTCGCAGTTGAGCGACACGTTTTTGTTCAATATGGGCGCCATCGAGTCGAAGAAATTCCAGGACTTCATCAACTATTCGACACTCGACACAGGCAATCAGGCACTGTGCTCGATGATGTTCAGCGACTATCAGTTGCAGACGAAGATGGACATTGGTTTCGTCGGTTCGCCCAACATCGGCAGCGTCGCCCTCAACCAGTTCAAGGACTCGGAGGAGTTCCGCCAGTTCTCGAACGTGTTTCAGAAGACCGACCGCGTGTTCGTCGTGTCGAGCATCTTCGGCGGAACGGGTGCCGCGGGCTATCCGATCATTGTGAAAAACATCAGAAACGCCGCCAACAACGCCCAAATCAACAACCGAGGCGACCTGCGCGACGCACGAATCGGTGCGTTGACCGTTTTGCCCTATTTCAACGTGCAGCAAGACGACAACAGCCCGATTTCGCGTGGCGATTTCATCTCGAAAACCAAGTCGGCATTGTTCTATTACCACGACAACCTGACGGGTCTGCGCCAGAACGGTGTCGATTTGCCGCTGTCGAAAATCAACGCCTGCTACTACTTGGGCGACCAGGTGCCGTCGAACCCCTATTTCAACGACCCGGGCGGCAACGGCCAGCGCAACGACGCGCACCTCGTGGAATACGTCGGTGCCCTGTCGATTCTCGACTTCCTCAGTATCCCCGACGACCAGTTGCAGACCGTTGACGGCAATGCGCAGAACCCCATTTTCAAGGAGTTCGGTCTGGCCTACGACAAGCAGACGCTTTCGCTGAAGGACTTCGGCGTGCCGACGCGTGCGCTGGTGAACCGCCAGATGGCGAAGTTCTATCTGGCCTATCTCTACATCACAAACCAGCTGAAGCAAGACATCGGGCGCGGCTATACGCAAGACAAGCCCGAAATCGGCAGCAGCTTCCTCTCGACTTCGTTCTACAACACGCTCACGGCCGATTTCTACGTGTCGTATCGCCAGTGGTTGCGCGAATTGAGGCAAAACCAGCGTAGCTTCGTGCCCTTCAACCTGAACACCGACAAGCTGAGCGACAGCCTCACCGACATCGCCCCGAAGAGCGGATTCCTGAAATCGACCATCGACTACAAGAGCGTGCTTTCGGCGCTGAACAAGGCGTCGCAGCAGGCGATGAAGACGCAGAAATACGGCACCGACCGCACCGCGCTGAAGCTGCTCGACCTGCTCGACGAAACGCTCGACCAGTTGCTCGACGAGAAGTTTGCGGGTGTAGTGTAATTTGTTAATTGTAAATTGTAAATTGGTCAAATGAGCAAGATATTATCCTACAACAACAAGACGACGGGCGAGGGATGGATTCCCCTGACCAGCCAGTATAACGCCGACGAAATCGATATGATCGACGACCCCAACGGTGGCTTGTCGCAGCAGCCTCGCACGGCCATTCCGTCGCCCTTCGCGCAGATGGACCTCGTGAAAAACGCCTTCAAGCGACTCTCGATGCACAGTCGGCTGCAAGGCGAGGCGATGGACGAGAAACTCGTGTCGAACGCGCTCGACGTGGCACAGCTCTTCTTCAACTATTCCGAGCTGCGCAACCAGCTGCGCATCGTGGAGTGGAACCGCGACACCCAGCTCGAAATGCTCAAGAACTCGCCCCAGCACAAACTGCTCGGCGAAACCATCGAGATGTTTCTTGAGCAAGACAAGGAGGCCTTCAACTTCGACCGCATGGACCGAATCTATTTCCTCGTCTATGGCAATCAGGTCGTCGGCTCCACGTCGCCCGTGACGCTGTTCATGGCCACACCCAACGCCCGCGAAGGCCGATTCCCCATTCCCGTCGAGCAGAACGTGAACCTTTTCGACCTCTGGCGACCGCTCCACCAGCGCGACCAGAAGTTCGTGAAATACCTCTACGCGCTGTTCACGGCCTATCCCGACCTGAAAAAATGGTGTGGCGAGCTGAATGGCTACCTCATCGCCTCGCTCCCGCTGTTGCCGCCGACGCTGCAAAACGAGATTCTGAAAGAGGTGGGCAACCCCGCCGCCTACGACTACGAAAGCATCGAGCGCGCCAAAACCTTCCTCGACACGTCGTTTGCAAAGATGGACGAGGGCATTCAGGCCCTTGGCGTACCGTTCTATCAGGCGAGGGTCGAAGACGTGCAGAAAGCCATTCAGGAGAGCGATTTCAAGATTGTTCCCTCGCGCGACGACTGCGCAGGCCCGCTGCCGCTCGTGCTGCAAAACCACTTGAACGCGCCGCAGACCGACCCGTTCAAATACATCACGTCGCCCTGGACCGACGCCACGGTGATTCGTCCCGAAGACTATCGGCTGCCGCCCGAGAAGCGCGTGCTGCCCGCCACTTCGCACGAATATCCCTGGCTCACCGACGACGATTTCTTCCAGCCGACGCTCATCAAGCTCGACTACACGCTCGACCGCGACTGCTTCTTCGACGGAAACCTGAGCGTGGGCTCGCGCGACACCGACGACTGCGACTTCGTGCTGCCACTGAAACCGCTGTTTTTCAAGTATTTCAACGTGGCCGACCTCTGGGGAACCGTTGCCGGAAAGCCGAAATTCGAGCTCATCCACACGCAGAACGGTGCCACCGAAACCGTGCGGGCCATTCTGCGCATTCCCGTGCAGAAACAGGGCAAATACATCACGCTTGAGCGCAACTACGTGGCCGCTCAGACCACCGACCTGCGCTACGACCAGGCCAACAACCGAGGCTATTTCATCACCGTGCCCTTCGCGCTGAGCGTTTTTCCGTTTGTGCGCACGCCGCAGACGAACCAATACGCTGTGCAGCTCGTGGATCGCGCCTTGGGACAGCTGCAAAACTACGGCCTCACGCTTTCGTTCTTCCAAAATGGCTACCAGCGGCAGATTACGGGCGACAACGTCGTCGTGCGCGAGCGCAGCCTGAAGTCGGAGAAGCGCGTGGGCTCGCAATACTACAAACTCGCCGGCGACTTCGACTACATCGCCGTGACGCTCACCGACGACCGAGGCAATCGCGCCGCCGAGGGAATGGTCTGCCCGCGCTGGCCGGCCTACATCCCCGGACACGATGCCTTCACGTTTGCCGTCGATTTCGGCACCACAAACACCCACCTCGAGTGCATGAAGGGCAGCGACATGCCCGAGCCGCTCATGCTCAACTCGGCAGCCTCGCAGCGACTTCTGGCCACGCTCTACAACGGCGGACAGATTCTCTACGACGTCATTCTGAAGCAGGAATTCCTGCCCAAGACCATTGGCGACGACTACGGATTCCCGCAGCGCACCGTCATCAGTGAGGCCGAACGGCTCGATGCCGAGCACGTCGATGCTATTCTCGCACTGGCCGACGCCAACATTCCCTTCATCTACGAGAAGGAGAGCATCGGCTTTGGCAACCGCGTCGTGCCGAACCTGAAATGGAGCACGGAGATGGCCACGTCGAAGCGCGTGAAAGCCTATATGACGGAGCTCGCCCAGCTGATGCGCACGAAGGTGCTGCTCGAAAACGGCGACCTCACGAAGACGCGCCTCGTGTGGTTCTATCCGCTTGCGATGAAGGTTGGAAACATTCGCAAGATGAGCGAAATGTGGGAGAAAACCTTCCGCGAGGTGTTCGGCATTCCCGTGAGCGAGCAAAACCTCATTCAGATGCCTGAGTCGGTGGCGCCGTACTATTTCTACAAGTCGTCGAGCCAGTTCCGAGGGTCGGCCTCAAACGTGGCCAGCATCGACATCGGCGGTGGTTCGAGCGACGTGGTCGTGTTCGAGAGCAATGCCCAGCAACCCACCATCCTCACCTCGTTCCGCTTCGCGGCCAACGTGCTCTTCGGCGACGCTTTCTCAGAAGTGCCGCACGGCGACTCGAACCCGATGCTCGTGAAATACGTCGATTACTTCAAGCGGCTCTTCGACAGCGACGACGAGCGCTACGGCGAGCTCAACGGCATTCTCGACGACATCACCGCCAAGCGCAAGAGCGAAGACATCAACGCCTTCCTCTTCTCGGTTTACAACAACAAGGTGGTGGGCAAAAACGACGTTTTCAGCTACAACCAGCGCCTCAACGAAGACGCGCAGCGAAAAATCATCTTCATCTATTTCTACGTCACGCTCATCTACTACGTGGCGCAGACCATGCGCCAGCGCGGACTGGAAAAACCCCGCTCGGTGATGTTCAGCGGCACGGGTTCGAAAGTGCTCGACATCGTGGGTACGAAGCGCGACCTCGACCTCATCACGCAGGCCGTTTTCGAGCGCGTCTATGGCGAGAAATACGATGCCGATGGCTTCTCGGTGGTGATGGAGCGTAAGGAACCGAAGCAAATCACCTGTCGCGGTGCGCTCATGCAGGTGCGCGACGACAGCGGATGCGTCAGCGTGGAACAGCTCAACAAGCTGCTCGACGACCTCTCCACGCCGCTGAAATACAACTATTCGATGCTCAGCCACCAGCGTCTCACCTACGACGACATGGCCTCGGCAGAGGTGCGCCAGCAACTGGTGGCCGCCGTGCGCGAGTACAACGATTTCTTCTGCCAGCTCTGCGACGATATCCACGTGGTGGACCGCTTCCTCGTCGATAACAAGTCGCTGCTGCGCTTCAAGGAACTCGTGAACAAAGACCTCGAACACCACCTGCTCAACGGCTGGAACTTCGTCAACAAGAACGCCGACGAAAAAAACGGTAGCGATCCCATCGAAGACACGGTGTTCTTCTATCCCATCATCGGCAGCATTCGCGACAATTTGATTGAAAATCTATAGCCTCCCCCCAGCCCCTCCAAAGGGAGGGGAGAAGCCGAGAAATTGTAAAATCGTAAAATTGTAAAATTGTAAAATTGTGAAATTGTGAAATCGTAAAATGTAAATTGAATTTGATGTTTAATTTCAACAACAATAAGAAGGAAAACGACCTGCCGCAGCCCGATTTGCAGGAGCTGTTTCAGCGATTGGAGCATCTGGAGCGGAAATGCCACAGGATGGAAGCCAGAATTGCGGAGCTGGAAGCGCAAATGGCTGAAAAGCAGGCCATTCCAGAGCAGGAAACCACGGTTGAAGTCGAGGAAAACGCTGTTGGAATCGGGGAAAACGCTTCGCCCGAGCCATCACCCATCACCCAACACCCATCACCCATCACCCATCACCCAACACCCAACATCCACCACCCATCACCCACCACCCAACACCTCTTCTTGGCCGCCCCCACGCCCGATGGCGTGTTCCTGCAAGCCTCAGAAACAGAGCAGATAGGCAAGAGCATCTACCAGCTCACCACCAGCGACGGACAGAATGGCACATTCATCCTCCTCGACACGCCCGACGCCATTGCCACCGCGATGATCAGCGTGTCGCAGTTCGTCAAGCCCGCGTGCAAGGTCAGCGGAAACACCGCCCTGCAGCCGCGCCACATCATCACCGAAGAGGAAGGTGCTGCATCGCGCGAGGGAACGGGCTGGAAAATCACCCGAAAGGCCGTCGTGCACTTCGAATAGCATTCATAATTTTTAGTTTTTAATGATTAATTGAGGAAAAGTGGAAGTAAAATGCCCCAAATGCCGTTATCGCTACGACACGCCCGTTGCTTCGGGCGAGAATGAAGTGGCTTGCGTGTGTCCGCGCTGCGGAGTGCCGTTCACGTTCGACGTGGCCGACGGAGCCGCAGATGCCCAGCAGTCTGCCGCCCCGAACATTCCGCAGAAACCGACGGAAAACACTGTGCCCCCCATCCCTGCCACCACCGAAACGCCTCCCGCCGCCACGCAGGAATCGTCCACGCAGTCGCAGGGGCAGGCTCCGCAGACGCCTCCCCCGTTCATTCGCACGATTCCGCGCCAAGAGCCCAGAAATCCCTTCGGACTGAATCCGCAGCGGAAGGATCGAGGCTGCCTGCGCAACTGCCTGCTGGCGTTCATCGTGACGTTTGTCGTGGCCGTTTTCCTCGTCAGGAATTGCAGCGAGGAGCGCTCCTATGGCAGCGAGATTCTCGAACGCAACGACTCTACGGAACAAGTCAATCCTGCCACCAGCTCCGCCCCGCACTGGCTGGAGGGCAGTTGGCGCGTGGAGACGGACTATGGTGCCGTCGTTGTCACGATTCGCGGAAACCAAATCGTGGAGCTGCTTCCCGACGGCCAGTTGAACCGCGGAAAATTCGTATATCGAGGCGATAAACTCTATTGCGACTTCGGCGAAGAGAACCTTCTGATGATGAAAATAAACAAGAAAAAACGACATATTCTCTATGGCAACCAAGTCATGGAAAAACAGTAAAAAACGACAATGAAAAAAGTAATTCTCACTGGAGACCGCCCCACCGGAAAACTCCATTTGGGCCACTATATTGGCTCGCTGCGCCGCCGCGTGGAACTGCAGAACGCTGGCGACTACGACAAAATGTTTGTGTTCATGGCCGACGTGCAGGCCCTCACCGATAACGCCGACAACCCCGAAAAACTGCGCCAGAGCATCGTCGATGTCGCACTCGACTGGCTCTCTGCCGGCCTCGACCCCGAAAAATGCACGCTCTTCATCCAGAGCCACATTCCCGAACTGGCCGAGCTCACCACTTATCTGATGAACCTCATCACCGTGAGCCGTGTGCAGCGCAATCCCACGGTGAAG
>DFHC01000132.1:0-319 GCA_002372575.1 bacterium UBA3734 | reverse complement strand
CAACTTCGAGGCCAACATCCCGCTCGGCTTCTTCTGCTATCCCGTGTCGCAGGCCGCCGACATCACGCTCTTCAAGTCCACCACTGTGCCTGTGGGCGAAGACCAGGAGCCAATGATCGAGGTGACACGCGAACTCGTGCGCCGCTTCAATAATACCTACGGCGAGGTGCTCGTGGAGCCTGAAATCATGCTGCCCGAGAACCTCACGGCGCGTCGCCTCCCGGGCACCGACGGCAAGGAGAAAATGTCGAAATCGCTCGGCAACTGCATCTACCTGAGCGACTCTGCCGACGAAGTGTGGCAGAAGGTGCGCTCGATG
>DFHC01000123.1 GCA_002372575.1 bacterium UBA3734 | reverse complement strand
TCTTCTTGATGTCGGTACGCACCTTGTCGGTAGCAGTGGCGGTCAGGGCGATGACAGGTGCGTTGCCGATGCGGTTGATGGTGGGGCGGATGTTGCGGTATTCGGGACGGAAATCGTGTCCCCATTCCGAGATGCAATGGGCTTCGTCGATGGCATAAAACGAAATTTTCACCTTGCGGAGGAACTCGATATTCTCGTCTTTGTTCAGCGATTCCGGAGCCACGTAGAGCAGCTTCGTGCGCCCGGTCTTCACATCGTCCATCACCTGCAAGATGGCAGCCTTGTTGAGCGACGAGTTCAGGTAGTGGGCAACGCCCTCTTCCTCGCTCAGTCCGTTGATGACATCGACTTGATTCTTCATCAGCGCGATGAGCGGCGAAATGACGATGGCCGTGCCTTCCATGAGAAGCGACGGGAGCTGATAGCAGAGGCTCTTTCCGCCGCCCGTGGGCATCAGTACGAAGGCATTTTTTCCGGCCAAAAGATTCCGGATTATCGCTTCTTGGTCGCCCTTGAACTTGTCAAAGCCGAAATATTGCTTCAGTTTCGCTGTGAGTTCCTTTTTCGTGGCCATGGTTTAGGTGATGGGGGTTAGGTGATAGGTGTTAGGTGATGGATATTGATGGCTTATGCTACTTCGAGGTTCGATTTTTCGAGTTGGTGGCGGGCATAGTCGAGCGTCACTTCGAGGGTTTTGTTCTTGCCCGTGGGAGCGTCGAACATCGCGTCGATCATCATGGCCTCGACGATGGAGCGCAATCCGCGGGCACCGAGCTTGAACTCCACGGCCTTATCGACGATATAGTCCAACGCCTCGTTGCTGAACTCGAGTTTGATGCCGTCCATGTCGAAAAGTTTCTCGTACTGCTTCACGATGGAGTTTTTCGGCTCGACGAGGATGCGGCGCAGCGCCTCGCGATCGAGCGGTTTCAGGTAGGTCAGCACGGGCAGACGACCGATGATTTCGGGAATCAGGCCGAAGGACTTCAAATCTTGCGGCTGAATGTATTGCATCAGGTCGTCTTTGTCGATTTTCCGCGTGTTCTGCACCGAGTTGAAGCCCACGACACGCGTGTTCAGCCGCTGCGCAATCTTGCGCTCGATGCCGTCGAAGGCTCCGCCGCAGATGAAGAGGATGTTGCGCGTATCCACTTGGATGTATTCCTGGTCGGGATGCTTACGCCCGCCCTTCGGCGGCACGTTCACGGTGGTGCCCTCGAGCAGTTTCAGCAGTCCTTGCTGAACGCCTTCGCCGCTGACGTCGCGCGTAATCGACGGATTGTCGGACTTACGGGCGATTTTGTCGATTTCGTCGATGAAGACGATGCCTCGCTGTGCGGCCTCTACGTCGTAGTCGGCCACTTGCAGCAGTCGGCTCAGAATCGACTCCACGTCCTCGCCCACGTAGCCTGCCTCGGTGAACACCGTGGCATCGACGATGGTGAACGGCACGTCGAGCAGTCGGGCGATGGTGCGGGCGATGAGCGTTTTTCCCGTGCCTGTGGAACCTGCCATGATGATGTTCGACTTTTCGATTTCCACATCGCTGTCAGCTGGCTGTTGCAGGCGCTTGTAGTGGTTATAGACGGCCACCGAGAGGTAGCGCTTTGCCTCTTCCTGTCCGATGACATACTGGTCGAGATGCTCCTTGATTTCTTTCGGTTTGGGCACTTTTTTCAGCTTGAATTTGCTTTTTTTCGCGCCCTCGTCCTTCGCCTTTGGCTCTGTCACTCCAGCCGTTTCCACAATCTCGTAGGCCTGCCTTGCGCAGTCCTCGCAGATGTAGGCGTTCAGACCGGAAATCAAGAGCTTCACCTCTCGCTCGCTGCGTCCGCAGAAGTTACATTCTTTCTTCATTTCTTCGTCAGCACCTTGTCAATCATTCCATATTCGAGTGCCTCTTCAGCCGTCATCCAGTAGTTGCGGTCGCTGTCGGCCCAGACCTTGTCGAAGTCCGTGTGCGAGTGGTCGGCGATGATGGTGTAGAGCTCCTTCTTGAGTTTCTGAATTTCTCGGGCCTCGATTTCGATGTCGGAAGCCTGACCCTGCACGCCACCCATCGGTTGGTGAATCATCACGCGGCTGTGGGGCAAGGCCGAGCGCTTGCCCTCGGCACCGGCCACGAGCAGCACGGCGGCCATCGAGGCGGCCATGCCCGTGCAGATCGTTGCCACATCGCTCTGGATGAACTGCATGGTGTCGTAGATGCCGAGTCCGGCATAGACGCTGCCGCCCGGCGAGTTGATATAGACGTTGATGTCCTTGCCGGCATCGGTGGCGTCGAGATAGAGCAACTGTGCCTGAAGCACGTTGGCCGTATAGTCGTTTACGTCGGTTCCGAGGAAGATGACGCGGTCCATCATCAGTCGCGAGAACACGTCGAGTTGCGTCACGTTCAGTTGGCGCTCCTCCAAGATGTAGGGGTTCATGTACTGCGCCTGGGCCTTCATCACGTCGTCAACCACAAGGCCGTTCATACCCATGTGGCCTGTGGCAAATTTTCTGAAATCGTTCATTTCTCTTACTTTTATGGTATAATTAAATGTGTATTTTTGTTTCTGTTGGAACAAAATTAGTAAAAAAATTCGATACTGCCATCGTAAAATGAAGTTTTTTTCTCGTTTTAACGATTTTTTGTAATCAAAAATCCCCGCAACGTCTGTTACGGGGACTTTCTGTTGGAATCGCGGCGCCTTACTTGGCCATCAACTTGTTGAATTCGTCGAGCGAGACGGTCTTTTCGTTGAGTTTCACCACCTGCTTCATCTTTTCGATGAGTTTCAGGTCGATGGCGCGATCGACGAAGCCCTGCACGTTGTCTTGCTTCTTGAGCATTTCCTGTGCATAGTTGTCGATGTATTCATCGGGCACGTTCGACATTCCGTACTGCGCAAACTGGGCGCGGGCAGTCTCGCGGGCAGCGAGTTTCACCTCGTCGTCCGAGATTTTGATGTCGTGGTCGGCCACGAGCTGCTCCTTGATCATGTGCCAGGTCAGCTCCTTGATGCTGCCCTCGAAATTCTTCTCCACGTATTCCTCCACGTCGGCGCGCTCCTTGTTGTTCTGCTTCATCACGCGCTTCAGGATTTCCTCGGGCCACGTGAGCTTGCCGGCCTTCTTTTCGCAGTGCTTGCGCAGGTCTTGCAGGAATTTCCAGTCGGCGTTCTGCTGGAGCTGGGCCTTCAGCTCGTCGGCCACGCGCTGACGGAACTCTTTTTCGTTTTTCACAGCGTCCTTGCCATAAATCTGGTCGAAGAGCTGCTGGTTGACCTCGGCCTTCACGAAGCGGCTGATTTCCGTAATCTGATAGGTGAAATTGCCAGCGTGAGTGCCAAGTTCTGCCTTATCCACTTTCAGGAACGAGGCCAGCTCGGCGTCGCTCTCGTAGGCCTTGCGCGGGTTGAACGTGATGATGTCGCCCAACTTTGCGCCCTTGAAGAGCTTTTTCTGCGCCGCACTCTTGATGTAGGTGGGCATCACGACAGCCTCCGAGATTTCAATGCCGTCTTCCTTGTCCAACTCGCGCAGGTCGCCCTTGAGCATGTCGTTTTCGGCGTATTCCTCGGCCTTCTCGTAGCGTCCGGCGCGCGAGGTGAACATTTCGATTTGCTGATCGATGAGTTTGTCATCGACCTCGATGGTGTAGTAATCCACCTTGTCGCGTCCCGTCAGCTTCACGCCGATTTCGGGAGCCACGGCAATGTCGAACTGGAACGTGTAGGGCGCGTCCTTCTCAATGTCCACAGCCTCGTTGCCATCGTGCGGAAGCGGCTCGCCGAGCATCTTAACGTTGTTCTCCTGCACGTATTTATAGAGCTGTTCGCCCACAGCGCGGTTGATGACATCCATCTTCACCGCCGTGCCATACATTCGCTTCACCATCGACATCGGCACCTGCCCGGGACGGAATCCGGGAACGTTGGCCTTCTTGCGATAGTCTTTCAGTGATTTCTCGACCTTCTCCTTGAAGTCGCTTTCCTCTACGGTGATGGTCATCAGGCCGTTCACCTTGTCTTCGTTCTCAAATTTGATGTTCATTGTTCTATTTGACTATTTTTACGATTTTATGATTTCACCTTTCCAAGATTTCGAGCTGCAAAGGTACGAATAAGTAAGTGAAAAACCAAATTTTTTTGAGTTTTTCCGAACGGGAGTAGCTTGAACGAAGTTAAAGGTACGAAAATTTTGCGTAAGCGAGAAAAAAGAAAGCAATTTCTTTTTCGAGCGAGAGAAATTTATTCAATAAGTAAGTGAAAAACCAATTTTTTTGAGTTTTTCCGAACGGGAGTAGCTTGAACGAAGTTAATTCGCGTAATATACTATAGTTCCTCTGAAATGAATTCTATATCGGAACTACCCACCTTCCAGCATTATCCTTGCCTTCACGTTTCAGAACACCAAGCTTCTGCAGAGCAGAAAGGTCGCGTTCGATGGTACGTTGACTCACCGACAAAGTCTCCGACATTTGTTTGCCGGTGATTGTCGGAGA
>DFHC01000187.1:902-3765 GCA_002372575.1 bacterium UBA3734 | reverse complement strand
GAAGAACTGGTTGATGAAATAGACGGCGACGAGGGCAAACACCAGTGCATCGACCCACGACATCAGGAATCGTGTGGGGCCTTCGGCGTCTTTCCACCATTGCCAGCGGATTTTCTTCGTGATGTAAACGTCGAAGATGAAGGGCACTACGAGCAGTCCCCACCACGATTTCACCCAGTAAAGGAACAGCAGGTAGAGCACCAGCGCGACGATGAACTTGGCCCACTGGACCGTCATGTTCGTTTTTTTCTTTTCTTTCTTCATTTTTATATTTGGTTTTTTCTTTTTTCTTCTGTGATATTCTCCGAGGGCTTCAGGGATGAAATAATAATCGGTGATATTCATTTTTTTGATTCTTGATGTGTATTTTTTTTGATATTTGACACTGACTAACCCTTTTTACCGTGTGCTTGACCTTACCAATAATGAAATTCAGTTCCAATGTGGATTCTTTTCCAAATTTAAAAGTCAAACAAATCGCCGATGCTTAGCAACCCCTCGTGGTTTTTCGTGTATTCCGCGGCCAAGACTGCGCCGAGCGCAAAGCCCTTGCGCGAGTGGGCATCGTGGGTGATGGTGATGCAGTCGGCCTCGGAGTCGTAGCGAACGCAGTGGATGCCGGGCACCTCGCCCTCGCGGTAGGAGTAAATGGGAAGATACCCCCTCCCATCCTCCCCCAAATGGGTGAGGGGTTTTGAAGCATCATCGCTCCCCTCTCTTTGGGAGGGATTGAGGATGGGTTTCCAATTCTCTATCCTGTCAATCTCCTTGACGATATCCTCGGCCAGCGTGATGGCCGTGCCCGAGGGATGGTCGAGCTTGTGGACGTGGTGCGTTTCCTCCATTGCCACGCCGTATTGCGGAAATTGGTTCATGATTTTGGCCAAATAGCGGTTTACCGCCGAGAAGATGGCCACTCCGATGGAGAAATTCGAGGCCCAGAAGAGCGTTTTCCCCTCTTCGGAGCAGGCTTTCCGCACCTCGTCGCCATGGTCTTTCATCCAGCCCGTCGAACCCGACACCACCTTCACGCCCTGCTCCCACGCCCGCAGGTAGTTGCCGTAGGCCGCGGTGGGCATGGTGAACTCGATGGCCACGTCGGCCGAGCGGAAGGCGTCGCTGTCGAAGTCTTGCTGGTTGTCCACGTCGATAATGCTCACGATTTCGTGGCCGCGCTGCAGGGCCACTTCTTCAATCATACGACCCATCTTGCCGTATCCAATCAGTGCTATTTTCATGTTTCTTGGTCGTTTTCTTCGTTCAAATCCTTGTCTTCCTTGCCCTTTTCGGCCTCTTTCGGTCCAATGTGGCGCAGGAAATGGTTAAAGGCCTCGAGCCCGATTAGCACGAGCACGGTGGTGAAGACGGCCAGACCATACATTCCCGCACCGGCTGCCATGCCGATGGCCGCAGTTACCCAAAGGCCTGCTGCCGTGGTGAGGCCGCGCACGGCGTGACGCTGGAAGATAATCGTTCCAGCACCGATGAAACCGATGCCCGTGACCACCTGCGCCGCGATACGCGACACGTCGAGACGGTGGTTTTCCGAGGTCAGAACGTCGCTAAAACCATGAGCCGAGAGAATCATAAAGAGGGCTGCGCCCATCGCCACGAGGAAATGGGTGCGGAAACCAGCTTCCTTGGCCCGATATTCGCGCTCAAGGCCGATGAGCCCGCCCAGAAGGGCTGCGGCGAGTATTCTTAGAAAGAATTCCATTCTTTGAGTGTTGAATGTTGAGTGTTGAGTGTTGAATTTTTGGCTGCGCCAATTATCAATTTTGGAGATGTGATTTCCCCCTTTGGGGAGGGTCGGGGTGGGGCTTTACTTGAACAAATGCGGCGCCACCACCCAGCGATGCAGGTCGTAGAGTGCCTTCAGACGCGTCGCGCGCTCGCGGAAAGCCTCGAAATTCTTCTGCTCGGGCTGCAACCACTGCACTTCGGCCAGTGCTGCCATGCGCGGAAGGATTTGATACTCAACGTGTTGCGTAGAGTAAATGTATTCTGCCCAGACGTTGGCCTGAACGCCGAGAATGTGCTTGGCTTCCTCGGGCGAGAGGTCGGCAGCCACGGGTTCGAAGGCATAGACCGCCTCCGAGGGCGAATTTCCGCCGATGCTGAGGGGCTCGCCGTCGCGTTTGTCGGTTTGATAGTGGTCGAAATACATCGGTTTGTTGGGGGTCATAATGACGTCGTGACCCAGTTTTGCAGCTTTCGCACCTGGCTCGGCACCGCGCCACGACATAATCGTCGATGTGTTATCGACATTGCAGCCCAGCAGCTCGTCCCAGCCGATGAGTCGCTTGCCCTTCGTGTGCAGGAACTGCTCGACGCGCTTCGTGAAATAGCCCTGAAGATGGTCTTCGGCACTTTGCTTGCCCTCGGCCTGCAGTCCTTCCTGCTGAATGCGCTTCTGGCAGAGCTCGCACTTTTTCCAGCGGTCGCGCGGACACTCGTCGCCGCCGATGTGGATGTATTCCGAGGGGAACACGTCGATGACTTCGGCCAGCACGTCTTCCACGAAGCGGAACGTCTGCTCCTTACCCGGGCAGAGTACGTCGGCAAACACGCCCCATTTGTGCTCCACCTCGTAGGGGCCGCCCGTGCAGCCGAACTCCGGATAAGCCGCCAGTGCCGCCACCATGTGGCCGGGCATGTCGATTTCGGGAATCACCGTGATGTGGCGTTCGGCAGCGTAGCGCACGATGTCGCGACACTCCTCTTGCGTGTAGAAACCGCCGTGGCGAATGCCGTCGTCGATGGGTGTGTTGCGGCCCACGACCGTGCCCGTGCGCCAACCGCCAATCGTGGTCAGCTTCGGGTATTTTTTCACTTCAAAGCGCCAGCCTTGGTCGTCGGTGAG
>DFHC01000187.1:0-762 GCA_002372575.1 bacterium UBA3734 | reverse complement strand
CAGTCGAGGTGCATGCCGCGATAGGCAAAGCGCGGCTCGTCTTGAATCACCACTGCCGGCAGAGCCACCTGTGTTGCAGCCTCTGAATCCCGGACTATCGGCAGCGATTTCCTAAGCGTTTGGATGCCGCGGAATACGGCGGCGGTGGTCTGGCCGCTCAGTTGCACGCCCTTGGCCGACACCGTCAGCGTGTAAGCCTCTTCATTGGGCTCCACGAGCGGCTTTTTCTTCGCAGGAGCGGCAATCGAGAGCACGATATTGCCCTTCGCGTCGCCCTTCTTCGCATACGGACGCACGCTGAGCTGCAACTGCGTCATCTCCTCGACGTATTCTTTCAGAAACTGCGCCTCGCGTGCCAGGCCGTCGGCATAGACGATGGCCGTTTTTTCGCTGAGCACGAAGCCCGGAGCCTGTTGCAAGGCGATGTTGCGTGGTAGCGGAACGATGTCGTAGCGGGCGGTCTGCGCCTGCACCGACGTGGTCAGAAACATGGTCATCACACTGATGAGAACGAAGATTTTTTTCATCATTTTCTTGCTTTTTATTCGGTTTTCTAAAAATTTTCTCGCGCAAAGATACGAAAACTTTGTTAATTTACGCGCAAAATACGTCGGATATAACTTTTTTTTGTAGCTTTGCAGCTGAATTCATCACGAATTAAGACAAATTATGAGCTATATCGAAAAAAATCTGATGGAAGGCGAGCAGGTGATTTACGAGTCGCGCCAGCACTGGATTATCTATTGGAAGCCGTTTCTGCTG
>DFHC01000085.1 GCA_002372575.1 bacterium UBA3734 | reverse complement strand
TAAATCGTAAATTGTCAAATTGTCAATTGACCTTGCGGGTATAGTGTAATGGTAGCACACAGGTCTCCGAGGCCTGATCGCCAGCTTCCAATCTGGCAGTGGTGGTTCGATTCCGCCTGCCCGTGCGAGATGAGTATAATTCAGCAACCGAACCCGAAAGATAAATTCAAGCGTTGGGAAGACCCGTTGTTCAACGATCTTCGCAAGATATTCTCGCGCTATCAACTTCGGGAGGTGATGACCCACAGCAGTTTCTATGAAGAGGAAGGCAAGGGCAACAGCCGCTATGTGTTCGCCGGGCAGTATGTGTTTCGCGGTCAGGTGGCCGAGGTGCTCTACCGCTATGCCGTGGGCGAGGGCACGCGCTTGCAGCATGTGCTCGGAAATATGTTTCGCAACGAGCGATTGGAGAGGATGTTCGACGAGTGGCGGCTCTGGCAGTTTGCCCGCGCAGGCGAGAAATTTGATATCAGCAAACACAAACACATCTTTATATATGCCCTTTTCGGCTACGTATCGACCTTGGACGAAGACCTGCGGCAGTGGTTCATCGGGAAATATCTTCTGACCGAGTCAGAACATCTTTTCAAGCATCGCCGGCGCAACCTCGACCTGCTGGCGCAAGCCAACGACATGCTGAAACAGGCTGACGACAGACAACTCACGCTGGAAATGGAGGTGACCGAAGAGGGGCTGAACAAGGCGAAGGTGGTGCTTTCAGACGGCACGGTGTTGTGTGAGGCTGAGAGCAAGAGCTGGCGCTACGCCCGACAGAAAGCCACGAAGCTGGCACTGAACCTGTTGGCTATGCCTGCCAGAAAATATATTCTCTCCAATCCGGAGTACCATGCCCGCGTGTTGGCTCGTGAAGAGGAAAAACGTGCCGCCCGCAAGGCTGAAATTGAAGCCCGCGATGCCGCCAAGAAAGAAGAGCGCCTCAAAAAGAAAGAAGAGCGCAAGGTGCAGGCACGCATCCGCGATGCGAAACGCAGAGAAAGCCAGGCTGCAGCGAAAATCAGGAAGGCTGAGAATGCCCGCCGCGCCGCCATCAAGGCAGCAAAGGAGGCTCGCCCGATGAGTGCCAACAAGCGGCGGTATTTGGAGGATAAGAAGAAATAAGGCTTCAGTGTTTAATCACGTCGAAGCCTTCGCCATAGACGCCGATGACGGCACTCTGCGACACAAATGCGCGCGGGTCAATGCGCTTGATGATGCGGAAGATGTCGGCGCTTTCGTTTTTCTTCGCCAAGATGCAGAGCACGTTGCGCTTCTGCCCCGTGTACCAGCCGTGGCCGTCGAGAATCGTCACGCCGTGTTCCATCTTCGTACCGATTTCGTGGGCGATATCCTGCCATTTTTCCGAGAAAATCAGGAACTGAACGCTGCTGCGCTGGCGGTTATAGACGTAGTCGAGCATGAAATTCTCGATGATCATCGTGCAGAAGCCGAACACAACCATGTAGAGGCGGTCGAGCATGGTGCCGAACTGCGGAATGAACAAACAGCTGCCGATGACCACGAAATCGACGAACACCAGCACCGTTCCGAGCGACATATTGTAGTATTTGTTCACCGACGCGGCGATGATGTCGCTGCCGCCCGTGGAGCCGTTGTTCACGAAAATCAGTCCCATGGCCGAGCCCGTGAGCATACAGCCGATGATGAGCGACATGAAGTCCTGACCCTCGCCGAGGATTTTCACCATTTCTCCGGCCTCGTTGCGCGGCACGAATTCCTTCATCAGTCCTAAGAGGAAGGTCAGCACGAAGATGGCATAGATGGTTTTCATCAGGAATTTCCAGCCGAGAATCTTCAGTCCGACGATGAGCAGCGCGGCATTCACCAGAAAATAGGTGTATTGGTTGGGAATGCTGGTGGCATACTGCGTGATGGCAGCGATACCGGCCACGCCGCCCGTCACGATTTCGTAGGGCATCAGGAAGAAGGTGAAGCCAAACGAATACATGATGAGGCCGAAAGTGATGCCGATGTAGTCTTTTGCCTCGGCCTTGAAGATTTTCCTACTTGTTTCGTTCATCCCTCAAAAGTCAATTTGTAAATTGTAAATTGTAAATTGTAAATAGTCAATTACATACGATGTTCACCATGCGCTTCGGCACGATGATAACCTTCTTCACCTGCTTCCCGTCGGTATATTTCGACGTGCGCTCGTCGGCGAAAACAGCCTTTTCGATGGCGTCGTTGGCCGCATCGGCAGCAAATTCCATATCGAAGCGCGTTCTTCCGTTGAAGGCAATGCCCAGCCTGACGCTGTTTTCCACGAGATACTCCTCGTTCCACTCCGGCCACTTCGCATCGCAGACGGTGTTGGGTGTTGGGTGTTGGGTGTTAGTTGTTAGCATTTCCCAAAGTTCCTCGGCAATGTGGGGTGCGAAGGGCGAAATCAGAATGACGAGCGTGCGCATCACGTCAGTATTTTTGCACTTCAGCTGCGACAGCTCGTTCACGCAAATCATAAAGGCCGCAATCGAGGTGTTGTAGGAGAAGATTTCCATGTCTTGCGACACTTTCTTGATGAGTTTGTGGAGCGATTTGAGCTCTTCGGAAGAGGGTTCTTGAACTCCTGAACTCCTGAACTCCTGAACTCCCGAAACCAGATTCCAGAACTTCCTCAGGAAACGGTGACAGCCGTCGATGCCGTTCGTATCCCACGGTTTCGACTGCTCCACGGGTCCGAGGAACATCTCGTAGAGACGCAGTGTGTCGGCACCATA
>DFHC01000022.1 GCA_002372575.1 bacterium UBA3734 | reverse complement strand
TGTACATAGCTTAGTATTTTTTGATTAAAATTTTCTTCTTGTTCGTTCATAAAACTGATGCTGACGGGCAGCATATAAAGGCTTCGTCGCACGTCTTCCGAGAGGCCGTCGGCATTTTGCAGTCGGGCGGCGTCTTTCTCTGTGGTGACGATGAGGCGCGGCTCTAGCAGTGCTTCAAACGTCTCGTTGATGCGACGGATGTCTTTCTCCTTGAAGTAGTGGTGGTCGGGGAAGGTCTTCGGCGTGATGCTCTTGCACTTCGGTTGCAGGTCTTCCACGAGCTGTTCGGGTGAGGCGATGCCCGTGAGCAGCAGCACGTTTTTGTCGTGAAGCGTCGGAGGCGGTTCTTTGAACTGGAGTTCGAGACTCTGTTCCTTGTTTTCCGAGGGTTGTGCGTCGGACTTTTCGGGGAAGAGCGGCGTGAGTTCGCCGTAGTCGAGCGTGGTGAAATAGAGCCCTTGATAGGGGAAGAGGTCGAGCGCTTTCGTGAGCACGCGGTATTCCATGGGTTTCAGGTCGCGCGGACACTTCGTGATGATGACCATGTCGGCGCGTCGCTTGCCCTTCACCGACTCGCGCATGCGGCCCGCGGGCAGCAGACGGTCGTAGATGATGAGGCGATGGTAGTCGATGAGCAGGATGTTGATGCCGGGCTTCACGTAGCGATGCTGGAAGGCGTCGTCGAGCAGGATGACATCGACGTCGTTCGAGGCTTCGTCGGTGGTGAGCCGCTCAATGCCTCGCCGCCGGTTTCCATCTACGGCGACGTAGGCCTGTGGGAATTTCTGCTTCATCTGGAAGGGTTCGTCGCCGATGTCGCGCATGGGTGTGTCGGTGTTGGCCAGCACGTAGCCTTTCGACTTGCGCTTGTAGCCTCGCGAGAGCACAGCCACCTTGATTTTGTCTTGCAGCAGGCGCACGAGGTGCTCCACGTGGGGCGTTTTTCCCGTTCCGCCGACGGTGATGTTTCCCACGGCAATGACGGGAATCTTGTATGCGCGGCTTTTCAGGATGCCGACGTCGAACAGTCGGTTCCGCAGTCCGGTTGCCATGCCGTAGAGCCAGCTCAGTGGCAGCAGCCATTCGTTGATTTTAATAAAGTCGCCCTCGCGTCGCACTATTTTCAATTAACAATTAACAATTAACAAATGACAATTATGATGGGTCATTATTATTATTCTTGAACTCGGCTCCCTTTGGAGGAAGGCTCTCTATCTCAAGTTAAGATAGTACGGCATTCTTGCCTGCACGGGGCTGATGCTGTTGGCCTCGCGGAGCAACATAAACGGCTTGTAGTATTCGCCGAGCGCGAGCCGCAGCTGTTCGTCGAGGTGGTTGCCGTTGCTGGCCTTCGACTGGTTGAGAATCTGTTCCATCAGGTCGGGGGCGGCGGGGTAGGGCACCGTGTGGTATTCGTCGAGTTTGGCGAGTTTCGCAGCCTTGGCCACGGCCTTGTCGAGTCCGCCGAGCTCATCCACGAGTTTGATTTTCAGCGCGTCCTCGCCCGTGAACACGTGTCCTTGGGCAATTTCCTCCACCTGCTCCACGCTCATTTTCCGTCCGTCGGCCACGCGCTTGCGGAAAAGCGAATAGCCGCGCTCAATGTAGCCCTGCAGGAGCGAGAGCTCCTCGGCGTTGAACGGGCGCGAAGAGGCTCCGAAATTGGCATTTCTGTTTGTCTTCACCTCGTCGAACTTCAGGCCGAGTTTCTTTGTCATGAGTTCCGAGCGGTCGGGGATGACGCCGAAAATGCCGATGGAACCCGTCAGCGTGGTGGGTTCGGCGAAGATGTAGTTCGCGCCGCAGCTCATATAGTAGCCGCCCGATGCTGCATAGCCGCCCATCGACACCACCACGGGCTTCTTCGCCTTGAGCAGTTCAATCTGGTGCCAGAGTTGTTCCGAGGCAAAGGCACTGCCGCCCGGCGAGTTCACGCGGATAACCACGGCCTTCACGTCTTCGTCGTCGGCCAGTTGCTGCAGGTCTTTGTTCACCTCGTTGGCTACAATCTGATGGCTTCCACCCGCGAGCAGCCCCGTGGCGGGCGAGTCCACGATGTCGCCGTAGGCGTAATAGACGGCCACTTGCTCGCCGTCTTTCTTCTGCTTCACGTTTTTCATTGCCGCGATGCCCACTTGGTTGATTTTCTTGTCTTCGTCGATGCCCAGCAGTTTCTTCACCTCGGCCTTCACTTGGTCGTGATAGCGCAGTCCGTCAACGAGTTTCATCTTCTCCACAGCCTCGGCACCCTCGAACATCACCAAGCGGTCGGCGTAGGCATTGAGCGTGTCGGCGTTGATTTTTCGGCTGTCGGCGACGGCCTTAACGATGTTGTTCCAAATGCCCGTGATGAAGGCATTGACCTGCTCGCGGTTGGCCTCGCTCATGCGGTCTTCGGTGTACATTTCCGTGGCACTCTTGTATTTTCCTACCTTCACCACCTGCATTTTGATGCCCACTTTCTGGAGCAGGTCTTTCACGAACATCGGTTCCGAGGCAATGCCGTGCCAGTCGATTTCGCCGCTGGAGTTCAGATAGACTTTGTCGGCCACGGAGCTGAGGTAGTAGGCACCCTGTGAATACACGTCGCCATAGGCCACAATCCACTTGCCCGACTTCTTGAAATCGGCGAGCGCACCGCGCAACTCCTGCAACTGGGCGTAGTCGGCCATCAGCGGGCCGGCCTCAATATAGATACCCTTGATTTTCTCGTTTTCCTTCGCCTTTTCGATGGCCGAGAGCGTTTCCTGCATACCCAGTCCGCTGAGTTCGCCGCTCGTGAGCAGTCCCATGATGTTCTCGCCGGCCTGTTCCTCGACCTGTCCCGAGAGGTTCATCACCAAGACCGTGTTGTCGCTCACGTTTTGCGTGGCACTGCCCGAGGCAACCATGCCCACCAAACTCATCACTCCCATAATGGCCATCAGCAGGCCGAAAACCAGCAGGCCAACAACGGTGGCCAGCACGTACTTGAAGAAATCTTTCATAATTTTCTTGCTATTTTGTTTACTTTTTTTTAAAACTACAAACAATCTTCGTGCAAAGATACGGAAAATTTGCGAAACGACGATTTTTTTCGTTGAAAAAGTTATGGTTTTCTTCATTTTGAGTAAAATTTTTGTACCTTTGCAGAAAATTTTGCGGACAAACCGCATACAATCACGAAAAGAAACAGAAAATGCTACTCGACTATCAGAAAGTGAAAGTGTATCAGGCCAATGTGCCGGTGCTGAGCGACGTGGATTTCCAAGTGGATGAGGGCGAACTCGTCTATATTATAGGCAAGGTGGGCTCGGGAAAGAGCTCGCTGCTGAAGACGATTTATTGCGAAATCGACATCTGCGACGACGATGCCGACCGCGCCGAAGTGTTGGGACGCGACCTGAAGCGGATTCGCCGCAAGGAGATTCCTGCCCTGCGCAAGGAGCTGGGCATCATTTTCCAGGATTTCCAGCTGCTGCACGACCGCTCGGTGGAGAAAAACCTGCGCTTCGTGCTCAAGGCGACGGGCTGGAAAGACAAGACGGCCATTGCCGAGCGCATCGACGAGGTGCTCGCGGCTGTGGGCATGAGCGAGAAGAAAACGAAAATGCCGTCGGAGCTGTCGGGTGGCGAACAGCAGCGCATCGCCATTGCGCGCGCCCTGCTGAACACGCCGAAAATGATTGTGGCAGACGAGCCCACGGGCAATCTCGACCCCGAGACGGCCTCGAACATCGTGGCTCTGCTGCGCGAAATCACGCAGAAAGGCACGGCGGTGATTATGTCCACCCACAACATTCCGATGCTCGACAAATACCCCGGAAAGGTGTATGAATGCAAGGAGGGCAGGTTTGAGAGGTGTCTGTTTTAGGGTTAAAAAGTTAAAGAGTTAA
>DFHC01000167.1:22674-34306 GCA_002372575.1 bacterium UBA3734 | reverse complement strand
ATTATACTTCATGGTACACGACCCAAGCGGATAGAAGCCGGTATCGACACCGAAGTTGTTGTTAGAGAGATTGGTATAGTGGCGCACCACCGTCAGTTCGTCACATTCGGGCAGGGCGGCATCCTCCTTGCGGCGCAGCTCTGCGGGCAGCTGGTAGTCGCCGAAGTTGTTTTTCGGCAGGCTGTAGCCCTTGCGTCCCTCCTTGGAGAGTTCGAAAATCAGGTTTCCGTATAGTCGGTTGTTCATAAGGCAGTTATCTTTACGAGGTTATCAATTTCTTCCTTGGTACGTTTCTCGGTGACGGCAAAGAGGAATCCCTCTTCGAACGTGACACCACCGAGGAAGCCAGCCTCGACAAAACGCTGACTCAGCACCTCGGCATCACCGTCGTACTTCACATAGAACTCATTGAAGAAAGGCTTGTCGTAGGCCAGCGAGAAGTGGCCGGTCTTGAGCAGCTCGTCGCAGAGATAGTGCGCCCCGGCATAGGAGCGTTCAGCAGCCTCCTTCAGACCCTGGCGCCCCATGAGCGCCATATAGACCGTGACCCAGAGTGCCATCAGCGACTGGTTGGAGCAGATGTTCGACGTGGCCTTCTGACGACGGATATGCTGTTCGCGGGCCTGAAGAGTCAGTACGAAGGCACGCTGTCCGCGCGTGTCCTTAGTCATACCGACGATACGGCCCGGCATCTTGCGGATGAGCTTCTCCGTGCAGCAGAGATAGCCCACGTAAGGACCGCCGAACGACATGGGGATGCCCAGGCTCTGCGCGTCGCCCACGGCGATGTCGGCTCCCCACTCGCCCGGTGTCTTCAGCAGGGCGAGGTCGGCAGCCACACTGTCGATGATGAAGAGTGCCTTCTGCTCATGACAGGCCTCGGCAAAGCCCGTGAAATCCTCTACGATGCCATAGACATTGGGCTGCTGGACGAACACGCCGGCATAGCCACCCTTGGCAAGCCGCGCCTTCACGTCGTCGAAGTCGGTGACACCGTCCTTCGCATCAGCCATCTCGATGGTGATGCCCTGATGGAGCGCATAGTTGGCCATCACGGCATAGGTCTTCGGGTCGATGGTGCCCGACACCAGCAGCTTGTTCACCTTCTTACCAGCCGCCACGGCCATCATCATCGCCTCGGCGGCAGCCGTCGTGCCGTCGTACATCGAGGCGTTGGATACGTCCATGCCCGTCAGCTCGGCCATCATCGACTGGTACTCAAAGATATAGTGAAGCGTGCCCTGCGAGATCTCTGCCTGATACGGGGTATAGGACGTCAGGAACTCAGAGCGCTGAAGCAGGCTGGGAATGACGGAAGGCGTATAGTGGTCATAGACGCCCATGCCAGCAAAGCAGGTCAGTTGTTTGTTTTGTGAGCCGAGACGCTCGAAGAGCTGGCGCACCTCGAGTTCGCTCATCTCCGAAGGGAGATCGTAGTCGCCCTTGAAGCGGATGCCGTCGGGAATCTGGGCATAGAGGTCATCAAGCGACTTCACGCCCACCTTCTCGAGCATCGCCTGCAGATCATCCTCCGTATGCGGGAAATATTTGTAGTTCATAATCGTCTTTCTTGTTTACTGTTTACAGTTTACGGTTTACAGATGATTACTTCTGCCACAGGAATACAACCTCCAGTCATATCAACTGTAAACTGTAAACCGTAAACCGTAAACAACCATTTACTTCTCACAGAACTTCTCGTAAGCGGCAGCGTCCATCAGACTGTCAAGTTCCGACTTGTCGGAGAGCTCGACCTTGATAATCCAGTTCGCGTAGGCATCCTCGTTGACCAGTTCGGGCTGATCCTCCAGTGCCTCATTGACCTCGACGACTGTTCCGCTGACGGGAGACATGAGTTCGGAGGCAGCCTTTGTGCTCTCCACGGCACCAAACTCCTCACCAGCCTCGACCTCGTCGTCCACCTCCGGCATATCGACATAGACCACAGCCCCCAGGGCTGCCTGTGCATAGTCCGTGATACCAATGAAACCATAGTCACCTTCTACTCTGATGTATTCGTGCGACTCCGAGTAGTAGAGTCCTTCAATTACTTTTGCCATAGTTTTTTTGAATTTAAATTGTTAATTATTGAAGTTTCGGATATTTCACATCCTCAACGAATCGGTGGTACGAGGGTGCGAAGGTCAGCCTCTTCGAGGCTGAGGGTGCGAGAATGGTTTTGGTGATTTGAACGTTCTGTTACAGAGGGTATTCTCGTACCCACGTACCTCCGTACCTCCGAAGCTTAAGTTAATTATTTTTTGTAGTGTTTGTCGTAGAAACGTTTTTTCACCACCACGCCCGGGAACGTCTTTTTGCGGATTTGCACCTCGAGTTCGGTGCCGAGCTTGGCGTGAGCCGTCTCGACGAGTGCCATGCAGACGCTCTTATCGACGGAAATGCAGTGGTAGCCCGTGGTCACTTCGCCCACCTGCACGCCGTCTTTCAGCACGGCATAGCCGTGGCGCGGAATGGCCTTGTCTTGCAGCTCGATGCCGATGACGCGCTTCTCGACGCCGTTGGCTTTCTGCTCCTGAAGGGCTTCCTTGCCGATGAATTCCTCTTTCTCGAACTTGCAGAACATCGACAATCCGGCCATCACGGGCGAAATCTCTGCCGAGAGTTCGTCGCCGTAGAGCGGCAGACCCACTTCAAAGCGCAGCGTGTCGCGACAGCCCAGTCCGCATGGCTTGCAACGGTTGCTGGCGATGAGCTTGTCCCAGTTTTCGACGATGAACTGGTGCGAGCCGTAGATTTCAAAGCCGTCTTCGCCCGTGTAGCCCGTGCGCGAGATGATGATGGTCTCGCTGCCCACGTTGAGCTTCTTGGCGGTGTAGAATTTCAGGTCTTTGCAGGCCAGCGCAAGCACTTCCTCGACCACGGTCTCGGCCTCGGGACCCTGCACGGCGAGCTGGGCGTAGTAGTCTGACTGATGCTCGAAATTCACGTTGAAGCCCGTGAGTTGCTGCTTCATCCAATCGACGTCTTTGTCAATGTTCGCGGCGTTGATGACGAGGAAAAACTCCTCGGCACCCATCTTGTAAACCAGCAGGTCATCGACCGTGCCACCGTCGGGGTAGCACATCATTCCGTAGAACACTTGTCCGTCGGGTGCGCCGGCCACGTCGTTCGTGAAAATGTGCTGCACGTAGCGCTCGGCATCGGGGCCGGTGATGAGCACCTCGCCCATGTGGCTGACGTCGAACACGCCGCAGGCTTGGCGCACGGCCTGGTGCTCGTCGGTGATGTTAGAATACTGAATGGGCATGATGAAGCCCGCAAAAGGCGACATCTGGGCGCCCAATGTCACGTGTTTGTCGTAGAGACAGGTCTTTTTTTCCATTTTTCTTTAATTTTAAAGCCTCCCCCAACCCCTCCAAAGGGAGGGGAGATTTGTTTAATAATGTTTATTTTCTATCATATTTACTTTTACGATGACTGTTTAGGAGTTCAGGAGTTTCAGACATTTGTCCCTTTCACTTCTCTTTCACTTCTCTTTCACTCCCCTCCTTTTGGAGCGGGCTGGGGAGAGGCTTCAATATCAACCCGATAAAGTCCTCTCGCTGCAGGTTCAGGATGATGTTGTCGAGCCGCTCTGGAAGTGCCTTCTCAAGGCTCTCGCGGCCGAGCGCTGCGCCTCGGAGCGGTTTCAGCACGGCGTTGTCGAGGTCGCCCACGAGGAAATAGTCGCCCACGAGGTTCAGGCTGCGAATCACGTTGCCCTTCACCTCCATTCTCACCTCCAGCTCGCCCACGCCCTCGATGCGCTCGCGGCGCACGGTGGTGTAGGCCGGATTGCGGCCGTAGATGAATTCCTCGCTCAGGTATTCACGCTCGATTTCCTCGATTTCGGCGATGTCGTCTTGCGTGAGCATGACTTCGTCGTGGCAGAGGTTCTGGCGCACAAACGCCTTGAACTCGCCGAGCGAGAGGCCGATGTGGTCCTTCAGCAGGGCGATGTGCTGCCGCACGCTTTTCACGCCCTTGCTCACGAGTTTCTCGTCCGACGGCGTGATGGAACCCACCATGTTTTCCATGCAGGTGTCGTAGAGCATGGTGCCATGGACGATGCTGTGGCCCGGAACGTGGTAGAACGCGTTGCCCGACACCTTTCGCCAGTCGCCTTCCACTCCTCGCTCCTCGCTCCTCGCTCCTCGAATCAGAATATCATTCCGCCCGCTCGTCTTTGCCTCTACGCCCAGTTTGCAGAGCATCAGGGCAATCATGTTGATGTAGCGGTTGAAGGTGAAGTTCACCTGCTCGTCGCGCGTCACGTATGAAAACATCACGTTCGACATATCGGCATACACGCATCCGCCGCCGCTTTTCCGGCGATAGGTCTCGATACCTTTTTTCCGGCAAAATTCGAGGTTTACCTCGGCTTCGATGAGCTGGTTTCGCCCGAAGATGACCGTGGGCTTCACCTGCCACATGAAGAAGCAGTCGTCGGCGGTGTTCAGCCGTCGCGCCACGTATTCCTCCATCGCCAGATAGAAGCTCAGTCGGCGTGTTTTCTCGTCAGGAAGCGCAATGTATTGCATTGTTTAGGGCTCGTCATTTCCCGTTCACGGGACGTTGTTTCCCATTTGCGGTTTTCGTGTGGCAAATTTAGCAATTTTCTCTCGAACGACAAAATGTTTTGGGATATTTCGTACGTTTTTTCGGAAAATAGAAAAAAGTCAGATGTTTGCAATCGACATCACGTTGGCGAAAACGCCGGCAGCGGTGACGTCGGCACCTGCTCCGTAGCCCTGGATGAGCATGGGGTGTTCGTGGTAGCGTTGTGTGGTGAGCATCACGATGTTGTTTGAGCCCTGCAGGTTGTAGAACGGATGGTTGGCGGCGACGGCGCGGAGTTCCACGCGCGCCCGCCCGTCTTCCATCGTGGCGACGTAGCGCAGCCGCTGTCCTTGTGCTTCGAGCTGCTGTCGGCGTGCCTCGAAATCGGCATCCAGACGTGGCAGTTGCTGCCAGAAATCGTTGAGCGAGCCGCGGAAAAATTCCTCGGGTAGAATAGGGCTTTGCACCACCTCGGTGGGCTCGATGGGATAGCCGGCCTCGCGCGTGAGGATGACGAGCTTGCGGACGACGTCGGTGCCCGAGAGGTCGATGCGGGGGTCGGGTTCGCTGTAGCCCTGTTGTTGCGCCTGTCGCACAGCTTCAGAGAGCGTTACGTCGGGTGCGAGGGCGTTGAAGATGAAGTTGAGCGTGCCCGAGAGAATGGCCTCGATGCGCAGGATGCGGTCGCCCGAGTTGCAGAGGTCGTTGATGGTGCCGATGATGGGCAGTCCGGCGCCCACGTTCGTTTCGAACAGGAATTTCACGCCTCGGTGCAGTGCTGCCTGCTTCAGGTGCGAGTAGTTTTCATACGACGACGAGGCCGCAATCTTGTTTGCCGTGACGATGTTCACGTTGTGCTCGAGCAGTTGGCCGTAGAGCGAGGCGATGTCGCTGCTGGCTGTGCAGTCCACGAACACGCTGTTGAAGAGGTTCAGCTTGATGACGTTGTCGCGCAGCGAGGCTGGCGAAGAGCTCTGCTGGCTCTCGGCAAGCAGTTGTTTGTAGTTGTCGAGCGGGAGGCCTTCGGGGTTGAAAATGGCACGTTTCGAGTTGGCAATGCCCACGACGTTGAGTTTCAGTCGCGAGTGTTCCTGCAACGACTGCTGCTGTGCGTGCAGCTGGTCGATAAGGCGACTGCCCACGGTTCCTACACCGCAGATGAAGAGGTTCAGTTCCTTGTATTCCGAGAGGAAAAAGGCGTCATGGAGCAGGCTGATGGCTTTCTGGAGCTGCGACTGCCTGACGATGAACGAGATGTTCGTTTCCTGAGCGCCTTGCGTATAGGCTGTGACAGAGATGCCGCTGCGCCCGAGTGTGCTGAAGAGTTTTCCTGAAATGCCCGGTATGTGTTTCATGTTCTCGCCCACGATGGCGATGGTGGCAAGGTCGTTTTCCACCTGCATCGGGAACATTGATCCCGCTTTGATTTCCTTGTCGAACTCGTCGTTGAGCACGCGCGCGGCAATCGGCGCATCTTCCTTTCGCACGGCGATGGTCGTGGAACTCTCCGACGATGCCTGCGCCACCATAAACACGGAAATCTGGTGGTTGGCCAAGGCCGTGAAAATGCGCTGGTTCACACCAATCACACCCACCATCGACAGTCCTGCCACGTTGATGGTGCTCGTGTGGCTGATGCTGGAAATGCCTTTGATGGGCTTGCCGTCGTTGCTCGTCTGTGCCTTCACAACGGTGCCGGCGGCCTCGGGGCGGAACGTGTTGCGAATGTGTATGGGAATGCTTTTGACGAAGGCCGGATAGATGGTCGGCGGATAGATGACGCGGGCTCCGAAATTGCTCAGTTCCATCGCCTCAAGATAGGTGAGTTCGGCGATGGTATAGGCGTTGCTGATGACGCGCGGGTCAGCAGTCATGAAGCCATCGACGTCGGTCCAGATTTGCAGTTCGGTGGCGTCGAGTGCGGCGGCCACGATGGCGGCGGTGTAGTCGCTGGCGCCACGTCCCAGGTCGGTGGGGGCGAGCGTGTCGCGGTCGCGGGCAATGCCGTCGGCGGTAATCACCAGCGGTGCGTCAGTCAGGTTTTTCACGCACTCGCGCAACAGCCGATAGGTGAGTGCGATGTCGAGAATCTGCTTGCCGCTCTTGCTTTCTGTGCGCATGAAATCAATCGCGTCGCAACAGACGGAGTGGGGGAGAATCTCGTTGATGACCTCTGCATCGGTCGTACCCACGACAACAATCACTTCGCCGTCGCCTTCGCGTGCTATCACTTGTCTGACAACCTGCCTGATTTCAGGCGTTCCGACGGATGTCTCGCCGAACTTCAATACCTTCATTGTCCTTGGATTTTTCCTCTTTTTGAGTTAAAATTGTCGATTCTGATAAATGAGACGGCAAAATTACTAAAAATTGGGCTCAGGACAAAGAGAAAAGGCGAAAAACGTTATGATTTACAGATTTTTTTATACGGACAATACGTGCAGCGCTTCTGCTCGTCGGTGGGTGTGAAGGGATTCTCGGGGTTGAGAATTTCGCTGAGGAGCCCTTGCAGATGCTCGCCGAAGGTGGGCTGGCAGGCTCTGATGTCGCTGATTTTCTGGTGGTTGACCACGAGCGTGGGGTCGTAGTCGTCGCCAGCGGTGTGCTGGATGAAGATGAGCGCGGGCGCCACGGGCAGCGACGGGTATTTCCCCTCGTGATTCTGTAACACGATGGTGGCGTAGAGCATGGTTTGCAGGAAGTAGTCGCTGTGCTTTTTCGTGATGCAGGCGGGGTCGAAAATCTCCTCCACCGAGGCCACGGTCTGCTGTGGCTGCGAGCCAGTCTTGTAATCGACCACGCGGATGCGACGCTCTCCGTTGCTGTCGGTAACGAGGTCGAGGCGGTCGATGATGCCTCCGATAACGATTTTCCGTCCGTCCACGCTATACTGCGCCCGCACGCGGTGTTCGTTGCCGATGATGCTGAAGGGTGCGAGCTTCTGGTCGATGGTGAGTAGCCGACGCAGATAGTCGGTGATGACGGCGTGGTGGAGCGGCGAGATGCGATTGTTGATGACGGCTTTCTCTTCGCGAAACGCCTCGCTGACGATGTTTTCAATTCTCCGAGGGTCTTTGAGCACAGCCGCGATGTCGTCTTTTTTGATGCTGCCGTCTTGCGAAAGCCCGTCGTAGAGCAGCTGCGCCGCCTTGTGAAACACGTTTCCGAAGAGTCGGTTGTCGAGCGAGTCTTCGTCTTGGTCGGGCTGTGGAATGGCTGCCACCTTGCTGTAGTAGAATTGTCGCGGGCAGCGCAGATAGCGTCCGAGGTCGGTGGGCGAGAGCATTTCGGCCTCGAACGGCAAGGTTTTCGCCTCGTCTGCCGTTATTTCGGTCTTTGTCTTTGGTGTTGCCACGGGTGCCACGAGCGTTTTTTGCTGGATGTGTCGGAATTCCTCCTGGCTCATCAGTTGCAGCATAAATCGGCTCATTTCGCTCTGTTTTCCCTCTTCGGTTGTCTTGTTATAGACGATGGTGACGTCTTCGGCCCGTTGCAGGAGCGCGTGGAAATAATAGGCGTAGATTGAGGTTTTGTGGTCGATGGTGGTCAGTCCGTAGGCTTTTCGGATGGAGTAGGGGATGAACGACGGGCTGTTGAGCTTCTGCGGGATGTTTCCTTCGTTGCACGAGAGGACGAGCAGATGCTTGAAGTCGAGATTTCGCGTTTCGAGCAGTCCCATCACCTGCAGTCCCTCGATGGGTTCGCCGTGGAAGGGGATGGTGGTAGAGGCGATGAGCTGGTTGAGCAGTCGCTGGAATGTGGCGGCGTTGGTGTCGAGGTCGCCGTCGAGAATGAGTTGGCGCAGGCGGTTCAGCAGCGTATAGGTGCGGAAGAGGGCTTCGGTGAAGAACGCGTCATCGCTATTGTCGGAGTGCGTGCCGATGTGCCTGACGATGTCGGTGAGCCACTGGCTGAGCGTTGCAATCGACGTGTCCGACGGCCTTTGCATCAACTCCTCCGACTCGGCGAAGAAGTGCGCATAGGGATGCTGCCGGAGTTGTCGTTCGTTTTTCTGCGTAGGCATGCCAACCCACTTGAGCAGCGCATTGAGCAACGATGCGAAGGGCGTTTTCGCGAGCGGATAGCCCGTGGTGATGTTCACGCTCTCAACCTCGGGCGGCAGGCAATGGGTGACGGCTTGCAGCAGGTTCTCGTTGCAGAGCACGATGGCCGTTTCCTGCTTCAGTTCGATGCGCTTGCGCCCCTCTTCGCGCAACCAGTGTGCAATGTAGTGAGCCTGCACGTTCTCGGTGGGTGCGGAAACGTAGGTGATTTCCTTTGGCTTCGTGAGGTTGTCGTAGATGTCGGCGTCGGTGTTGTCGAGTTCGTTGGGAAAGCGGTCGAGGTATTGGCGGATGTAGTGGCCGGCCTCGTGTTCGCTTTGTAGATAATAACGGTCGAAATCCCAGTAGAAAAGGGCTTTTCCCTCTTGTTTCAGGCGTTTGAAAAGTTGCTGCTCCACCTTTTGCAACAGGTTGAAGCCCACGAAGATGTATCGCTCGTATTTGAAATCGTTTTCCTCGCTTTCCACCACGCGTCGGTAGAGTGCTCCTTCGTAGGTAAGTCCTTGTTGTTCAAGGCGTTGGTTGAAGGCTTCATAGACGTCTCTGAGTTTGTTCCAGAGCGTGAGGAATTTCTGCTTGAGCTCGGTGTTCTGCCCTTGTCTGAAATTGCCGAAAAACTGTTCGAGCAGTCTTTTTTGCTCTTCGCTGAGGTAGGCGACGCTGTCGAGCTCGTGGAGGTCTTCTATGTTGGCGAACACTTTTTGTGCGTCGGCGAGGTTCTTGTCGATGTCGTCGAAGTCTTCGAGCAGAATCTGGCCCCAGCCGTAGAATTGGTCGAGGGTTTCGCCTCGTCCTGTGATGTCGTTATAGACCTTGTGGAGGTCGCAAATGAGTTTGATGGAGTCGGCCACGGCAAGCGGGCTCTGCTGTCGGAAAAGGTCGCTGATGGTGGTGTAGGACGGGCTCCAGATGGGCTTTCCGGCCTGCTGCGCGAGGTATTGGTTGAGGAAGAGCGCAGCTCGCTTGTTAGGGAACACGACGGCGGTCTGCGCGAGGTTCGTTCCATGTTTTGCAAGGATGTCTTGGGCGACGTATTGTAGGAATGTTTTCATCGTTTCGGTGCTGATTTAGTGAACATCTTCGATTTTGTTGCTATAGACGTACCAGAGGTGTCCCCTGACGTTCGGGAGTCCCATTTCGCGAAGCAATTCCACGTATTTCCTGACCTGCTGGTGGTGGTCTTCGTCGGGTTTGGCAAACTTGAAATCCACGACGATGGTTTCCTTGCCGTCGGTCATCACGCGGTCGGGTCGTTTGTCTTTCACGCTGCCGTTGATGGGGTCGGTATAGAGGATGGTGCATTCGTTGAAGAGCTGCCAGCGATGGGAGAACCAATGGGCCACGCGCGGGTCGTTGAGCCGTTTTGTCAGCATTTGTGTGAGTTTCTCGGGGGTGAGTTGCTCGTCGTAGAGGATTCCCTCGCTCTGCAGCTGTCGCAGGGCCTGCGGAATGTCGTCGGCAGTGCGGATGGTCGAGAAGATGGCGTGGAGCACGTTTCCGAGGTGGATGTAGGTGTTTTGCTGCTCGTCGGCGTGTTCGCTGTCAAGGAATGTGCGACTGTCGTTGCTCTGCTTGAAATTCGCCTTGTTTTCAAAGGCTTGGATGCCGATGGGCAGGTTTTCGGTGGGTTTCCTAAAGGCGTTTTCAGATTTTTTTACGTCGTTTTTCTCTATTTGCGTGAGTTCTCCATAGGTGAAGATGGTTCCAGTCTCGTAGTCGCGCAACTCGCTGTCGTTCAGCATTTCAGCCACTTCTTGGAGTGCCTGCCCGATGACGTGCGAGCGGAGTCCTTTCGTGTCTTTCTTACCCCATACAAACAGGTTCTGCCGTGCGCGTGTGAAGGCAACATAGAGCAGGTTGAGGTTATCGACGGTGTTTTGCAGGTGTTCGTCCTGATAGTGCGCATCAAAGATGGTTCCGCGCATCTGCGAGGCGCTGTAGTCGATGGGGACGATGGGGAGCTCGTTGAAGGGGGTGTCGTCGTCAGAGAGCTTGCACCAGATGAGGTTCGAGAGCTCCAGTCGCCAGTCGCAGAAGGGCATCAGCACGGTTTCGTATTCCAGTCCCTTGCTCTTGTGGATGGTGAGCAGGCGGATGCCGTCGATGTCGGTGCCTTGGATGGTTTTCTCGTGCAGGTCTTCGTCCCATGCCTCGAGGAAGGTCTCCACGCTGGCCAGGTTGTCGGCCACGAACTTGTTCAGAATGTCGTAGAATGCGCAGAGATAGGCTGTCTGGCCGCCAATGGCGTCGAGTTTGAAGATGCGATAGAGCTGCTGGCAGAGGTCATAAACGGGCATCGAGCGCAGCGTTTCGCTTTCGTGGACGTAGGGTTGCGGCAGGAACTGGTCGATTTGTTCGATGTCGCGGAAGATTTCGTCCTCGCCGATGGGCTTGGCGAGCACGTTCAGCTGATAAACCTTCGCCAGATAGGCCCTCGCCACCTGATTTTCGGGCTGCGAGAGGGCTCTCAGTGCCTCTATGAGCACGTTCACTGCCATCGACGCGTCGAGCCGGAAGGCTTCGTCTGACACGAGCGGCACCTCGGGCATCTCCTTGCTCAGGTAGTCGGCGATGGCTTGAATCGTTTTGTTCGAGCGCACGAGAATGGCGATGCCTTTCGGCTGCGAGCCGTTTTGGAGCAGATTTTCGATGGCTTTGCGGGTTTTTTCGAGTGTTTTTTCCGTGTAGTCGTCGCCTGCGAACAGCTCCACGTGCACAAATCCGCCGTGGTTCTGGCAGGCGTTGGTCAGCTGCTCCACGTCGCTGTAGGCTTTGGCGAGTTGGCGTGCGCCGGCCTCGTTTTCTTCGGCGATGGCTGCTTCCTCGACGCTTTTCGCTACGTTGAAAAAGGCATTGTTGAACTGGATGACACGCAGTGCCGAGCGGCGGTTCTCCTTTAGCGAGTCGGCTTTGAGCTGCTCTTCGCTGAACTGGCTTTCAATGTCGTTGAGCAGTCGCCAGTCGCCAGAGCGCCAGCGGTAGATGCTCTGCTTCACGTCGCCCACGAT
>DFHC01000167.1:1724-22625 GCA_002372575.1 bacterium UBA3734 | reverse complement strand
CGTCGCCCACGATGAGGTTTTGCGAGTTTCTTCGGCTCATGCACTCCTTGAGCAGCACCTTGAAGTTCTGCCACTGGATGGTGCTCGTGTCTTGAAACTCGTCGATCATGATATGGTCGATTTGCGTGCCGATTTTCTCGAAGATAAAGGGCGAGTCGGAGTCTTGGATGAGTGCGTTGAGCAGGGCCTGCGTGTCGCTCAGCAGGAAGCGGTTGGCCGTTTTGTTCATCTCGTGGACGCGCTCGTCGATGCTGTTGAGCAGTCGCAGCTGGTTCAGGTGGCGCAGCGTGAGGTCGGCCGACTTGTAGAGCTTGAACAGCCTGATGCGGTTGCGCTCGGCTTTGAGTAGCAGCGGTTGGAAAATGTCGTCCACGGCGTTGCCGAGTGGGTTTCCAATCACTTGGTCGGCCTTTTTCAGCCATTTCGAGGGGTTGTCGAAGGCTTCCACAACGGTTTTCGTGAGCAGCTTGTCGTCGAAAATCTCTTTCCTGAGTTTCACGAAATAGCCGCAAACGCCTCGCTCGCCGCTGGCAAAGTCGCTCACGCTGAGGCCGCACTGCTCGAGTTTCTCGAAAAACTCGTCGGCCAGGCGCAGCATGCTCTCTCTCGACTCGCGTTTGATTTTTTTCAGTTGTCCGGAATACCTCGCGAAGAAGTCGGACTGGTGCAGCACTTGGTTCAGCTGGCCGTGTTCCTGCTTGTAGATGTCCTTGAAAATGTTTTCGCCGAAGCGTTTGATGGCTCCGATGACGTTCCACGACTTGTCGTCTTCCATATTCTCGCGGATGTATTCCAGAATCCACGTCAGTTCGCGGCTCTGCGAGTTCAGGCTGTCGATGAGTTCATCCACGGCCAGTTGCTCCACCTCGCGGTCGTTCAGCTCCACGCGCAGGTTGGCCGTGAGGTCGAGTTCGTGGGCGAGGTTGCGCAGCACGCTCTGGAAAAACGAGTCGATGGTTTCCACGCGGAAGTAGCTGTAGTTGTGGAGCAGGTAGCCCAGCGCTATGCCTGCCCGCTCGCGCACGGTTTCTTCGCCGAGGCCCGTTTCCTCGACGATTCTTTGCAGATAGCTCTGCGTGTCGCTGTCGTTGCAGCGGTGGCTGATGCCGTAGAGTTGCGTGAGAATGCGCATTTTCATCTCCTCGGTGGCCTTGTTCGTGAAGGTGACGGCAAGGATGCGGCGGTAGGCCGAGGGGTCGGCCACGAGCAGCTTGATGTAGTGCACGGTCAGCCGGAAGGTTTTTCCCGAGCCCGCACTGGCGCGATAGACAGTCAGAGGAGCCATCTCCCCCGACGAATGATTCCGATTGTTCATTTTTCAAAAGTTTGGCTGCTGCAAAATTACTAAAAATATTTGGAATTTATATTCTTAGACGTTTATTTTGCATGTCTGGCGACATCACTTGCGAAACTTTTTTATCGAAGATAATGGCTGGCAATATTATGATTTACGCGAACTTTCTTTTATCATAATGAAAAACTATCGAAATTGACGGGAATATTGTATCTCACACGCACAGGTTCTCCGTTTACCTTTTTGCCCGGCTCCCATCGCGGCATCATTTTGACGAGTCGCAATGCCTCTTGTTCACATTGTTTCTTGATGGCGGAATCGGTACACGGATTGCCCGATTT
The DNA here is from genome assembly GCA_002372575.1 of bacterium UBA3734. Classification (GTDB taxonomy): domain Bacteria; phylum Bacteroidota; class Bacteroidia; order Bacteroidales; family Bacteroidaceae; genus Prevotella. The sequence goes on along the minus strand of DFHC01000167.1, from coordinate 20,990 downwards.
GTCTTTCAAGAGGTTATTGGCGATTCCGTATTCTTCGATGCTCCCGTCTTTTTCAATAATGCAATAAACAATGACCCTTCCGTGAACGCTATCTTGAATCATCTTTTTAGGATAACGGATATTTTGGTCAATGAACGCCATCAAAGCCTTTTCGCCGCCAGGAAAAAAGGGCATTTGAGCTTCTACCTCATAAATTTCCCCTTTTTGATTGACGGGGTGAGCCTTGATTTCATAGACGATTTTAATTTTATGGCAACAACTGCCAAATTCCCGCTGATATTTTTCGAGTGACTTTTCGTCTTTCACGATTTTAACATCGTCAAGAATAAAATTCTTTCTCTTGAGAATTTCTTTTAATTCTTTGGCAGAAAATGGTTTGATAGCTCCATTCTCGAAATGGTCATCAGGAAAGCCACCACTGCTTTTTCCGTTAATTAAGACCAAAGAGGTGGGAATTTCACCACCGATGGGCGTATTCAAATCCAACAATTCGTCCTGCGACTTGATTTCGAGCGAGTCTGGCAGATACACAATTTTTTTTGCGACCACCGTGTCCTCTTGTGCGCAAGATTCCTCTGAATGATTTGCATTCTGCGAATAGGAAACCATCGTCAGAAAGATAGCTGACGAGAGGAAAAGAATCGTGGCGAAACGCCGAAGGTGGTTTGTTTTCATTTTTCAAAATAATTTGTTCGGTTCATTTAGGCTTGTTTCCGTTGAGGAAATGACGTCCAATGCGGCTGAGCATCGAATCGTTGTCCGTAACACGCTCCCAAATTCGGTAAAGCACTTTGTTTCCCATCTGTTGTTTAATGGCGAAAGCATCGTCGGTCAGCCAATGGATTTCCATAACCTCACCACCAGGCGCAGTGACCGATTCTTTGCCGTTGTAAATGACGTTATCGTAGGCTCCCATCATTTCTTTCATGTTATCAAGCATCCTCATTGTGAAAAAATGCGATGGAGTATATACTTGATACTGTTTCGGCTCGCCTGGTTCTGTCTGGCGGAAATAGGCCAGAATGTCTTTCATGTTATCAACCTTTTTCAGTTCTTCAATCCAGTTGTCTTGCCCCGTTTCTTCGATTTTTTCTATTTTCAAGGCGTACTGCCACGTGCCGATGAGCGGATTGTTCGGGTCTCGGGCGGGGGCGCTCGTCAGCACCTCGGCAATAGGTTTGGCTGCTTCGGAGTATTTTCCCGACTCGTAGTACTCATAACCCCAGTTGTTGTAGGGGTAATAGGCACTGTTTTGAAGCATACTCCACCATTTCAGCGTGAAACGCTCGGCATTGCTGTCGAAGATGCGAACCGACTTGTCGGTTTTGTCGGCCTCGGAGCGTTCGCCCGTGTAGTTGAGCACTTCGGGGTCGGAGTGGTCGATTCTGAACATTTTGTTGGGGCCTCCTAACATTGTCATTCTCATCGTGACACTATCGGTGCAGATTTTATAGACATCGTGGGGATAGGGGTCGATGTCCTGCCTGCCGCCTTTGATTGCCATCAGTTTGTAGATGCCGCGCGGGTTCTCGGTCAGCGAAAGATTTTCGTCCGACCCCTGCGGTTCCTCGATGATGAGGTTTTGTTGATTTCTCAGGGTATTGTTTCCGTCTGATTGGATTCCATTCAGCCGCTCAAAATATTTTTGCGCAATGGCTACGGCATCGCCTTCCTGCACACGAATCCACGCTTCGCGAATCCGCCTTGTGTCGCCTGGCATCGTGTAGAAAACTTCGAGAACTTGATTGCCCATCGGAAGGCGGAAGGTCAGCTCGTTGTCTTTGCCCTCGTAAACGCTATTGGCATTGGTCGCAAGGTGTTCCACGAAAGTGCTGTCCGACGTGATGCGCCATTCGCCAGTTGCAAAAAGTGCGGCTGGCGCCACCGAACTTGCCTGCGACATATTGCAGAATGTGCCGTCGCTGGAAAGGATTTTGAAATGCGGCAAAAATCTGATTTGGCGTCCTCCGTCGTTTGTCGTCATCGGAAGGCATTGCTGCCAGATTCCCGTCAGCCGTTGTTTTTGTTCAGCAAACTTATTTCCGTCTTTCTTGTTTTTCGCCGTCATCGGCAGTGCCAGCATCAGAAGTGTGGCTACGAGGATTCTTGTTTTCATATTGGTTTATTTTGGTTTGTTTGATTTTACAAAGATAACGAAAAACTGCGGAATTTGCACCCTTAAATTTCGTTAAAAACGATATCCCCCGTCAATATTCACGCCGTCGTAGAAATACTGGAACGCGATTTCCATTGTTTTCATTTGTTCGGGATGGGTGTCGGAATTCAGTTTCAGCAAACGCTGATATTCCGTTTCCAGATTCTTGCTCTTCACGGGATTCGACCAGTAGAACTGCCAGAACTGCATTTGATAACCTTTGCGCAGTTTGGAAATTGCATTGAGCATTCCATCCATCTTGCGCCACATCACGTTGTGCAGCAACGATTGGAAATGGTTCGGTGCATCGGCCTCATACGGCATCCTGATGGCAATATGCACCAATTTTTCGCAGTAAACGGAGTCCTCTACCAGCGTTACTTTTGTTTTGAGGGCTTCGATGTGCTCGAATGCGTGGCCGTACATGGTTAAATCATAGTTATTTTCAGGCACATACTGGTACGTACCTATGAACTCCCTCCAGTTACTGGGGAACGCATCGAAAAATGCTTTCTGGCGTTCTAAGGTGTTCGGTAGCTTTGACACTTCCCTAAAACTCCGATTTAGTTTGGCGGTATCAACGGGAAAACACTGGGCCATTCCATACTTGCTCAACAGCAGCAACATTGCTGCGCAGAAAAAACTTTTTTTCATCATGATTCAAAATTTGGGGTTTTGATTGGGTTGATTTTTCAAACATATTGAAAACTTAATTTCCAAACACTATTGGTAAACTAAACTTTACATCAATAGGTTCTCCATTTTGTTTGCCAGGAATCCATCTCGGTATCCATGTAAGTACTCGGTAGGCTTCATCTTCGCATAGTTTGATAAGAGTAGAATCGTTGCACGGATTACCCGATTTGTCTTTTAAACGATTATAATATCGCACATGGTCTTTCTCCAAATCAATAAAACCGTTTTTCATAACGACAAAGGAAATGATAATTCTGCCATGAACGCCTGCCTTTGCAACTTTTTCAGGAATACGAATATTTTCCTTGACAATCTTTTTAATAGCATCTTCACCGCCAGGAAATTTTGGCATTTCCTCATATTCCGTAAACACTTTGTTTTTATGCATAACAGCCTTTGATATACTATCTTGTGAGTATTTTCTCGCTTGCCCTATATTATTCGTTCGCTTACTACATTGTAAACTCTGCAGAAGTAAACCCAATAACAATACCAGAAAAAAAGAGGCAAATCCTCCAATATGATTTTGTTTCATAATGTGTATTTTTTTGAAGATAATTTATAAACAAATATGATAAGGATTTAGTGATGACAAGAATCCGATATTCATACGAATGAAGGATTTATGAGTTATAAAGCTCTCCCGCAAATATCAGGAATCCCAACGACAACAAAAAAGCGATGGGTACGACAATGTAAGGGCTTAGATGGTAAAATGGATGCCGCTTTTGCTCATATCGCTTGACCAATTTATGACCGCGCCCTTTATATGCATAAAAAATTGTCAGCGTACCTATCAAAGCTATACCATAAACATAGCGGTTTGTCCGTGGCATAAGTGTAATATGAAAAAAATGTGATGTTAATAATGAAGCTCCTCCTAAAATGCATGTTATCCACCACGCCACGACACCAATTCCCCCGAGAATCGGGCAATTGTCATAGTTTCTGGTCTTAATGCCAAGTTGATAGCCTTTGACAAATAAATAGTTACAGAGTAGCATAGTTAATCAAAAATAAGTTGTTCTACAAGTCCTAATCCAAGCGAAACTGCCCATCCAAATCCTGGAATGAATACGAGAGCTAGACTTTCAGCTGTAGCAAAGGCTGCTTTCCCCCCTGCCACAGAACATAAATCGGATGATTCAACAATCCATTTTTCATTAGGCGTATAGGTGATGTGATGATTCTTTAAAACTTCCCCAAATTTCTCAAAATAAAACTCTGAGATATTATTCTGTTTCAGATATTCTGAAAGATTCTCGACTAAAATAGTCTCAACTTTTTCTTGCGCCTGCATTGGAATATTCGCTAAAAGTAGAGAAAATAAAGCTAAAATAGTTTTTTTCATAACAATATAATTTTTTCATTGATTCTGTCGTTGTGTTGAAGATTTATATTACTTTTTCGTCAAAGATTATAGCAATACTATGATTAACACGAACTTTCTCCCCATTTTCTTTTCTTCCGGGCTCACATCGGGGCATTTTTTCGATGACTCGCAACGCCTCTTGTTCGTATCGTTTTATAATCGTGGAATCGAGGCACGGATTGCCCGACTTATCTTTTAAATAAGGATAGGCTTTTTGTATCTCAATTGTCCCGTCTTTTTCGATAACACACTCCACATCGACGAAGCCGTGAACGCCTGTGTTAAACATTTCTTTGGGGTGACGGACATTTTTTTCGAGGAATGCTTTATACGCCTCGTTACCGCCGGGAAATTCGGAACGTTTCCACACATTGTTGTAGATCTCCCCTTTTGGGTCGATAAGGTGAGCCTTGATTTCATAGACTATCTTTAACCAGTTTTCAGCACCACTAACTACGAATCCTCCCTTGCGATATTTTTCCAACGATTTTTCGTTTTTCAAGATTTTTACGCCGTCAAGCATATAATTCTTTTTTTTAAGTATTCGTTTCAACTCATCAATGGTAAGCTCCCTGAGATGGCCGTCTTTCAGTGCCTCAGGAAAATCGTGGCATCTTTCACCGTTGATGAATACCAATGAAAAGGGGACGAAACCGCCGATAAGGTGGTCCGTTCTAGGAATGCCATCATCATATGACTCCCTTTCTCTTCTTGCTTCGTCGATGGCAACAATGTATTCGACGAATTCAGCTGTCAGCGTGTCTTTTTGTGGGCGAGATGTTGCTGCACAAGATGCACTCCGTGAGCAGGATATGCCAACAAACAGAACAAAAAACATTAGGTAAAACAATAACTTTTTTTCATGATGATTCAAAATTTGGGTTTTAATTGGGTTGACAAAATGGATGGTCATGTCTAAAAAATAATGGGAATTTTTAAAATTTATTGCAGATAGTCTTCAATAAGCCATCCGCATTGATTCACTGTCACCTTATAATAACGGCCTGTCATAAGACGAAAATCAGTAGTATAATAAGGCGCAAACGATCCTGATGGCAAACTCTCAACAAAACTCTTCAAACTCGCAAATAATGCATCTGTTTCCCTGTCAGGGTTATCTGGCAACAAAAGCTCTATCGTATAAGTAGCTTTTTTACTTCTTGGATAGGCCTTGGCATACAACAAAACAGAGAATGTTTTTTCTGAAGTTCTTGCATGCACCATTGTATTCATGCCTTGTAGGGCTCCCAGCAACCGAGCACCTCCACTTACGTTATGATACCATTCTCCATCCAATACCATAGAATAATGATTTGCATACGCAAAGAAGTCAGAGTAGTTTACACTAGGAGATCTACTCAATAATTCTCCATCCACGTAAACTTCCATGCAAGCAGCAGGTGAAACCACATAGCCCATATACCAGCGAGGAGCCCTTAGTGAGATGATCTCTCCATTCATCATTTTCTTTAGTTCCCCATCTTTCATCTTCTTAATCAAAGTTTGCTGTGAAACTCCATTCTTGTCTAAAAGATCTACCAGGCTAAAAGAACCCAATCTATTCCATACACCACGACAATCTCTGATTTCCTTTTTGGGGTGGTTTCTCAGTGGTGACAATATCATGACGCTTTCCCCGATAGTTCCTATTCTTTTGACGGAATCAAGTCCTGCATAAGGCGACTTTGTAAATTTGACATCCTTATTTTTATAGAAAGCCTCCTTCATCTCCATGACGCTAACCGTATCCGTAAAATAACGGCGACTAAAGTTTGTCAGGCTATATTTCGTATCTTGTTGATACTCTGCCCAACTTTTGCTTAAATTGTCAAGTGATAATTCTTTTTGAATGATAAACTGACCATATACATTTGATGCACATAGAATCAAAGGTACTAACATAGATAGTTTAAGTTTTTTTCTCATAATATGAATCATTTTTAGTGTTAATAAATGTTTTGTCGCTGCAAAAATACGATGAAAAAAGGTTGCCTCCAAATTTTTTCGCGATTCTTTTTACACTGATTTTACACCAAAAATGACCATTTTGCTGTATAAACATCTGGGTATCAGAGCGTTGCAGCTTTTTTACACCAATTTTACACATATTTGCTTGGTTCTGTCATATAAGTGCCTGAATATCAGAGTATTGAATGGATTCGACGCATCGGGTGGAATAAAAATTTCCGTTCCGCCCTTCCTTGGACTTCCGAAAACCTCACCACCTTCTGAACAACTCGAATCCGAAGGCGAAGCCGATGCGCTCGAAGCGTCCGTTCCGACTGCCCACGAAGGCCGCCACCGACACCCAGCGCGTGGTGAAGCCATAGCCCACCTCGGCATACGGCCGCAACTCCTCGGCTATGACAGCGCCGAGATACACGCGCTCCATCTCAACGAAGTGGCCCACCCACGGCAGCCAACTCGTGAGCATCAGCGGTGAGCTGTAGGTGGCGTTGGTGCGGACGTAGTAGCGGGAGCTGTTGTACCACGCGCTTCGCAGCAGTTCGAAGTCGCCGCTCCAGTCGTCGTTCCAGCCGCCCGAGAGGTTGTTTTGGCGGAAATTGGAGAAGTCGAGGAAGTAGCGTTGCGAGCCTTTCTTGGTATAGACTCCGCTGCCGAACCGCATCGACACGCTTCGCAGGCGCGGAAGCACGTGGATGTAGGAGGCGTCGAACTCCCACCGCTCAAAATCAGCATCGGAGCCGAGAAAGCCTTTGATGCCGCGCTCGTAGTCGAGAGTCAGCGCGGGACCTTTCCAGCCCAGCGGACGGTATTGCAGCTCCAGGCGCGGGGCCGTGGACCGATAGAGCGAGGGTAGCCCCACGAGTTCGAACGCCTTGCGCGTGATGCCCTGGCGCCGGTGGAAGCTCAGTCCCACGTTGAAGCTCCAGTAGTCGGAGAGGTCGTAGTTGTTGTAGAGGTTGAGGCGCGTGTCGCGGAAATAATCGAGCCGCAGTCCGGCGTTTTGGAGCGAATCGACGAGCTGAGTGGGGAAGTCGGCTGCGATTTCCGAGTTGTAGAGATGGTGTCCGTGGTCGATGTTCAGGGCAACGAAGGCGTTTCGCCGCTTGTTGTAGTTGAAGCGCACGGGAATCGAGAAATACAGTTGTCGCAGCTTGAAGCTGTAGCCCGACTTCAGCCGCATCGTGATGTCGCGGTTGGGTGTGAACTGGTAGCCCATTCTGATGTCGAACTTATAGACAATGCCCTTGCTGTTGCTATAGCCGAAATACAGCGGATTCAGGATGGGATTGATGCGCAGCGAGCCTTCGTCGTTGGGGCCGAAACTCGACTTGTAGCGATTGATGAAGGGCGTTCCCACGGCGTTCCAGATGGTTTGTGCGAAGTCTTTTTTCCTTACCACGACTATGGTGTCGGCGGCGCGGCGTGCCTCTTGCTCCTCGTGGTCGCGATAGTACGCCTCGATAATTTTCCGCTCGTTTTCGGGCAGTGGCTCGGGGCGAATCTGATTCATCAGGGCCTCGGTTTCGGGTAGCGAGAGCGTTTTGTCGGCGGGTAGCGAGGGTGGGGCGATGCCATAATCGATGGCGTGGATGGCTGATATTTTACTGCCCAGAAACTCGAATTTGCTCAGCAGCTTGCAGCGCAGGGGCAGTGGCCTGACCTTTCCCATCTCCACCGACAGCCGGAAACGAATCATGTCGAACTCGCCGTAGAGGTCGGTCTCGGTGATGCGGCCCGTGGCGTTGTCGATGGTGGCTCGCCCCGACACCAGCTGTGTGTTGTCGGCCCGTGGCTTGAAGGTGATGCGCGTGCGCTGCGTGTCGAGGTGAATGAAGCGAAACTTGTAGAACCGATGGTTTTTGGGGTGGAAGGGCGAGAGCAGGTTGCCCTCGAAGATGGTTTCGTCGTAGATTTTTGGTGCGAGAAACTTGGTCACAACCGATAGCGCACTTCGTCCGTGGCGAATGGTGTTTACCTCGGCCACGCGCTCCACGACGGCGTTTCCCGTGCTGTCGGTCTTGATTTTGTTGATGGACTCGCCGGCAAACTGCCTCACGTCGCCCCGCGCCACGCCATACATCGTCGGTACGGCCATCAGCAGGATGTTCCGCCGGTCGGTGCTGAACGAGAAGCGGCTGTAGGCATAGGTCAGGCTGTCGGGGCGTATTGCCCTCGTGCTGTCGGCATAGGCATAGACACGGCTGAACAGTACCGAGTCCGGCCCCGATACGCCCTTTCTCGTGGCACCATGCGTCGCGAGTGCGGCCAGTGCCATCGTCACTACAAGAAGAATTTTTTTACCCAAGGTATTTCATCAGGATGCGGGCATTTCCCGAGTCGCGCAGCTTGGCGATGCTCTTTTCGCGAATCTGGCGCACACGCTCGCGGGTGAGTCCGAGGCGGTCACCGATTTCCTCGAGGCCCTTTTCGGGACATCCGATGCCGAAGCACTCGCGGATAATCGTGATTTCGCGCTCCTTGAGCACCTTGTTCAGCACGGAATTGAGCTCCAGTGCCATCGACTCGTGGTCCACCTGCTTGTCGGTGCGGCTGTCGTCGCCCGAGGGCATCACGTCGAGCATACAGTTGTCTTCACCGTCTTGGAACGGCGCGTCGATCGACACGTGGTGCCCGTCGGCCATCATCGACTGTCCGATTTTCTCCTCGTCGAGGTTTGTGGCCTCGGCCAGTTCCGCCACCGATGGCGGACGGTGGTTTTCCTGCTCAAATCGGTTGATTTCGTGGTTGATTTTGTTGAGCGAACCCACTTGATTCAGCGGCAACCTGACAATGCGGCTCTGCTCGGCAATGGCCTGCAGAATCGACTGGCGAATCCACCACACGGCGTAGGAGATGAACTTGAAACCGCGCGTCTCGTCGAACTTCTGGGCAGCCTTGATGAGGCCGATGTTGCCCTCGTCGATAAGGTCGGTCAGCGTCAGTCCCTGGTGCTGATACTGCTTCGCCACTGAGACCACAAAGCGCAGATTGGCCGTCACGAGCTTGTCCTTGGCCTTTTCGCCCTCCGGGCCGCCCTTCTTGATTTTCTGTGCCAGCTCGATTTCTTCGTCAATCGAAATCAGCGGTGCACGTCCAATCTCCACCAGATACTTGTCAAGAGCCTCGCTCGAACGGTTGGTAATGCTTTTCTGAATCTTTAGTTGTCTCATTTTTCACTCCTCGCTTTTAACTTCTGATTGATTAAAATTGTTCTAACTCTTTGAAAATCAATACTATAATCTTCAATTTGAGGAAAAACGCTGCAAAGTTACAAAAAAATATCCATACATTAATAAAAAAAACGATTTTTTTGCGTTAAAAAATATTAATAACGACCGTATGAGAATATTTTGAAAATTTCTTGGCAAAATGTTTAAATATTCCAATTATTTGCATTACCTTTGCGGCCTGAATGGGGGATGGGTGATGGAGAATGGGTGATGGAGGACGTAATGTCTGAACTCCCTGAAACTCCAGAACTCCTGAACTCCCGAACCGCAGATAACTAAAAACCAAAACAATAGAACCAACATGAGATTGAAAGTAATTGGCTGTGCCTTAGCCCTTTGCATGGCTGCACAGGCGCAGGAATGGAAAAAAGTGAACCTGAAATTCGAGGCGCGTGGCGACTATCAGCGCGAGTATGTCGATGGCAGCCTCAACGACGACGAGACGGGATTCAAAGGGAAATTCCTGAACTTCACGATGACGGGAAACATCACGAAGGACATTTCCTATGCCTTCCGCCACCGTCTGAACAAATTCAGCAAGAGCAGCAGCTTCTTCGATGCGACGGACTTCCTGATGCTCGACTGGCAGGCGACGGACTGGCTGTCGCTCTCGGGCGGTAAGCAGGTGGTCTATATCGGCGGCTACGAGTACGACCGCGCACCCATCGAGCTGTATTTCTGCTCAGAGTTCTGGAACATGATTCCGTGCTACGAATGGGGTGCAAGTGCCACGCTCGGCTTCAACAAAGGAGCCGACAAGCTGACGTTCCAAGTGTGCGAAAGCCCGTTCCGCGGCTACGCGCAAAACCGCGACATCTATGCCTACAACCTGTTGTGGACGGGACGTCACGGATGGCTCTCGACACTCTGGTCGGTGAATATGATTGAATACCAGAAAGGAAAGTATATCAACTACATCGCGCTCGGCAACGAGGTGAAATTCTCCGACAAACTGAAGGCCGAAATCGACTTCATGAACCGCGCCACCGACCACCAGACCTTCTTCCTGAAAGACTGCTCGGTGATGGCCGAACTTTCTTACAAGCCCGTGGACAAGGTGAACCTGTTTGCGAAGGTGACCTACGACGTGAACAACACCGACAACACCGGCGACTACACCGTGACGGCGGGCTCGGAGCTGACGCGCATCGGCGGCGGCGTGGAGTTTTATCCGCTGGGCAACGACCGCCTGCGCCTGCACGCCAACTACAGCTATGCCATGGGCACGAACACGAACCCCGAGGGCGTGATGCGCGACAAGCAGTCGCTCATTGATGTGGGATTGACGTGGAGGATTAGGAACTAAAAGCCTTCCCCGAAACAAAGGGGAGTAAAAGGGGAGTAAAAGGGGAGTGAAAGGGGAGTGAAATCGTGAAATTGTAAAATCGTAAAATTGTCAAATAAAGAGATGAAGAAATTTAATTTTTCAAGATTCATGAGAATGAGAGACTATCGGGGAGGCATTGTCTGCATCACCATCGTGGTTGGCTTGTTCTCGCTTTTGGGCTGGAAAATGGGCGCAGCGCCGATGCTCAACACCGTGATGCACACGGCCCACGACCTGCTGCTCAACACCTGCTTCTACCTGATGGCCATCTGCGTGCTCACGGGTGCCATCGGCAAGATTTTCGTGGAATTTGGCGTGGTTGATTTGCTCGAGAAGCTGCTGCGTCCGCTGATGAAGCCGCTGTTCAACCTGCCGGGCGTGGCCTCGCTGGGTGCCGTGCTGACGTTCCTCTCGGACAACCCCGCCATCATCACGCTCTCGAAAGACAAGCATTTCGCCAGCTATTTCAAGAAATACCAGTTCATTTCGCTCACGAACTTCGGAACGGCCTTCGGAATGGGACTCATCGTCATCATTTTCATGGTCGGACAGGGCTATTTCAAGGAGCCGCTCATCGGACTCTTCGGCGCATTTGTGGGCTGCATTGTCTCGACTCGCTTCATGCAGCATTTCGTGCTGAAAGCCTATCCGAACTACGCCACGGAGTCCGCGACAGACCATCCGCACCACGGACAAGACACGCTCGTGGCGAAAAACGAAGACGAGGATCAGCCGAAGTCGATGTTCGTGCGCATCCTGAACTCGCTGCTCGACGGTGGTCGCTCGGGTGTTGATATCGGTCTGGCCATCATTCCGGGCGTGCTGATTATTTCGACGCTGGTGATGGTGCTCACGTTTGGCCCCTCGGCCGACGGCACCTATACGGGCGCGGCCTACGAAGGCACGGAGCTGCTGCCCTGGCTCGCCTCGAAAATCAACATCGTGTTCGAATGGCTCTTCGGCTTCACTGACCCCCACCAGATTGCCTTCCCCATCACCGCGCTCGGTGCCGTGGGTGCCGCGCTGGGTCTGATTCCGAGCTTCATTGCCAACGGCTGGGTCGATGGCAACGCCATCGCCGTGTTCACCGCCATCGGCATGTGCTGGAGCGGCTTCCTGAGCACCCACACCGCCATGCTCGACTCGCTCGGCTATCGCGAGCTCACCTCGAAGGCTGTCCTTTCGCACACCATCGGCGGACTCGTTGCGGCCTTTGTGGCCCACTGGGTCTATTGGCTTGTGACGTTGTTCTAAGAACCCCTTTCATACCCCCGACGGGGAAATTTCATTGCCGTTTCGGCCTTGAAATTTTGCCAGAAATTATAAGTTTGGAAGTAAAAAAAGAATACACTTTTTCTTTTTCTTCCAAACTTTTTTGTATCTTTGCCCCATCAACTAAAACCCCCTAAATTTGTTCTGATTATGTATAAAATCGAAAACCACCCCATTTTAGACATCCCACAGGCCGACCTCGTGGAATTTCAGTATGAAGGACAGATCGTGCGCGGACAGCGCGGAAAAACCATCGCTGCAGCCCTTCACCAAGCGGGATTTCCCGTGCATAGCCGCTCGCTCGACGGTCGCAATCGAAGCCTTGAGTGCGGCATCGGCAAGTGTGGAGCCTGCGAAATGCTCGTCGATGGAAAAATCCGCCGCATCTGCATCACGCCTGTCGATGGGGTGAAAGAAGTCAGGCAAATTGAGAACCATGAAGAGTCTGACACGCAACCCTCGACCCACAGCACCCAGCTGACCATCTACAAGACGACGGTGGCCATCATCGGTGCAGGGCCGGCGGGACTGGCCTGTCGCGAACAGCTCAACGCTTTTGGCATCGACAACCTCGTCATCGACAACAATGCTCAAATCGGTGGCCAGTTCAACATGCAGACCCACCAGTTCTTCTTCTTTGAAAGGGAGAAAAAGTATGGTGGTATGCGCGGCTTCGACATCGCCAAGACGCTGGCTGGCGACAGTCAGGAAGGAATTCTGCTCAACTACACCGTTTGGGATCTGCTTGAGGGGCGTCGCATAGCCATCAAGAATATTGTCAGTGGCGACATGGCCTATGTGGATGCAGAACTGCTTGTCGTGGCTACAGGAGCCGTTCCCTTCATGCCCGCTTTCGAGAACGACGACGTGCCGGGCGTATATACCGCCGCGGTGTTCCAGAAAATGATGAACCAAGAACACACGCTGCTGGGCAAGAAAGTGCTCACCGTGGGCGCAGGAAACATCGGCTACCTCACGTCCTATCAGGGTATGCAGGCTGGAGCCACCATCAAGGCCATCATCGAGGCCATGCCCCGTGAGGGCGGCTTTCCGGTGCAGGCCAATCGCGTGCGTCGTCTCGGCATCCCCATCATGACGTCGCACATGCTGCTGAAAGCCATTCCGAATGCCGACCATACGGGCGTTGTCGGGGCAGTTGTGGCCGAGTGCGAGAATTTCAAACCCATTCCGGGCACGGAGAAAGTCATCGGCGATATCGACATCATCAATATCTGCACTGGCCTCGTGCCCGACAACCAACTGCTCACCAAGGGAAAAGAATTGTTCGGCCACCGCGTCTATGGCGTGGGCGATGCCGTCCGCATTGGCGAAGGCACCAGTGCTGTGCTCCGTGGTCGTCAGGCGGCCTACGAGATTGCTCAGGAACTCGGCATACGCTTCGACTACGACGATTATCTCGAAATTTCCCGTGAATACATCGACTCGCAGCAGCATCCCGTGCGCCTGCTTGAAAAGCCCCTGCTGCCCACCGAGGAGCGTATGGCAGAAAAGCCCTTCGTGCAAATCGACTGCCTCTATGGTTTCGCTTGCAATCCCTGCACGTTCAGCTGTCCGCACCATGCCATCAGCAAGCCCACCACCAGCAGTACGCCCACGGTCGATTACTCGAAATGCATCGGCTGTATGCAGTGCGTCAATAACTGCCCGGGACTGGCCATTTTTGGCTATAATCTGGCTAAAAACTGGTGTTTCCTCCCCATCGAGTACGAGGTGGAAGAGGGCACCGAAGTGTGGCTCGTTGATAACAACGGCCAAAAGATTGGCGAGGGCATCATAGAAAAGGTGATGAAAAAGGAGAACAAGACGAACGTGGCGAGGGTTTCCATCGCAAAAGTCGAAGGCGTGATCACTGACATCAAGGGTTTTATCGCAAAAGACCGCTATCCCGAACCCCTTCAACCTTCAACCCTCAACCTTCAGCCTTCAAATCCCACCTATATCTGCCACTGCGAAGACATCACCGAAGAGCAGATGCTGGCAGCCGTGGGCGACAGCAAATATATCTCTGTGGACGAGCTGAAGCACATCACTCGCATGGGTATGGGTCCCTGTCGGGGCAAACGCTGTATTGCCCGCGCCCGTCAGGTGCTCCGAGCCCACGGCATCGAACTCACGGGCGATGCCACTCCGCGCGCTCCGCTGAGCAATCAGGTGACGCTTGGCGATGTCTATACAGAAGGTCGAAAAGAGCTTTATATCTTCCCGAAAAACAATGACGTGAGACACGAAGAGGTGAAGGTGCTCATTGCCGGAGGCGGCATTGCCGGCAGTGGCTTGTTCCGTTATTTCAGCGAGGCCGGCCTCAAACCAGTCATGGTAAACTGGAGCCGTGGTGCTTCGTGGCGCAACATTGGAGGTGGTCGTCCGGCCTTTTCGAACCCCGACATCGCTGACATCGCACAGCACAACCTCGAGATTTTCAAAGACATTCAGCAGGTGCACAACATCAACTACAAACCCACGCACTACGTCAATCTCGTACACGACGAGGCCACCTATCGCGCCCTCGACGCCTCGCGAGCATGGAGCGACGCCTACATGATCGACCGCAAGGACTTCAAACGCGAGATTTCTCCCCTGTGGGACGACACACGCACCACTTACAGCCATGCCCTCATCACGCGCGACTGCTGGCAGGCCATGCCCGGACGCGTCATCGACTACATCAGGGGAATCGGCGTGGAGCACGGTGGACGCTATTACGAAGACTGCAAGCTACTCTCCGTTTGGCGCAAGGACGACAAGGTGGTCGCACTGGTGCGCAACCACGAGGGTAAGTACATCGAATACACCTGTGAACACTTCGTGAATGCGATGGGATGGGGTGCCGAGAAGTTCACCGATATGCTTGGTATCGACACCGGGCTCTATCCCGTAAAGCATCAGGCTTTCATCACCCGCCGACTGCCCATGATGGGACCCAATGGCGGTCCGCTCGACATGGTCATCGACCGCCGCCATTACAAAGGCTTCAGCGCCGTCTATGGGCAGCAGTTCGAGCACACCGGTCAGATTATCGGCTGTGCCAGTCCTGACACTGACGCCTACGAGACGCGCCAGAACATCCGCTACAACAGTCGCGAGTTCCTCGAGATAGTCAGTCAGGTCTTCGCCGAGTGGCTGCCCAACCTCAAGGAGGTGAGTTTCCTGGCCTGCTGGGCCGGTCGCTACACCGAGCCGCGCTACATCGTAGATCCCGAGGTGGGGCTGCTCACGGGTTTGCGTGGCCACGGCTTCATGCTCGGCCAGTACCTCGCCAAACTCTATGTCGATAAATACCTCGGCAATGCCGTTCCTGGCTACATGAAGGACCTCGCCCTGAGTGGGAAAGGACTGAGCGAGAATATGTTTAAATAATGTAGTATCTTTGCGAGTTTAGGCTTGAAAATCTTTTTTAATATTATTTAGGCAGGAAGATTCGCCACTTTCTGAAGTTTTGTTGTAATTTTGCACGAAATTCGTACAAAAACATTACAACAGAAGAGAAATTATGGCAGAATCAATCGACATCCGCGAACTGAACCTGCGGATTGAACAAGAGAGTGGCTTCGTGACGAATCTGGTCACGGGCATGAACCGCGTCATCGTGGGACAGCGCCATCTGGTGGACTCGCTGCTCATCGGCCTGCTCAGCGACGGACACATCCTGCTCGAAGGTGTGCCGGGACTGGCCAAGACGCTGGCCATCAAGACGCTGGCACAGCTCATCGATGCCGACTACAGTCGCATCCAGTTCACGCCCGACCTGCTTCCCGCCGACGTCATCGGAACGATGATTTATTCGCAGAAAGAGGAGAATTTCCAAGTGAAGCGCGGTCCGGTGTTTGCCAACTTCGTGCTTGCCGACGAAATCAACCGTGCGCCCGCGAAGGTGCAAAGCGCCCTGCTCGAGGCGATGCAGGAGCATCAGGTGACCATTGGCGAGAAGACTTTTGCGCTGCCCAATCCGTTCCTCGTGATGGCCACGCAGAACCCCATTGAGCAGGAAGGCACGTATCAGCTGCCCGAGGCGCAGGTCGATCGCTTCATGCTGAAGGTGGTCATCGGCTATCCGTCGCTCGAAGAGGAAAAACTCATCATCCGCGAGAATCTGGCTGCCACGCTGCCCGAGGTGAAGGCTGTGACGACTGCCGACGAGATTCTCAGGGCACGCAGCATTGTGCGCGAGGTGTATATCGACGAGAAAATCGAACAGTACATCGCCGACATCGTCTTCGCCACGCGCTATCCCGACCGCTACGGGCTGCCCGAGGTGAAGGATATGATTACGTTTGGCGGCTCGCCCCGTGCCAGCATCAACTTGGCGAAGGCGGCGCGTGCCTACGCTTTCATCAAGCGTCGCGGCTACGTGGTGCCCGAAGACGTGCGCGCCGTGGCTCACGACGTGCTGCGCCACCGCATCGGACTGAGCTACGAGGCCGAGGCGTCGAACATCACGAGCGAGGAAATCGTGTCGAAGATTATCAATAAGGTGGAGGTGCCATAACGGAAAGGGAAGTGAAAGGGGAGAGAAAGGGAAGTGAAAGGGAAGTGAAAGGGAAGTGAAAGGGAAGTGAAAGGGAAGTGAAAGGGAAGTGAAAGGGACTGTCGTCTGAACTCCTAAACTCCTGCAACTCCTAATTCAAAAGATGGAAACGCAAGATTTAATCAAAAAAGTCCGGAAAATCGAGATCAAGACGCGCGGATTGAGCTCGAACATCTTCGCAGGGCAGTATCACTCGGCCTTCAAGGGCAGGGGTATGGCCTTCTCGGAGGTGCGCGAGTATCAGTTTGGCGACGACGTGCGCGATATCGACTGGAACGTGACGGCGCGTTTCCACCGACCCTACGTGAAAGTGTTTGAGGAGGAACGCGAACTCACGGTGATGCTGATGGTGGACGTGAGCGGCTCGCTCGACTTCGGCACCGTGCGCCAGATGAAGCGCGACATGGTGGCGGAAATTGCGGCCACGCTGGCCTTCTCGGCCATCCAGAACAACGACAAAATCGGCGTCGTGTTCTTCTCCGACCGCATCGAGAAATACATCCCGCCGAAAAAAGGCCGCAAACACATTCTCTACATCATTCGCGAGATGCTGAACCTGAAGTCGGAGAGCCGCCGAACGAACGTGGGGCAGGCCGTGGAGTTCCTCTCGCAGGTGATGAAGCGGCGTTGCACGGTCTTTCTCCTGAGCGATTTCTACGAGCAGCCCGACGTGGCCGGCGACGGCTCGCAGCTGGAGCGCGTGCTCACCATCGGTAACCGCAAGCATGACATCGTGGCCGTGCAGGTGTATGACCCGCGGGCGAAAACGCTGCCCGACATCGGCCTGATGAAGGTGCGCGATGCCGAAACGGGCCACGAAATGGTCATTAACACCAGCTCAAAGAAGCTCCGCCAGGCCCACACGCGCTATTTTATGGAGCGACAGGCACTGCTGCGCGAGATTTTTGCCCGAACCGACGTCGATTGGACCTCGGTGGCTACGAACGAAGACTATGTGAAGGCTCTGATGATGCTGTTTAAGAAAAGAGGATGAAAAAAATTACGACTATAATAGGAATAATGCTGCTGGCGATAGCCCAAGTGCAGGCGCAAACGGTGCAGGTGGAGCAGACGATAGACTCCGTGGCCATTTTCATTGGTCAGCAGGCGCACGTGACCGTGGGCGTGACAGCCGACAAGGGCTCGCAGGTGACGTTTCCCGACTGGAAGCCGCGCACCTATCTCGTGCCGGGCGTGGAGCTGCTCGCCATCGAAAGCGACTCTGCCGAGGCCGACAACGGCCAGATGACCCATCGTCGCCGCCTCACCATCACCAGTTTCGACGAAAACCTCTATCCGCTGCCACCCGTCGAGGTGAAAGTCGGCGGAAAGCCGTATCAAGGAAACCAACTGGCGCTGAAGGTGGTCACCGTGGATGTCGATACGCTGCATCCCAACCAGTTCTTCCCGCCGAAAGACGTGCAGAAAAACCCCTTCCTCTGGAGCGAGTGGCGCACGCCCTTCCTCCTGAGCCTGCTCTTCGTGGCCCTGATAGGCCTGCTCGTGTGGCTCTACTTGCGTCTGAAAGCCAACAAACCCATCATCGCCAGCATCCGCATCATCAAGAAAATCCTGCCGCACCAGCGCGCGATGAAGGCCATCGACCAAATCAAGGCCGAGCACATGACCGCCTCGGAAGACCAGAAAGAATACTACACCCGACTCACCGACACGCTACGCCAGTACATCAACGAGCGCTTCGGCTTCAACGCGATGGAGATGACAACGCCCGAAATCATCCAAAACCTGCAGCAGTCGGGCGACCCGACGATGATTGGCGAGCTGAAAGACCTTTTCGAGACCGCCGACCTCGTGAAATTTGCGAAATACTCGACGCTGATGGGCGAAAACGACCTGAATCTGGTGAATGCCATCAACTTCATCGACCAGACGAAACTCGAAGGACAGCCCACCGAGGAGCGCATCGTGCCGCAACTGAGCGACGACGACAAGAAAGCGCAGCAAAACCGCACGCTCATCAAGACGCTGCTGTGGACGCTCGCCGTGGTGGAAATCGCATTGCTGGCCTATGTGTTGTATAGCGTTGTTCAACTCATATAACTAAAAAAAGTGGAATTTGCCAATAAAGAATACTTCCTGCTACTGCTCCTGCTGATACCCTACCTGATATGGTTTTTCGGCTATCGAAAGAAGAGCGAGCCCGCGATGCAGATGAGCGATACCTACGCCTATCGCACGGCGCCGAGCAGCCTGCGTATGCGGATGCTCCATTTGCCCACACTGCTGCGCGTGCTGGCTTTCGTGCTGCTTGTCATCGTGCTGGCGAGGCCGCAGACCCGCAATTCGTGGAGCGAACGCACCACCGAGGGCATCGACATTATGCTCGCGATGGACGTTTCCACCTCGATGCTGGCCGAAGACCTGAAGCCAAACCGCATGGAGGCGGCCAAAAACGTGGCTGCGGAGTTCATTTCGGGTCGTCCGAACGACAACATCGGCCTGACCATCTTCGCCGGAGAAGCCTTCACGCAGTGTCCGATGACCACCGACCACACCTCGCTGCTGAATCTGCTGCAAGGCGTGCGCACCGACATCATCACGCGAGGCCTGATGAGCGACGGAACAGCCGTGGGAATGGGCCTGGCCAACGCCGTTTCACGACTGAAAAACTCGAAGGCGAAGTCGAAAGTGGTGATTCTGCTCACCGACGGCTCGAACAACATGGGCGACCTCTCGCCG
>DFHC01000167.1:0-1670 GCA_002372575.1 bacterium UBA3734 | reverse complement strand
CGACCTCTCGCCGATGACCAGCGCGCAGATTGCCAAAAGCCTTGGCATACGCGTCTATACCGTGGGCGTGGGCACGAACAAGGCCGCACCCTATCCGATGCCCGTGGCCGGCGGTGTGCAATACGTGAACATCCCCGTGGAAATCGACACGAAGACGCTCTCCGACATCGCTGCCGCCACCGACGGCAACTTCTATCGCGCCACGAACAACCGCGAACTGAAGCAAATCTACAAAGACATCGACAAGCTCGAGAAGAGTAAGATGGACGTGAAGAAATTCTCGAAGCGCTACGACGCCTACCTGCCTTTCGCCATCGCCGCCTTCCTCGCGCTGCTGCTTGAAATACTGTTGAGAACGACGGTGCTGCGACGCATACCGTAGGAAGCCTCCCCTGGCCCCTCCAAAGGGAGGGGAGCGAATAAATTGTAAATTGTCAAATTGTAAATTGAAATATCGTGTTTAGGTTTGAACATCCCGCATTTCTCTGGCTGCTGCTCGTGATTCCCGTGTTGGCACTCGTCAGATTCTGGGGCTGGCAACAGCGTCGGCGCAAGCTGCGCGAGTTTGGCGACCCCAACCTGCTGAAGGAACTGATGCCCGACATTTCAAAAGTGCGACCCACGGTGAAATTCTGGCTCCTGCAGGCGGCATTGGCCCTGCTCATCGTGATGCTGGCGCGCCCGCAGATGGGCACGAAAATCTCGCGCGAGAAGCGCAACGGCATCGAAACGATGATTTGCCTCGACATCAGCAACTCGATGCTCGCGCAAGACGTCGTGCCCTCGCGCCTGCAAAAGAGCAAACTGCTCGTGGAAAACCTCGTGGATCACTTCACGAATGACAAAATCGGCCTCATCGTCTTCGCCGGTGACGCCTTCGTGCAGCTGCCCATCACGAGCGACTACGTTTCGGCCAAGATGTTCCTGCAAAACATCGAACCCTCGCTCATCGACATGCAGGGCACCGACATTGCCCGCGCCCTGCAAATGGCCACGAACAGCTTCACGCAGCAGGAGAAAATCGGGCGAGCCATCATCGTCATCACCGACGGCGAAGACCATGAGGGCGGGGCTCTCGAAGCCGCCGAAAACGCCCGAAAGAAGGGCATGAACGTGTTTATACTCGGCGTGGGCGACACGCAGGGCAGTCCCATCCCCGACGGGCAGGGCGGCTACATGCGCGACGCCGCTGGAAACGTGGTCATGACGGCACTGAACGAGGAAATGTGTCAGCAGATTGCGCAGGCCGGGCAAGGAAAATACATCCACGTCGATAACACGAACGACGCGCAGGAAAGCCTCAACGACGCCCTCGTGAAGCTGCAGAAAGGCGAGACCGACAGCGTCATCTACAGCGAATACGACGAGCAGTTCCAGGCCTTCGGCATCCTCGTCTTGCTCCTGCTCTTCATCGAGGCTTGCATCCTCGAAAGCAAAAATCCGCTCGCGAAGCGCATTTCCATTTTCAACCGGAAAAAATCGATGGCAAAAACCGTTTTATTCTTGATTTTCGGCGCCCTCCTCCTCATTCCTGCCGAGGCGCGGGCCCAGGCCGACCGCCAGCACATCCGTCAGGGCAACAAACTCTTCCATCAGGAGCAGTACGCTAAGGCCGAAGTGGAATACCAGAAGGCCATCGCGGCCAACCAGCGCAATCCGCAGGCCATCTA
>DFHC01000161.1:7004-7859 GCA_002372575.1 bacterium UBA3734 | reverse complement strand
CTCTGCGAGAAGGTGGAGGCCATTGCAGCCGAGGAGAACAAGGGCAACGCCGACTGGGACCGCCACACACAGGAAATCATTGCACTGCAGCAGGAGTGGAAGACCATAGGCTTCGCACCGCAGAAGATGAACGTGAAGATATTCGAGCGCTTCCGCGCTGCCTGCGACAGCTTCTTCGCTGCCAAGGCCGAGCACTTCCGCAACGTGAAGGACAGCTACCGCGAGAACGCCGAGAAGAAGCGCGCACTCATAGAGAAGGCCAAGGCACTGCAGGACAGCACCGAGTGGCGCTCAACCAGCGACAAGCTCATCGCACTGCAGAAGGAGTGGAAGACCATAGGCATGGTGCCCAAGAAGCTCGGCGACCAACTCTGGAACGACTTCCTCGCCGCCTGCAACAAGTTCTTCGAGGCACGCAACGAAGCCACCGCCGGAGCGCGCAGCGAAGAGCGTAGCAACCTCGAAGCCAAGCGTGGCATCATCGAGCAGCTGAAGGAGCTCGCCGAGAACGCCACCGACGACATTCAGGAGAAGGTACACGAACTCGTGGAGCAATACAACCAAGTGGGCCACGTACCCTACAAAGAGAAGGACAAGCTCTACAAAGAGTATCGCGAAGTACTCGACAAGCTTTACAAAGACCTGAATATCTCCACCGCCCGCCGCCGTCTGGACAACTTCAAGAGTAGCCTAAAGAGCATGGCGAAGCGCGGCGAGGACGCCCTCGACAACGAGCGTACGCGACTGATGCGCCGCTATGAGCAGATGAAGCAGGAGATTCAGACCTACGAGAACAACCTCGGCTTCCTCAATGCTGCTTCGAAGAAGGGCAACTCGCTCATCGACGAGATGAAC
>DFHC01000161.1:0-6938 GCA_002372575.1 bacterium UBA3734 | reverse complement strand
TGAACCGCAAGGTGCAGAAACTCAGAGACGACCTGCAACTCACCTACGAAAAAATCAAGGCCATCGACCAAGAGAACACCGTGGTGGAAGAAGAAGAGGTGAAAAGTGAGGAATAGAGAAAATATAAAGGAAATTAATCATCAACATCAGGATAACAAATGAAGAAACTTCTGGTTTTAGCCATCCTGGCACTCAGCTTTTTTGTTCGCGCACAGGCGCAGGTCGATAACTACTGCCTTCAACTGGCTCAGGCAGGCAAAGTAGATTGTGGTGCAATGCCCGAGCTGGACGAGAAAAAGTCCTACACTATCCAGTTTTGGATAAAGCCTACCGCATGGAATAGCGGCAGTACGATTCTCTCGCGAGGCGAAGGATTAAAAATCCAGGCCGGTGCGCCTCAGACCATTGAAATAGTTGCTGGAAGCAGTTCGCAAAGCGCGAAGAATACATCCCTGTCCGCAGGAAAATGGACGCAACTCACGTTCATCTGCTCCAACAACATGATGAAAATCCTGGTCAATGGCAGACAGGTCAACAGCAAGAACGGCAATTTTGAGATTCCCGCTGACGACGCGCCGTTTGTCATCGGTGGCGGTTTCGAGGGTTACATTGACGAATTGCGCATTTGGAACGCCGAGTTGAACAACGAATTCAATTATTTCATCAACAATACAATCAATAAGTTTGTGCCACAGCTGAGCAACCTCGTGGCCTACTACAAGTTCGACCAGAACCTCTGTCCAAACATCGTTGACTACAAAGCACTCTTCGTGCCCAATACATCTCACAACCATCATGGAGTCATGACGGCACAAGGAGCCAGACGACAGAAAGTCACCGACAACACAGGCCTGCCCTATCTGCTCAACGGAGCCTACACCGACAACAAGCGGTTTTTCGACTGTGGCCTGACGCGCGACCAGTTCCTGCTGTCCAACGACGTCATCATGATTGGCGCAGACATCTACAGGGATGGCCATGTGGAGCCCATCACGCCCAACGACCACGCCACCCTCAGCAATGCCCATCGCCTCGAAGAATACCAA
This sequence comes from bacterium UBA3734, assembly GCA_002372575.1. Classification (GTDB taxonomy): domain Bacteria; phylum Bacteroidota; class Bacteroidia; order Bacteroidales; family Bacteroidaceae; genus Prevotella. The sequence continues at coordinate 5,892 of DFHC01000161.1, read as the reverse complement.
GGACGCGAGGGTGTCCTTTCGGTCACGGGAACGAGTAGCTCGCGGCTAATCTGCCCCCCGACCGTCATCAGAGAGCGTGGCACCTACACCTTTGAAACATGGATTTACCTTGAAAAATGGACCGAGGGAGCCTATATCTTCCGCCGTGAGACCAACGACAAACAGAAAGGATTCTCCATCAGATTAGGCGAAGAGGCAACCAAGCAAGTCATTGTCCGCGTCAATGGCAAGCAATTCATCAACACCAACTCCATGAGCGTGGGTAAGTGGATTCATCTCGGCGTAACGACCAACAATGGCGGCTCCCCCCTGCGAACCTTCCTGTTTACCTACAACGGCGCGGCCAAATGGGCTGCGGCAGAGGTTTCCGACGGCAGCACCGATAGCACACCCACAGGAATGGGCGACCTCAAAGGTTATCTGGGTGAAGGACTCACAGCCAAGTTCGACAACACCGTATTCTGGACCGTCAGCTTCACCGCCAGCGAACTGCGCAGTCACATGACGGAAATCCCCTTCATGCCCGGACTGGGCAAGAAAGTTGACGGCGGCAACATCGCTAAAGCCATCGCCTATTACACCTATGACATCGCGAAAAAACCTGGCCACGACTCTTTCTCGCAAGACGAATGGCGACGCATTGTTGAGGAGGCCTACAAGGGCTACCGCGGCTATCAGATTCGCCTTTCGCTGATAGGATATGCCGCCAGTGCAGTGGGTTGGGATTGGAAAGAAGTCATTGCCAACGATGCCAACCGCAAACGAATCGCAGCCGATTTGGTCAAGTGTGCCGAGGAGTTCGACGGCATAGAATTCGACCTCGAATGGATGGACGGCACGCAAACCAACCTCGCACTGTTGGCCGACGAGGTGTTGAAACTGCTGCCGAAGGGAAAAACACTGATGATTTCACACCACCAATATGGTGCCTACCAGTATCCGAAAAACAAGATTTCCACCGTCGATGGCTTCACCTTCCAGCAATATGGCCCACAGGCGGGATGGTATAGCTACAACAGCTTTGTCAATGGCTACAACGCCTTCCGCAACTACGGCTATCCCAACAACAAAATCTACCTCTCATACGCCACCATCACGTCATCGGGTTCCAACGACAATGGCAGCTGGGGGCGTGACGTCATCGGTGTCAACTGGGGAATCCTTCCCTCCAACTATACCCCTCCCACCGACGGCAGAGCCGAAACGAACAAGTGGAACGGCTATAACTTCACCTTCATGGGTCCCTATCAAGTGTATATGCGTGCGAAATTCTGCGTTGACAACAACCTGCAGGGTATTTTCTACTGGGACATGGGCAACGACTACAAGCCCAACCAGAAGTGGAGCTACGCGAAGTACTGCAACTACGGTCTGTCCAGCAACGTCGATACGCTCGTCACTGAGGTAGATATTAAGCACATTGTCACGGCCATCGACCGCGTGAGCAACGACAATCCGAAGCAACAAGTGCAGATTCAGTTCAACCCGTCGCAGCAAACGGTCAGCGCCACAGCCGCGCAGGGCCTGCAAGTGACCGGAATGGAACTTTATGCCACCTCGGGTGCCCTGCTTCGCTCGGAAAACAGGCCAAAAATTTCCACGGCCGTGCTTCCCACTGGCGTATATGTCGTCAAAATCAAGCTCAGCAACGGACAAGTGCAGAGTCGAAGTTTTGTGAAACGATAGTGCCCGAGACGCTCACACGAAAAAATTACGGACATGAAAAAATATAAAAAAATTGTTTTTTCAGCGATAATGTGCCTGTTTTTTGCCAAAAACGTGCAGGCACAAGTGGACAACTATGGCATCCGTCTCGCACAAGGTGGTAGCGTGGAATGCGGTGCAATGCCCGAATTAGACGAAAAGAAGTCCTATACCATTCAGTTTTGGCTGAAGCCCGAAGCATGGGAAAGCGGCAGCGTGATTCTCTCGCGGGGCGACGGACTGAAAATCCAGACTGGTGCAGCGCAGACTGTTGAAATCATTGCCGGAAGTGGTTCTCAAAGCGCGAAAAACACCTCCCTTTCCGTAGGGAAATGGACGCAACTCACGTTCATCTGTGTCAACAACACGATGAAGATTCTGGTTAATGGCAGGCAGGTCAATAGCAGGAGCGGCAATTTTGAGATTCCCGCTGACGACGCGCCGCTTGTCATCGGTGGCGGTTTCGAAGGCTACATCGACGAGCTGCGCATCTGGAACACCGATCTGAGCAACGAATTCAACTATTTCATCAACAACACCATCAACAAGTATGTGCCACAGCTGGACAATCTCGTGGCCTACTACAAGTTCGACCAAAACCTCTGTCCAAACATTGTAGATTACAAAGCACTTTTCAAACCAAGCGAATACAATCACCATGGCATCATCCACGGAAATGTGACGCGACAGAAAGTCACCGACAACACGGGGCTGCCCTATCTGCTCTGTGGCGCCTACACCGAGAACAACAAGTTCTACTGGGGCAGAGGCAACCGCGAACAGTATCTCTTGGCCAACGACATCATCATCCTCGGCATCGACATGTATTCCGACGGCCATTTGGAATACCACACCCCGAACAACCATGCCACGCTCGCCAATGCCGACTGGCTCAGCGCGTATCAGGGGCGCAGCGGCGTGGTTTCGCTGAAGGGCGATGGCTCGAAAATGACATCAACGTCGGGAATGTTGCGAGGTGGCCAAAACTTCACGTTTGAAACGTGGATCTATCTTGAGGAATGGACGGAAGGAGCCTACATCTTCCGTCAGGAAACCGCCAACCAGAAAAACGGTCTGGCCATTTATCTGGGTGAAGAAGCCACGAAGCAAGTTATCGTGCGCTGCAACGGCAAGAAATACATCAACGTGAACAGCATGGAGGTGGGCAAATGGGTTCACCTCGGCATTTCAACTAAAAACGGCGACGCAACCACTGCCAAGCCGTTTCTGATTTCGATTGATGGCAAGGAAAAGGCCATCACATCGAGCCCAGACGGCAATAGCAATGGGTGTCCGAGCGGAATGGTCTCGGAACCGGCCTACATCGGCGAAAAACTGAATGCCAAGCTCGACAACACCACCATCTGGAGCAAGACCTGCACGCTCAACGAAATCAAAAACCACATGACTTCGCAGCCGACACCAGCGATTGCCGGAGGCTGGATCAAGGAACAGATGGATTATGCCTTGGCGTTCTACAAATACGACAAAACCGACAATCCCGGCTACAGCACCTATTCGCAGGACGAAATCAAGAACCTCATTGAAGACTGCTATGCAGGCTATCGCGGCTATCAGATCCGCATCTCCGTCAGAGGACACAGCAACTGGGTCAGCATCATCGGCAACGCCGACAGCCGCAAACGTTTTGCCACTGACTTGGCTAAGCTTTCCGAAGGCTATGCCGGCGTGGAACTCGACCTGGAATGGATGTATGCCAATCCGCAGACCAACCTCCGACTGCTCGCCGACGACATCCTGGCCGTGTTGCCAAAGGACAAGACGCTGCACATTTCCGTCCACGTTCAGGCCGGAGCCTATTACTATCCCGTATGGCACATGCCTAACATCACTGGCTTCACAGCACAGAACTATGGCCCGCAGGCTGCGAATTTCAACATCACCACCTTCAAAAACAACTACAACGCGATGAAAAATCATGGCTATCCCGACGACAAGATTTATCTGTCGTACGCTACAACCACGTCGAGCGGTACCGGTGGTGCAGCCGTCACGGGCTATGCTAGCCTCGATCTTTCGAACTACACCCCAAAGAAGGACGGATCAGCCGAAACAGCCACGAGAGGCGGTGCCACTTACAATTTCTGCGGCCCGTATCAGACCTACTTGCGCGCCAAGTTCTGCGTCGATAACAACCTTGAAGGCATTTTCTACTGGGACATGGTCAACGACATCAAGCCCACAACCGCTACCAACAACTACAGCCTCGCCAAATATTGCAACTACGGCCTGGCCTGCAACGTCGATACGCTCGTCACCGAGGTTGATGTGCGCCACATCACCACGGCCATCAAGAACGTGAACAGCGACATTTCAGAGCAGGTGGAGATTCGCTACGATGCTTCGCAACAGGCCGTCATCGTTGCAGTTCCGGAAGCTGAAGATATTCGCAACATCGATGTATTCAGTGCTACGGGTGTGAAAGTACGTTCGGCGCGGAGCAGCGTGGTTTCCATGGCATCGCTCCCTGCCGGCATCTACGCGGTCAGCGTCCGGCTCGGCCACGGGCAACGAGCGAGCAAGACTTTCGTGAAGAAATAGACCTGTTTTTCGGAAAGTACAGAAAAGAAAATCCGCAAGTCCTTTGTTTTCAAGGACTTGCGGATTCGCTTTGTTGGGGTACCCGGACTCGAACCAGGAAAGGCAGGACCAGAATCTGCAGTGTTACCATTACACCATACCCCAATCATTTTTTCATTTTGCGAGTGCAAAGGTACTGCTTTTTTTCAAACTACCAACATTTTTCGCCACTTTTTTTATAAAAAACATCAAAATCGGCAACTTTTCACTTGTTTTTCCGAGAAAACGCCGTATCTTTGCAGCATGGAAGAAAGCAAAAAGTTAGTTGATACCATCGTCAAAGGTATTCAAGAGAAAAAAGGGCAAAACATCACCGTCATCGATTTGCAGAAAATCGAAGGGGCCATCGCCCGCTATTTCATTATTTGTCAAGGAAATACGCCCACGCAAGTGGAGGCCATCACCGATTCGGTAGAGGAGATGGCACGCGTGGGAACGGGCGAGAAACCCGTACACATCGTCGGACAGGAATTGGCGCAGTGGGTGGCCATGGACTACACCGACGTCATCGTGCACATCTTCGTACCCGATATGCGTAATTATTACAACATTGAAAACCTTTGGCAAGATGCCCTTATGACAGAAATTCCCAATCAGGAATGACTTTTCGAGGAGCGAGGAGTGTGGAGTAAGGAGTATTTCTCGAGGAACGAGGAAGGAGGAGTTTTTTAAAATTTAATGGATGAAAATGGAACAAAAGCAACAACAAAAACCCCAAAGAAATAGCAAAGACCCGAAACAGCCTAAATTCAACATGGGTTGGCTCTACGCCCTGATTTTGGGCGGGCTGCTCTATATGCTATTCACCGAATCCGGAAGAGGACTGACGAATTCGGCGGTGGGCATGGCCAAACAGGAAGCCACCTACACGAAGTTCAAGGAATACGTGGACAGCGGCTACGCCGAGAAAGTGGAGGTGAACACCACGGAGCGTTCGGTGCGGATGTACGTGAAAGCGAAACACGTGCGCGACGTGTTCGGACAGAGCCTGGAACAGACTGGGCCTCATCCGTTTGTCAAGGTGGAATACGGCTCTCCCGACAACCTCGAAGCCTACCTGACTGAGGCGCAGAAAGAAGGGAAAATCACCGATTTCAGCTACAACAACAATAGCACGAGCGCCCTCGAACGCATTTTCTACAACTTCGGTCCGATTCTGATTTTCTTCCTGCTGATGTATTTCCTCTACAGCCGTATGGGAAGCATGGGCGGCGGAATGTTCAACGTGGGCAAGTCGAAGGCGAAACTCTACGAAAAGGCCAACGACCTCGGCATCACGTTCAAAGACGTGGCCGGACAGGCCGGAGCCAAGCAGGAAGTGCAGGAAATCGTGGAATTCCTGAAAAATCCGAAGAAATACACCGATTTGGGCGGAAAAATTCCCAAGGGAGCGCTGCTCGTAGGCCCTCCGGGAACGGGAAAGACGCTGTTGGCAAAGGCCGTGGCAGGCGAAGCCGGCGTGCCTTTCTTCTCGATGTCGGGAAGCGATTTCGTGGAGATGTTCGTGGGCGTAGGTGCGAGCCGCGTGCGCGACGTGTTCCAGCAGGCCAAGGCGAAGTCGCCTTGCATCATCTTCATCGACGAGAT
>DFHC01000076.1 GCA_002372575.1 bacterium UBA3734 | reverse complement strand
GCGGAGAGCCCTCAAATCATTTCACTCGGAGTTTTCATCACATCACTGGGCTGTCCTCCTTTTTTTTCGGTTTCCCCCACCCCCTCCAGAAGGAAGGGATAAAACGAATTGATACCATCAATCGCAAAAATCGTAAAATCGTAAAATCGTAAAATCGTAAAATCGTCAAATTGTAAAATCGTAAAATCGTAAAATCGTCAAATCGAATCATGTTTAGTGGTATAGTGGAAGAAATGGCCATCGTGACGGCCATCAGAAAGGAACAGGAGAATATTCATTTCACATTGAAATGTTCGTTCGTGGATGAGTTGAAAATCGACCAAAGTGTCTCGCACAACGGCGTCTGCCTGACCGTCGTGGCTATTGAAAACGGTACTTACACCGTGACGGCGATGAAGGAAACGCTCGACTGCTCGAACCTCGGACTGCTGAAGGTGGGCGACCGCGTGAACGTGGAGCGCTCGATGCTGATGAACGGGCGCTTAGACGGCCACATTGTGCAGGGACACGTGGACCAGACGGCTCGTTGCACGAATATGGAGGATGCCGACGGCTCCACGTATTTTACCTTCGAGTATAGCGACAATCCCGAAATGGCTCGAAACGGCTATTTCACCGTTGATAAAGGCTCGGTCACGGTCAATGGCGTATCGCTCACGGTCTGCAATCCCACGCGCAACTCGTTCCGCGTGGCCATCATCCCCTTCACGATGGAGGTGACGAATTTCTGCGACATTCAGATTGGCAGCGTCGTGAACATCGAGTTCGACATCCTCGGTAAATACATCGCCCGCCTGCAGTCGCTGGCATAAAAAAGGAAGGCTTTGAGGCCTCAGGATTGATTTCAGGAAGAAAATGACTCAAAAAATCAGAATCAAGGACATTGCTGTGCGTGCCGGCGTGTCAGAAGGAACGGTGGACCGCGTGCTCCACGAGCGTCCGAACGTGTCGAAAGTGGCACGCGAGAAGGTGGAAAAAGCCCTCAAGGAAATGGACTACAAGCCGAACGCCTACGCCTCGGCACTGGCCTATAACCGCGCCTGCTCGCTGCATATGCTCATTCCCGAGCACGAACTGGAAGCCTACTGGGACGAGATTGAAGAGGGAGCCAAGAGGGCAACGGAAACGCTGCGCGACTTCCACGTGGAGGTTCACATCCATCACTACGAGCGGCTGAACGAGCCGTCGTTTGTACGCTGCTACAACGAGGTGCTTGAGGAGAAGCCCGACGGCGTGGTCATCGTGCCGACCGACCTCGACACCACGCGCAGCTTCACCGACATTCTCCACGAACGGAACATTCCCTTCGTCTTGCTCGACTCGTATATGCCCGACCTGCGTCCGCTCTCGTTTTTCGGGCAAGACTCGTTTGCCAGCGGCTATTTCGCAGCAAAAGTGCTCATGATGGTAGCCTCGGGCGAAACGGAAATCATGCTCATGAAGCAAACGAAGAACGGACAGCTCACGAGTAAGCAGCAGGCCAATCGCGAGGTGGGTTTTCGCCATTACATGACCGACCACTTCCCGAAAATTGCCATTCACGAATTGAACCTGCCCATCAGCGTCACGGGCAAGCAATGCGACCACTTGTTCGACGATTTTTTCAGCACCCATCCGCAGGTTCACCACTGCATCACACTCAATTCCAGGGCCTATCTCGTGGGCGAATACCTGCTGAAGAATAATTTTCGCAACATCCAAGTGATGGGCTACGACATGGTGCAGCGCAACGCCGACTGCCTGCGCTCGGGAAGCATCTCGTTTCTCATTGCGCAGCACGCTTATCTGCAGGGCTATCTGTGCATCGACACGCTCTTTCAGGCCATTGTCCTAAAGAAAGAGGTCACCACGGTGAACTACATGCCCATCGAGTTGATGATGAAGGAAAACATGGACTTCTATCGTCGTACGCAGCTATAGAACATTGTTGTTGAGCACGTTTTCGTCTGTGCGCTCAATATGCAGGCGATAGCGGTCGGTGAGGCTGATGCGCATTGTGCGCTGCGGCATCGTGTCGTCGCAGGGAATCGACAGCGCCACGTGTCCCATCGTGCGCCGCAGGTTCAGCTCCACGCAGGGGTGAACGGCCAGCTTCCCACCCTCGCTGACAATCATCATATCCACGCCGAAGGGTCCATGATAAATATCTTCTGCGACGGGTTTCATCAGCTCGACAATCTTGTTTTTATGGATTTCTAAGACATTTTCGGGAATATATTTCGACAGGATTTCGCGCTTTGCCCGCTCCGTGGCGATGATGTTGCCCGTGTAGGCACCGTTTTTCGTTGTGAAGAGCGAAAGCCCTTTGTAAACAACATCGTAGATACAGGTATCCCCTACCCATTCAGACGTAGTCTCGAACTCCATCGCGAAATCAAAAACTTTCTGGTAGTACGGCTCCACCATGATGCCTTTTTGCTGCGCTATGACGCGCCGTGCCCACGAAAGATTCCGCTCAAACTGCTGTCGGTCGTGAATATAGCGAATGCCGCGCCCGCTGCTGCTCCACGGGGCTTTCCACACGACGGGATGACCCTCGGAGAAGGTCAAATCGCTTGCATCGTCAATGTATTTCGCCTCGCCCACGGTCTCGAACGGCAAGCTCTCGCGCAGCGGCACGAGAAGATTTTCCGCTGCCCACCGCCGACTGCTCACACGCCGGATATCTGATATATATCTTTTCATGAAACTTATATAGGCATATCGTGGCATTCGAGTTTTCAACAAGGTTTCCGCGACTCCCCAATCCCATCCCCACGGACTGGCTTTAAGGCCGCTGTAAAGATCGTAATTCTGTCGCCATATCTGTCGAAAATCGTCAATCGTCACGAAGAGCACATCGGCCATGAATTGCTTGAGGTGGCGCGAGCGTCGTACTGCCGACTCCACGTCGTCTACCAGCACAATGTCGCCGTCGTCGGCCCACAGCGCAGGCAGGAAGCCGAGGTCGGAGCGCAGCTGTCGGGCAGCGTGGGGCGCGGTGAAGCGCCGGACGTTGGTGGCCAGTGCGATGTCGTGTTCGGGATTGAAAATATGCAGTTTCATAGCGCAAAGTTAGCAATTTTACGCGAAATACAAGTTTTTTTTCATAATTTTCGAGCCTAAGTTTGCATTGTGAAAAATAAATTGTACCTTTGCATCGTTTAAACAAAATCATCATTTTTAGGTATTTTCTTTGAAAATGACAAGACTAACAGAAAGCGAACATCAGGCTCTGATGGATGACATGAAAGGGTTCGACGAACAGATGCCCTGCGGGTTAAAGGTTAAAAGAGAAAAGACATAGAATAAAAGTAATATTAACAATTCAAAACAAAACAAAAATGGCTAAAGAA
>DFHC01000133.1 GCA_002372575.1 bacterium UBA3734 | reverse complement strand
TCAACACCAAGTTTGTCTACAATAATAGCTTGTACTTTGCTTTCAATTTCTGACATGATTTTAATGTTTTAATGGGTTGATAAATGTTATCTGATTAAAATTCGGGTGCAAAGGAACAAATTTTTATTCAAATACACAAATTTTTTTCTAAAAATGTGCCCTTTTTTGCACAAATACCACCCATTTGTGCATAATTTTTCTCTTTTTTTTTGCGCATTTGAAAATTATTATCTACATTTGCAGAAATATTCCACATTTAATATAAACAGACATATGAAGACATTCACCGAGAAAAGCAACGAAATCTTCGTGCGCGTCATCGACGACTACCATCTGCTTGACAATGTAGATGCGCCCGTCAATAATCCTTTTGAGATTGATTCCATCGAGAACAAACTCTATCTGAAATGCTGGATCGACACCGTGCAGTGGCACCTTGAGGACATTATTCGCGACCCGCACATCGATCCTGCCGCGGCTCTGTTGCTGAAGCGGCGCATCGACCGCTCAAACCAGGACCGCACCGACCTCGTGGAGCAGATCGACAGCTATTTCCGCGAGCTCTACAGCCACGTTTCCCCGCTGCCCGAAGCCACCATCAACACCGAGAGCCCGGCCTGGGCCATTGATCGCCTGAGCATCCTCGCGCTGAAAATTTATCACATGCGCGAGCAGGTAGAGCGTACCGACGCCTCGGAGGAGCATCTGGAACGCTGCCGGCAGAAGCTCAACGTGCTCTTGGAGCAGCGGGTGGACCTCTCTACGGCCATTGACCAACTGCTCGACGACATTGCTGCCGGACGGAAATACATGAAGGTGTACCGACAGATGAAAATGTATAACGACCCCGCCACAAATCCCGTTCTATATCATAAGAAGTGAAGACCGAACATATCCTAATCATGCGCTTTTCGGCGATGGGCGACGTGGCAATGACCGTGCCCATCGTCAGTTCGCTGGCACGGCAATATCCTAGCGTGCGCTTCACGGTGCTCAGTAAGCCGTTTGCACGGGCATTTTTCGAGAACCTGGCTCCGAACGTAGGCTTCATGGGAGCCGACATCAAAGGAGAATATCGCGGCATGAAGGGGCTCAATGCACTCTATCGGCGCCTCTCGGCCAAGCAATTCACGGCCATTGCCGACCTTCACGACACGCTGCGTTCGAAATACCTGCGGATGCGCTTCAACTTGAGCCGAAACCGCGTGGAACACATCAATAAACATAAGTGTGGCCGACGGAAACTCATCTCGCAACACAACAAACAGTTCCTGCGGCAGCCCACTTCCTTCGAGAACTATGCCGAGGTGTTCCGAAAACTGGGTTATCCCATCGAAGTGCGGTTCACTTCTATTTTCGACGACAATTCAGAGCCCCTCCTGACGAAAAATACAGGCGAAAAATGGATAGGAATAGCCCCTTTCGCCGCCCATCTGGGGAAGATTTATCCCTTGGAGAAGATGGAGCGGGTGATAGGCATATTGTGCGAGAAAAATCCGTCGTACAGGCTGTTTCTTTTCGGCGGCGGGAAAAGTGAAAACGAAAAACTCGGCGAGTGGGCCGCGAAATTTCCGCAATGCACGCTGGTTTCGAGCTTGGTAAGCGGCCTGCGGGAAGAATTGAGGGTCATGCAGCAACTCGACGTGATGCTCTCGATGGATTCGGCCAATATGCACATGGCTTCGCTTACGAATACGCCTGTCGTGAGCATTTGGGGAGCCACGCATCCCTACGCAGGATTCATGGGCTGGAATCAGTCGGAAAGCAATGCCGTGCAGGTGGATATGCCCTGCCGTCCCTGCTCCGTCTATGGCAAGAAAGCTTGTCATCGGGGCGACTACGCGTGTCTGAACGATATTCAGCCCGAAGCGGTTGTCGAAAAGCTCCTTTCGCTACTTTCCTGATTGGCGTGAACGGGCGGATTTAGTGGCAATCGTGATCGTGACAATGGCTTTCGGCGGTTTCAAATTCCAGCGTCGAATGTCCGATGTTGAGCTGTTCCAAGCGATGTTTTAGCTCGTCTTTCACTGATTCCATCGCGTCGAGCGAGTCGATGACGATATGCGCCGTCAGTGCATTGTCGGTGGTGGAAATGGCCCAAATGTGCAGGTGGTGGACCTCTCTGACGTGTTCATGATTGGAAAGCACGTTCCTTACCTTTTCCAATGATACGTTTTCGGGAAGTCCGTCAAGCGAGAGTCGTAGGCTGCCAGAGAGCAGATTCCACGTGGAGACGAGGATGACAAACGCGATAATGAGGCTCACGATGGGGTCAACGATGGTCCACCCTGTCATGCTGATGACAATGCCCGAAATCACCACGCCCACGCTCACAAGCGTGTCGGCGGCCATGTGCAGGAAGGCACCTCGCACGTTTAGGTCGTTTTTCTGGCCGCGCATGAGCAGCAGCGCCGTCAGTCCGTTGATGACGATGCCCACGCCCGCTGTCCAGGAAATGGCCTCGCCATTGACGTCGGTGGGTTCGTAGAATTTATGGATGCTTTCAATGACGATGGCACCCACGGCCACGAGTAAGATAATCGCGTTGAGCAGCGAAATCAGCACCGTCGATTTCTTATAGCCATACGTAAATCGGCTGTTGGCATGGACCTTTGCCAACTGAAACGCCACGAGCACCAGTACGAGCGAAAACACGTCGCTCAGGTTGTGGCCAGCATCGGAAAGCAGCGAGAGCGACCCTTCGAGCAAGCCAATCGCTGCCTCGATAATGACAAAAAGAAGGTTCAGTACGATGGAAAAAATGAAAATCCCGTTCAAACTGGTGATTTTCTCTACATGATGATGATGGTGATGATGAGAATGGGCGTGTTCGCCTGTTTCATCGTGGTGATGGTGATGATGTTCCATATTTTTCTACTGATTTTGACGCGAAGGTAGTCAGAAATCGAGAAAATGCCAAATTTATGAACGAAAAATTCTCAAAATTTAACTGAAAATTTATACCTTTGCAGGCGTAAACAAACTTCTGAACATGCAATTCAACTACGACGTGATTATCATCGGCGGCGGCCACGCAGGATGCGAGGCGGCTGTGGCGTCGGCACGCATGGGCGCACGCACGTGTCTCATCACGATGGACATGAACAAGGTGGCGCAGATGTCGTGCAATCCTGCCGTGGGAGGAATTGCTAAAGGTCAGATAGTCAGGGAGATAGATGCGCTTGGCGGCGAAATGGGGCGTGTTACCGATGCCACGACGCTTCAGTTTCGGATGCTGAATCGGGGCAAGGGGCCTGCCGTGTGGAGTCCACGCGCGCAGTGCGACCGCGAAAAATTCGTGTGGAAATGGCGCGAAACGCTCGATGGAATCGATGGTTTGGACATCTGGCAAGACCAAGTGGAGGAATTGCTCGTGGAGCCAATTTCTTCTGGAAATTCGGATGAAATTCGAGGCGTGGCCGTGGGCGTGCGCACGATTTGGGGCATGGAATTTCGGGCGAAAAGCATCGTGGTCACCGCCGGCACCTTCCTCAATGGCCTGATGCACGTGGGACGGCGCACCGTGGCGGGCGGACGAATGGCCGAGCCAGCCGTGACGCGCTTCACGGAGAGCATTACGCGCTGGGGCATCCGCGCCGACCGTATGAAGACGGGCACTCCCGTGCGCATCGACCGCCGGAGCGTGCATTTCGATGAACTCGAAGAACAGCCCGGCGAGCAAGATTTCCATCGTTTTTCGTATCTGGGCGAGCAACGAAACGGAGCGCGTCCCCTACCCCAGCTGTCGTGTTGGCTGCTCAACACCAACGCCCGCGTTCACGAAATCCTGCGCACAGGACTCGCCGACTCGCCTTTATACAATGGCCAAATTCAAAGCATCGGGCCGCGCTATTGTCCCTCGATTGAGACGAAGCTCGTCACCTTTCCCGATCGCGAGCAACACCCGCTGTTCCTCGAGCCTGAGGGCGTGGATACAAACGAAATGTACCTGAACGGCTTCTCGTCGAGTATGCCTTTCGAGGTGCAACTCGCGGCTCTGCGCCAGATTCCCGCCCTGCGCGACGTAAAAGCCTATCGGCCGGGCTACGCCATCGAATACGATTTTTTCGACCCCACGCAGCTTAACCACGCGTTGGAATCGAAGATTTTGAGCGGTCTTTTCTTCGCTGGACAAGTCAATGGCACTACAGGCTACGAAGAGGCTGCCGGACAGGGGCTTGTGGCTGGTGTAAACGCTGCACTCAACAGCCAATCCACCCACCACCCATCACCCGTCACCCATCTCCCGTCGTTTTTCACGCTCGCCCGCGACGAGGCCTACATCGGTGTTCTCATCGACGATTTGGTGACGAAAGGTGTCGATGAACCCTATCGGATGTTCACTTCGCGGGCCGAATATCGCATTCTGCTGCGGCAGGACGATGCCGATGCGCGCCTCACCGAACGAGCCTACGAGCTCGGACTGGCCTCGCGCGAGCGCTACGATTGGTGGCTCGAAAAAAAGGAAAATATCGATAGAATCGTTGGTTTTTGTGAGAATACGCCTGTGAAACCTCGCGAAATCAACACCGCATTAGAGGCGCTCGGCACTACTCCGCTGCAGTTTGGCTGCAAAATTGCCGATCTCATCGCGCGTCCGCAGCTCTCCATCGCGACACTCGCGGAAGTAATTCCCTCGCTGAAAGAGATGATTTCTTCTCCGAAAAATCGACAGGAGGAAACCGCCGAGGCTGCCGAAATCCGTATTAAATACAAGGGTTATGTGGAGCGCGAGAAGGTCGTGGCCGAGAAGATGCATCGCTTGGAAAACATCCGCATCAAGAATCGTTTCAATTATGCCGAACTCCACGAAATTTCGACCGAAGCGCGACAAAAATTAGAAAGAATCAACCCCGAAACGCTGGCACAGGCGAGTCGTATTCCAGGCGTGTCGCCGTCGGACATCAACGTGCTACTGGTGCTTTTGGGGCGATAGGTTTCACGTGAAACATTGCAAATTAAAAGTTAAATATGGTATGAACAATCAAATTTTAATTGACAACCTGCGCTGCATTCCCGATTTCCCGAAAAAAGGGATCAATTTCCGTGACGTGACAACACTCTACAAAAGTGCAGAGTGTATGAAAATTATGCTCGACGAGCTGTACGAACTCTACAAGGACAAGGGCATCACGAAAATCGTGGGCATCGAAAGTCGCGGCTTTGTGATGGCTTCTGCCCTCGCGGCTCGATTGGGTTGTGGAATCGTGTTGGCCCGAAAGCCCGGAAAACTTCCCTCGACGGTCATTCGTGAGCAATTTTCGAAGGAATATGGCGTCGATACCATCGAAATCCACCTCGACTCCATCACGCCCGATGACGTTATACTCATTCACGACGATTTGCTCGCAACCGGCGGAACCGCCAAAGCCACGTGGAATCTGGTGAACCATTTCCATCCGAAAAGAATCTACATGAATTTCATCATTGAAATCACGGACGAAGGACTTCACGGTCGCGACCTTTTTGAAGGAATCGAACTCACTACACTGATGACCGTATAGCAACTGTTTCAGGCGAGTGCGAAAATGTTTCACGTGAAACAAATATATCAAAGAACCGCGCAAACAAAGGGCTTCGCAAGATGACCAAAGAAGAAAACGAAAAGCGACTGACGCATCTGAAGACGATTGTTGGGCGACTGCCAGAGAAGCCCGGCAGCTATCAGTTCTACGACCAAGACCACGTCATCATCTATGTGGGCAAGGCGAAGAATCTGAAGTCGCGCGTGTCGTCGTATTTTCACAAAGAGGTCGATCGGTTTAAAACAAAAGTGCTCGTCAGCAAAATCTGGGACATTTCCTACACGGTGGTCAATACCGAAGAAGATGCCCTTCTGCTTGAAAATGCCCTCATCAAAAAATACAATCCGCGATACAACGTGCTCCTGAAAGACGGAAAAACCTATCCGAGCATCTGCGTGACGAAAGAGTATCTGCCGCGAATTTTCAAGACGCGCGTCATCAACAAGAAGTCGGGAACGTATTTCGGCCCCTATTCGCACATCGGGAGCATGTATGCGATTCTGGAAATTATCAAGAAAGTGTATAAGCCGCGTACGTGTCGCTTTCCGATGACGAAAGAGGGAATTGAGCAGGGGAAATATAAGCCCTGTCTCGAATATCACATCCACAATTGCGATGCGCCGTGCATCAGTCGGCAAAGCTACGAGGATTATCAGAAAAACATCGCGCAGGCAAAGGAAATTCTGAAGGGAAACACACGTGCAATCAGCAAATCGCTCTACGATGAAATGCTGAAAAAAGCAGAGGAACTGAAGTTTGAAGAGGCGGAAGAATTGAAGAAAAAGTACGTTCTCATCGAGAATTTCTGCGCGAAAAGCGAGGTGGTGAGCCACACGATTCAAGACGTTGATGTGTTCACGATTATCGACGATGACGCGAACAAAAACGCCTTCATCAACTATATTCACGTGAAAAATGGCACCATCAACCAGAGTTTCACCTACGAATACAAGCGAAAACTCGATGAAACCGACGAAGAATTGCTGTTGACGGCCATTCCTGAGATTCGCGAGCGTTTCCATTCGACGGCGAAAGAAGTTATTGTGCCGTTTGAAATGACGTGGAAATTGCCCGATGCCGAATGGTTCATTCCGCAGCGTGGCGACAAGAAA
This sequence comes from bacterium UBA3734, assembly GCA_002372575.1. GTDB lineage: Bacteria > Bacteroidota > Bacteroidia > Bacteroidales > Bacteroidaceae > Prevotella. Next base: position 7,839 of record DFHC01000133.1, on the reverse strand, counting down.
CACCTACTCGACCTTTCGGAAATGAACGGAAAACAATACAAGTTCGATCGTTTGAAACAAGCTGAAAAGCTCAATCCCGAACAGAAGCAGACGCGCCTGATGAAGGAATTGCAAGACAAATTGAAATTGCCGAAAATGCCCTATCAGATAGAATGCTTCGACAACTCGAACATTTCCGGCAGCGATGCTGTGGCGGGTTGCGTGGTGTTCAAGGCGATGAAACCGTCGAAAAAAGACTATCGGAAATACACAATCAAGACGGTCAGCGGTCCCGACGACTACGCCTCGATGCAGGAGGTGGTGCGGCGTCGCTACAGCAGAATGATGGAAGAGGGCACTCCCCTACCCGACCTCATCATCACCGACGGCGGACAAGGGCAAATGTCGGTGGTGCGCGAGGTGGTGGAGGGCGAACTCGGTCTGCAGATTCCCATCGCCGGACTTGCCAAGGACAACCGCCACCGGACCAACGAACTGCTCTATGGAAATCCGCCGCAAGTGGTTGGTTTAGAGACAAATAGCGAACTTTTCCACGTGCTCACCCGCATTCAAGACGAGGTTCACCGCTATGCCATCACCTTCCACCGCGACAAACGCTCGAAACACGCGCTCCACAGCGAACTCGACGACATTCCAGGCATCGGCCCGAAAACCCGTGACCTGCTCCTGAAGCGTTTCAAGAGCGTAAAAAAGATAAAAGACGTTGATATTCAAAGCATTACGGAAGCTGTCGGCATAAAAAAAGCAGAATTGATTTATCGGCATTTCCATCAAGAAAACGAAACATAATTTTGTCGTTACGATTATTTCCATTATCTTTGCAAAGATTTTATAGACAATAGTTATGAGGGCAGTCATTCAGCGAGTAAAAAGTGCCAGCGTGAGCATCGGCGGAGAGGAAAAATCATCGATTAAATCGGGGTTTTTGGTTCTTCTCGGCGTGGAAGAACGCGACACGCGGGAAGATGTCGATTGGCTTGCCAATAAGTTGGCTAACCTGCGAGTTTTCGACGATGACGAGGGCGTGATGAACCGCTCGATTCTCGACGTCGGAGGCGAGGCATTGGTGGTGAGCCAATTCACGCTCTTCGCCTCCTACAAAAAGGGAAATCGTCCGTCGTGGTTCCGCGCTGGCAGCCACGAGGTCAGCATTCCACTCTATGAATCGTTCTGCTCTACGCTGGAGAAAATTATCGGAAAACCCGTTGGAACCGGCGAATTTGGCGCGAATATGCAGGTGGCGCTTGTCAATGATGGACCCGTAACAATTTGCATTGACACTAAAAACAAAGAATAAAACTAAAAATGATGGAAGCACCTAAATTATTACAGAAAATCATCGAAACCGTGTCACTATGCGGTTTTATCCTATGGATTTGCGGATTAATTGCGAAAAGCTTTTTGGAAAATCCAATCTTCACCACTTTGCGCTACATTGGAGTGTCGTTATGTCTATTGTGCATCATCGTTCGTTTCTTCTTCTGGAAAACCTATCGCAGAGACAATATTATTGCCCTATGGGTATTTGGCTTTTTTGGTCTCATCATCTTTGCTATTTTATATTTTGGTAAATAAAAAATTAGATTTATGACCATCAAAGAAGCGCAAAACATTGTTGATCAATGGATTAAGGAATACGGCGTCCGCTATTTCTCAGAACTCACGAATATGGCTATTCTGACTGAGGAAGTGGGTGAACTGGCGCGTGTTATCGCGCGAAAATATGGCGATCAGAGCTTTAAGAGCGGCGAGAAAGAGAACCTCGGCGAGGAAATGGCCGACGTTTTATGGGTGCTGCTCTGCCTGGCCAATCAAACTGGGGTTGATTTGACCGAGGAACTCAAGAAAAGCATTGAGAAAAAGACGCAGCGCGACGCACTCCGCCACATTGCAAATCCGAAGCTGAAGGCGTAAAAATCGCCGATTTTATCGAGAATTTAACACTAAAACATTAGAAATATGACAAAAGAAACCATCAACTACACCAGCAAGATTGACGAGGTGTTGAAAAAGTACAACTTCGACCTTGACGACGCACAGGTAAAAGCCGCCGTGACGAAGCTGATTGCCGAGAAAGTGCCCGAAAACGACACGCTCGACGTGAAAAAATTCCTGTTTGGCAGCATAGAGCTGACCACGCTGAAGACCACTGACAGCGACGAGAGCGTGATGGCCTTCACGGAGCGCGTGAACCAGTTCGACGCGCAGTATCCCGACCTGCCCCACGTGGCCACGATTTGTGTGTATCCCTGCTTTGCCCGCACGGTGAGCGAGACGCTTGAGGTCGAGGGCGTGGAGTTGGCCTGCGTCAGCGGTAGTTTCCCGTCTTCTCAGGCGCTCATCGAGGTGAAGGTGGCTGAAACGGCGCTGGCCGTGAAAGACGGCGCCACGGAAATCGACATTGTAATGCCCGTCGGCAAGTTTCTTGCGGGCGACTACGATACCGTCTGCGAGGAAATTTCGGAGCTGAAAAACGTCTGCGGCGAGAATGTTGCTATGAAAGTGATTCTCGAAACGGGCGACCTCGTAACGGCCTCGAATATCAAAAAAGCGTCGGTTTTATCGATGTATGCCGGTGCCGACTACATCAAAACATCGACGGGAAAAGAGAAGATTTCGGCCACGCCCGAGGCGGCCTACGTGATGTGTCAGGCCATCAAGGAATACTACGACGAAACGGGCATCCAGATTGGCTTCAAGCCTGCCGGCGGCATCAACACCGTCACCGACGCGCTCACGTATTACACCATCGTGAAGGAAGTGCTCGGCGACAAGTGGCTGACCAACAAGTGGTTACGTCTTGGAACTTCGCGTTTGGCCAACCTCCTGCTCAGCGAAATCGAGGGACAGGAAGTGAAGTTCTTCTAATCACTTGTTGCGCTTGATAACGTAGTCGAGATAAGCGTGTAGGGCCTCGCGAATGGCGGGCTGCCCTACCCTTTTTTCGATAAATTCCATTGCCTCGGCGTGGAACTCCCACATTCGTTTTTCGGCGTATTCAATACCGCCCTGCTGTTTGGCAAATTCCACCAAAACGGCGATTTCATCGGGATTTACCTCGCCCGCCTTCACTTTTTTCGCGAGCTTGAGCATCGAGTCGAACGACGAGTGGTTGAGCGCGTAGATGACGGGCAACGTCAGCTTGCCCTCGGCCATGTCATTTCCAGTGGGTTTCCCGATTTCCGAGGAGTCGAAATAGTCGAAAATATCGTCGCGAATCTGGAAAATAATGCCCAAATTCTGGCCGAAGCGCTTCGCCTCAGCCACCATTTCTTCGCTGGCGCCGGCAGAAAGCGCCCCGATGGCGGCACAAGCCTCGAAAAGAGCCGCTGTTTTTTGGTTAATCACCTGATAATAAACCTCTTCCGAAATCTCCTGATTCTGAATGTTCGTGAGTTGCAGAATCTCGCCATTCGAAAGCGTGCGACCGAGTTCCGCGAGGTACTCCACAATTTGCTGATGGCCCGTTTTCGCCACGTTCAGCAGCGATGTAGAGAGGATGAAATCGCCCACGAGCACCGCCACCTTGTTATTATACGAGGCATTGACCGAGGCCTGTCCGCGGCGCTCCGAACTTTCATCGACCACATCGTCGTGCACGAGCGAGGCCGTGTGCAGCAGTTCCAACCCCACAGCGGCATATTGCGTCACGTCCGACACCTCGCCGCAGCATTTCGCCACCAGCAGCGTGAGCATGGGGCGCATTCGCTTGCCGGCACGCTTCCGAATGTGTTCCAAAGCCTGTCCGAGCATCCCGTTGTCGTGGGTCAGAGATTGGTTAAAAAGAGCGATGAAATCGTCGATTTCTGACGAAATTGGCCGCTTGATAATCGAGAGATAATCCATTGTTTTTAGAATTTTGATACAAAATTACAGAAAAAAATCAGGATTTATGCCAAAAAATTAGTAATTTTACGCGATAAAATCAATTTTAATATGGAGAAACTGTTTCTTTTCGACGCCTACGCGCTTATTTACCGCTCGTATTACGCCTTCATCAAGAACCCGCGAATCAACTCGAAAGGCCTGAATACATCGGCTGTGATGGGCTTTGTGAACACGCTCAACGAAATCATCAACAAGGAGCAGCCGACGCACATTGGCGTGGCTTTCGACCACGGCAAGACGTTTCGCAACGACGCTTTTCCCGACTACAAGGCGCAGCGCGAGGAAACGCCCGAGGACATCCGTCGCTCGGTGCCCATCATCAAGGATTTGCTTGCGGCGTGGCACATTCCCTGCCTGCAAGTGGATGGCTTCGAGGCCGACGATGTGATTGGCACACTCGCGATGAAATCGGGGAAAATTGGCGTTGAGACCTATATGCTCACACCCGACAAGGACTATGGCCAGCTGGTGCGCGAGAACGTTTTCCAGTATCGCCCGCGCCACGGCGGAGGCTATGAAAAAATGGGTCCGAGGGAGGTATGCGAGAAGTATGGCGTGGAAAATACCGCGCAAATCATTGATCTGCTGGCGCTGATGGGCGACTCGTCAGACAATTATCCGGGCTGTCCGGGCGTGGGCGAGAAAACGGCCACGAAGCTCATCGCCGAGTTCGGTTCCATCGAGAATCTGCTCGAAAATTCCGCCCAAATTCAGGGAAAAATGCGTGAGAAAATCGAGTCGCACGTCGAAGACATCCGAATGTCGAAGTTCCTCGCCACGATTCGCACCGACGTTCCCATCGAGCTCGACATGACCACTCTCCTACTCCACGACCCCGACGAAGAAAAACTCCGACAACTTTTCGCCGAACTCGAGTTCAAGACACTGGCCGACAAAATTCTAAAAAAATCTGAGCTTACGCCAAAAATTGTTAATGGACAGCTCGATTTGTTTGCAAATTTCGCGCCCGAGAGCTCGGAAATTCAAAAAAACACCGATTTTTTGACCCTTAAAACCACGCCTCACGACTACAAACTCATTGAAAATCAAGAGGAAATGCAGAAAATTTGTGATTTTTTCTTGACAAATGAAATTCTCAGTTTAGACACGGAAACCACTTCCACGAACCCCATCGACGCCGAATTGGTGGGTTTGAGCTTTTCGGTGGAGGAAACGAAGGCGTTTTACGTTCCCGTGCCCGCCGACCGAAGCGAAGCACAAAAAATCGTGGAAATTTTCAAGCCGGTTTATGAAAATCCGAAAATTTTGAAAGTCGGACAAAATATGAAATACGACCTTGAGGTGCTGGCCAACTACGGCGTACAACTCCAAGGCCCGATGTTCGACACGATGCTCGCCCACTACCTGCTGCAGCCCGAGCTGCGCCACAATATGGACTATATGGCCGAAACGCTGCTCAACTACCAGACCATCCACATCGACGAACTCATTGGCGCACGCGGCAAAAACCAGCGGAATATGCGCGACCTCTCCCCCACTGCCGTCTATGAATACGCCTGCGAGGACGCCGACATCACACTGCGGCTGAAAAACGTGCTCGCGCAGAAGCTGAAAGAAGCCGGCGTCGAGTCGCTCTTCTACGACATCGAAATGCCGCTGATGCCCGTTTTGGCCGAAATGGAGATGAACGGCGTGTTGCTCGACACAAAAGCCCTTGCCGAAACGTCAAAATTTTTCACAGAAAGAATGCTCCAGTTAGAGGCACACATCTACGAGTTGGCAGGCGAGCAATTCAATATTTCAAGTCCGAAGCAAGTGGGCGATATCCTGTTCGGAAAAATGAAAATCATCGACAAGCCGAAGAAGACAAAAACGGGTCAGTTCGTCACCAGCGAAGAGGTGCTGATGCAACTGCGCTCGAAAAGTCCGATTATTGCTGACATCCTTGATTATCGGGGGTTGAAGAAGTTGCTTGGCACCTATGTCGATGCCCTTCCGAAGCTCATCAACCCTCGCACGGGGCATATCCATACGTCGTTTAACCAAGCAGTTACGGCCACAGGCCGACTCTCGTCGAGCGACCCGAATCTGCAGAATATCCCCGTGCGCGGAGAAGACGGAAAAGAGATTAGAAAATGCTTCGTTCCTGAACCAAATTGTCAGTTTTTTTCAGCAGACTACAGCCAAATCGAACTGCGCGTGATGGCTCACCTGTCGGGCGACGAGAATATGATTCAGGTGTTTCGTGAGGGCAAAGACCTGCACGCCGCCACTGCCGCCACCATCTATAAAAAGGACATTGGCGAGGTGAGCCGTGACGAGCGCACGAAGTCGAAACGCGCCAATTTCGGCATCATCTACGGCATCACCACCTTCGGACTGGCCGAGCGGCTCGACATCTCGCGCGACGAGGCGAAACTGCTCATCGACGGCTTCTTCCAGACCTTCCCGCGCGTTCATGACTACATGGAGCAGTCGAAGCAGATAGCCCGCGAGCGTGGCTACGCCGAGACGCTGTTCCATCGCCGTCGCTACCTGCCCGACATCAACTCGCGCAACGCCACCGTGCGCAATTTCGCTGAGCGCAACGCCATCAACGCGCCCATTCAGGGCTCCGCCGCTGACATCATCAAAGTGGCGATGATTCGCATCCACAGGCGCTTCAAGGCCGAGGGCATCCGCTCGAAAATGATTCTGCAGGTACACGACGAGCTCAATTTCTCGGTCTATCCCGAGGAAAAGGGTAGGGTGGAGCGCATCGTCTTGGAAGAGATGCAGAACGCCTACCAGCTTCGCGTGCCACTCGTGGCCGACTGTGGTTGGGGTGAAAATTGGCTCGAAGCACACTAAACCAACAATGTCTCACGACTGTTCGCGCGGAGCCGTGACCTTTCTGGCAAGATAAACGCCTCGTCGGGCATTCAGATTACGACCATTCCCACGGGCGAAGGAGGCTGGAAACGTGTAAAAATAGTGGGAAAATTTGGACAATCAATAAAATTCTATTAAATTTGCAAGAAAAAAGGATATGGCTTTAAAATGTGGTATCGTAGGACTGCCCAATGTGGGCAAATCCACGCTGTTCAACTGCCTGTCGAGCGCGAAGGCGCAGGCGGCAAATTTTCCGTTTTGTACGATTGAGCCGAACGTGGGCGTCATCACCGTGCCCGATGAGCGGCTCACGAAGTTGGCCGAACTGGTGCATCCGGGTCGGATTGTGCCTGCCACGTGTGAAATCGTCGATATCGCCGGCCTTGTGAAAGGTGCGTCGAAGGGCGAGGGCTTGGGCAATAAATTCCTCGGAAACATCCGCGAAACCGACGCGATTATCCATGTGCTTCGCTGTTTTGAAGACGAAAATATCACCCACGTCGATGGCTCCATCGATCCCATTCGCGACAAGGAAATCATCGACACCGAACTGCAACTGAAAGACCTCGAAACCATCGAATCGCGTATTGCCAAAACCGAAAAGGCTGCCGCTGCGGGCAACAAAGACGCGAAAATCGAGGCCGCGGTGTTGAAAGCCTATCAGGAGGTGCTCCAGCAGGGAAAAAACGCCCGCGTGGTGGCCTTTGATACGAAAGACGAGCAAGACTGTGCCCGCAACCTTTTCTTGCTCACTACGAAGCCCGTGCTCTATGTCTGCAACGTGGCTGAGGGCGACGCAAAGGACGGTAACGAATGGACGCGTAGGGTAGGGGAGTTGGCGCGAGAAGAGGGGTCGGAAATGATGATCATTGCCGCCAAAACCGAGGAAGACATTGCCGAGCTTGAGTCGTACGACGACAAGCAGATGTTCCTTGAGGAGCTGGGCTTGGAAGAGAGCGGCGTGAACCGCCTCATCAAGAAAGCCTACGCGCTGCTCAACCTCGAAACGTTCATCACCGCTGGCGAAATGGAGGTAAAGGCCTGGACCTACAAGCGCGGCTGGAAGGCACCGCAGTGTGCCGGTGTCATTCACACCGATTTCGAGAAGGGTTTCATCCG
>DFHC01000126.1:1426-6356 GCA_002372575.1 bacterium UBA3734 | reverse complement strand
TTGCACGTCGAGGTCGGTCATCGACGAAGCATTGATTTGCTGATAGCCGCTGCTGATGACGGCGCGGTCGAAATAATTGGTGGTAGCAATTTTTGCCGTAAGAAGCAGGTTTTTCGTGGCTTGCCACTGCGCCATGAGCATATAGCGAATGCCGTGGCCGTAGAACATCGGGAAGGAAAAGGCATAGAGCGGACCCTGCTCGTAGAGATAGAGCCTGCTGTCGTAGTTGTCGGTATGAAAATAGGCGAAAAGCGCATCTGCCGACACGTTTTTCCATCTGAGGCCTGCCGATTGCGAGGCCATCCATCCGAAACTCTTTTCCGCACCTTCGTCGCCGATATGGCTCACGTCGAGTTGCGTTTTCAGGTTCCAAAAGTTCTCTGAATAGGCTGCCGAAGCACGAAGTCGCTGCTCTGTGCGCTTCACGAGTGCCGTGTGGTCGGCGTTGTCCTTTTCACGCAGTCGCAACCGATAGCGCAGGTTCAGCTTCCACTGCTTCCGCCGCCACGTGGCCGAAACGAGGTTGTCCCAGCCGTGCGACGTTTCCGACACCTGATAGCGCGCCCACGGGAAATAGACGTAGTCGGTGTAAGCTGTGAGCGTGAACGGACGGATGGGTTGCCACGTCAGTCCGATCAGCAGTCCGCTTTCGTTTTGCGTAGAGCCGCCGTCGCTCAGGCTCTCGCTGTGGAGGGCGTAGTAGCGATAGCTGTAGAATCGCTGAATGCCAATGAGCGAAAGCTGCCCGAGGAGTTTCACGTTGAGTGTGTTCATCGTGGCCAGTCCACCGCAGGAGCCCGTTGCCGTCTCGCCGCTGAAGGTGAATCGCCGATGGCGATAGCCATAGTCGATGCCAGCGTTCCAGAAATGCTGTCCGGCGGGGTAGATTTCACGATAAAGATTTGTTTTCGAGCGCTTTTCAACGGGCTTCAAGGGCTTGTCGAAGGCGTCATAGACCATCGTCAGAGCCACGTTCCAGCGGTTTTGTTGCAGCGAGAGCCTGCCTCCTCCGATGAATTCCGAGGCATTCCGTCGCCGCTGCATTTCGGAATTTGTGCGATGGTAGCCCGAAGTGAGGATGGTGCGGATGCTCAGGCTGTCGTCGGTGGGTGTAACATCGATTTTCCGATACGACAGAAAAGCCGTCAGGTCAAGATTCTTTGCCAAGGAAACCGTGGCCGCCGCTCCTTGCAGATAGTTGAACTCCATGCGCGAGGAATGACCCCTGACCATATTTTGGCTGCGGTCGGCAGAGCTGAGCGCAATGAGTTTTCCGAAGGAAAGGTCGTTGTTGATGACGAGTCCGTGGCCAAAATTCAGCCGATAGTGCCCCAGCGTGAGATTCTTCAAACGTCCGAGCCGCTGCGCCTGCACATAGAAGGAATAATGGTCGTAGCCCGCACCGTTTCCATTCTTGAAAAAAGGTTCACCGGCATCCTGCGCACCAATGATGGCGGCCTTGAGTCGCTGCTGCACATTGAATATGTAGCGCACAGAATGGCGATAGGGCGGCCCGAGATAGACCTCCTTGTCGCCGCGCCGTTCGTAGAAAGGCACTCGCCCCGTGGCTATCAACTCATGGCGGCCTTTCCGCAGAAGTTCCGAAGCATTCAACTTCTTCTGTTCCAAATCGCCGAAATAAACGAAGCGGAGCAGTCGTTTTCTGGCGGTTTCATCGAGACTTTCAATCATGAAAAGCTCTCCCTCGGAACGAATCGCTCCAAAGCGATGAATAAAGACCATGAGGTCTTCAATTTGCTCCTCGCTGAGAAAAGGGAGCTGGCGCAACTCGTCGGCGGTGGCGGTGTTGAGATTGAGCGGATTGTCAAGGAGTTCGTTGAGCACGTCGTAGGTCTGCTCCCACGATTCGGCTTCGACGTCGTCGAGCGTTGTCAGTTCGTCGATGACATCGTCTATTTGTGCCTTCACCTGCGATGAAATCGGCAAAAATAGCAGCAAAATCGCCAGAAATCTAACCTTTACCCCATTTTTTTTGTTTTTTACTTCACGACGGAGGTAATCGGGCTGTTGTTGCCCTTGATGCCGACGATGAACGCCTTGGCCGACCCGAAGCGCAGGAACATGTCGAGGCGCACGGGGATGTGGTTCTGGTCGTCGGTAACGTAGAAATCGACCACGCGCTTGTATTTCCCGTCGTCGAGTTCCATATAGGAGAGTTGCAGGCAGCGGTATTTCACGCCGTTGTCGCCCTTGATGTTCGATTTTCCGCGATACACGATGCGCGCGGGGTCGCAGCTGTTGCCGTCGATCATCTGGAAGTCGATGATGTGGCCCTTTTTCCAGTTTTTCGGGTCGAAGGAGCGGGCGCGCACGAACATCGTAATCATGTCGAAGACGCAGTCTTTGTAGCTTTTCCGGAGCCAGTCGTGCGTGCCGTCGGCGTTCAGCCGGTGCTGTCGCGGATGCGGCTTGCCGTTTTCGTATTCGTAGAACACCTCATCCACGTAGTAGCGCTTGCCCTCGCGGGCACCCTTGCGGTAGTAGAGCGGGGCGAGGTCGAGCGTGGAATAGCTCAAGAGCGTGTCGCGGAGGATGAAATAGTCATCTACGCGTTTGTTGCCGCGCGTGGTGAGCGATGCGCGCCAGGCGGGCTTTCCCTTGTAGGTGCTCTGCACGGTGGACATGCTGGCCGTTCCGGCCTTCACCCACACGAATTTCCAGTTGTAGTAGAGGTTGTAGGTCAGGTATTCGCCCGACTTGAAGGCGGTGTTTTTCAGTGTACACTGCGCCGAGAGCGTCAGCAGCGAACACTGTATCAGGAGGAATAATATTGCTCTTCTCATGGTTGAATGTTGAGTGTTGAATGGTTGGCTGCGCCGATTATCGTTTATAGGTGATGCCCAGCTGCTTGGCGCGCTCGGCGTTTTTGTTGCGGATGGTTTTCTGCTGCTCGCCCTTCTGCTTGGTGATTTTCTCGGGCTTTTGCCGGAAGAGGGGTCGCTCGGTGAGTCGCCACGTTTTCGTGACATCCCATTTGGCCTTGCACTCGATGGGTTCGTGGTAGTAGAAGACGGATTCGGGCTGGCGGTCGGCCTCGTAGAGTCCCGTGTCCCAGATGCCGTTCTCGTTTTCATCGATGAAGAGGCGGAGGTAGTAGGTTTCGGGATTGACGTAGGAGAATTTCGCCTTTTCGTCGCGGGTGGCGACTTGTTTCACCACGGCGTCGCTCGAATTGAGCAGTTGCACGACGAGGTTCTTCCCCCGCGTGTCGGGAATGGTGACCAGAAGCGTGCTGTAACTCTCCTCGCCCTTCACCTTGAGCGACTGCTTGATGGGGTTCGTCACGTTTCCATAGATGTCGCTGATGGCGGCGCTATCCACTTCGAGGCTATATTCCTGAAGCATCTGCCAGTCGGCATGGATTTTCAGTTGCCTCACGCCGAGTTGCTCCATGTCGAAGCGGGCGGGCTGCCAGAGCGTATCCACCTTGATGTAGAAATGGAATTTCGCGCTATCGACCCTTGCAATCGGCACGGGCGAGTCGATGTAGATGTCGCGGTCGGGGTCAATCTGCTGCGGTGCGTTCAGCTTGATGTCCAGGTGCTTCACGGGCATGATGCTGTCGTAGCGCTCACCGCGCTTTTTGAGTTTCTGCTGTGCTTTTTCCCAGTCTTCGTATTCCTTTTGCTGCTGTTTCAGGCGCTTCGCATACGGCGTTTTCGGAATCATCTCCAGCGTGTCGGTGACGAGTGCGAGCTGGCCGAGCGTGTCGGTGGCGTGATAGCGCACCTGCATCTGGAGCGTGTCGCGGTTGATGAGCGTGGTGTCGCGCAGCCAATAGACGATGGTGTCGCGCTTCTCGCTGGCCTCGACGACGAAAGCCTCCTTCTCGCTGAAGTTCAGCCCACGGATTTCGGGCAACTCCTCGTGGCCGTAGGTGAAATAGAAGGCGATGCGGTCGGGGTCTTTGCGCTCGTTTTTGAGCAGATGACGGTCGGTCTGGGTCTCGGTGAAGGCGCGGAGCACGATGTCGTCGGGCAGGAAATGGGTGTAGGGGATGGCCAAGATGCGCTCAATGTGGAGCGTGTCGCGCCAGATGGTGTCGTGGCGCGTGTCGGGCTTCGACGACGGCGTGAAAACATCGTGGTTGAAGGCGATTTTCTCGCTTTTTTGCGAAAAACGGTAGTCGCCCTCGGCATCTTGCAGCGCGAAGGCCCGATATTTTCCCGGTGCCACGCCCTTGACAACGAAATGGCCTCGGCTGTCGGTGCGCGAGATGCGCAGCAGCGGCTCTGAGAGAAACACCGAGTCAGGCGCGTCGGCGGGATATAGTCCCACGGCAATGCCCTTCACGGGTTCCAAATTCTCGGCCTCCAGCACGTAGCCGCTCACCTCCATCGTGTCGATTTCCGCGCCCGTTGAAAAGCTGTAGGTGAAGTTTCCGAGCGGGTTGCCCTCGTTGTTGTCGGTGATGGCGTCGGAAAAGTCGATGGTGTAGGTGGTATTGGGCTTGAGCGAGTCTTTCAGCTCAATGAGAATGCTTCGCCCCGCGGCTTTGATTTCGGGTTGTTCGAGCTGCGGCGGCGACACGATGACCTTCTCCGAAGGATTGTCAATCTTGATGAATTCGTTGAAGGCGATTCTCACCCTTTTCGCCGTCACGCCAGCGCTCTTGTCGGCAGGCGACGCCCCGATGACGCGCGGCGGCTCCTCGTCGAACCATCCTCCGTCGGGGCTTCCCATTCGGGCGCAAGAGGCCATGAGAAGAAGGAAGAAAACAAACCCGACTCCAACTCCATTACGAAATATATTTCCTGTCATTCCTTTCTTGTTCGATTTTATCGTTTGCAAAGTTACTTGATTTTTGAGAAAATGGAGAAGATTCTGCCCTATTTTTTCCTTTTTTGAAATAATTTGCGTAATTTTGTGGCTGACGACAGCCTGCGCATCGACATCGCCTTCCTGCCCT
>DFHC01000126.1:1095-1373 GCA_002372575.1 bacterium UBA3734 | reverse complement strand
CCTGCCCTGCAACCAACCCTACACCATGACCGCCGACCAGCTCATTCGGGCGGCCAGGAAAGCAAGTCCGTTCTACATCAAGTAGAAAAGGGCAGATAAGACGTTCTTAGTTCATCCCCAGCAACTCCTCGATGTGCTTGCGCTCGTTGGAGAGGCGGGGGATTTTGTTTTGTCCGCCGAGTTTCCCGCGCATTTTCATCCAGTCGTTGAAGAGGCCGGTGCGCGCCACCACGATTTCGAGCCGTTGCAGCGTGATGTCGTGCGAGCGCTTGGCTTCG
>DFHC01000126.1:0-1044 GCA_002372575.1 bacterium UBA3734 | reverse complement strand
CTTGGCTTCGTAGTCGCTGTTGAGCTCTTGCAGTTTTTCGTCTAAAAGCTGCTCGAACTGCCGCAAATCAGCGGGCGGACGCGAAAACTCGATAAGCCATTGGTGGCGGCACTTCGCGTTTTCGTCCATAAACACGGGCGCGGCGGTGTATTCGAGGATTTCGGCTCCGGTTTGTTTGCAAGCGTGGGCGAGGCCCTTTTCGGCGTTGTCCATGATGAGTTCCTCGCCGAAAGCGTTGATGAAGTATTTCGTGCGACCCGTGATGACGATTTTATAGGGGTTCAGGCTCGTGAACTTCACGGTGTCGCCAATCATGTAGCGCCACAGGCCGCACGAGGTACTGATGAGCATGGCGTAGTTCTTGCCCGTTTCCACGCCTGCGAGCGGCACGACGTGCTGTGCGCCGTTGCCGTTGTTCAGCTCGTCGAGCGGGATGAATTCGTAGAACACGCCGTAGTCGAGCATCAGCATCATCGCGGAGTCCGACTGGTCGTTTTGAATGCCGAAGAAGCCCTCGCTGGCGTTGTAGGTCTCCATATACCGCATCCGGGGCGAGCGAATGAGCTGTTCGTACTGGCTGCGATAGGGCGTGAAGGCGATTCCGCCGTGGAAAAACACCTCGAGGTTCGGCCACACTTCGTCGAGCGACTGCTTTCCCGAGAGCTCCAGCACGCGCACCAGCACACTCAGCATCCACGACGGCACGCCCGAGAGGTTCGTCACGTTCTGCCGCAGCGTTTCGCGGGCAATCAACTCGCGTTTTTGCTCGAAATCGGCAAGCAGGGCGGTGGATTTCTTCGGTACGCGGACGAAATTCACCAGCGGATTGATGTTCTCGATGAGAATGGCACTCAAATCGCCCACCAGCGAGCCGCTGAGGTTGTAGTTCGGCTGATGGCTGCCGCCGAGAATCAGGCCTTTTCCGCTGAACATCTGGCTGTCGGGACGATGCTGCAGGTAATAGGCCACGACGTCGGTGCCGCCCCTGTAATGCAGGTTTTTCAACCCTTCGCGCGTCACGGGGATGAACTTCGACTTGTCGTT
>DFHC01000035.1:2586-3232 GCA_002372575.1 bacterium UBA3734 | reverse complement strand
CCGTGGTAGTCGGGCTGTTGTGCTTGGAGCGGACAACGGGGCTCGACCCCGCGACCCCAACCTTGGCAAGGTTGTGCTCTACCAACTGAGCTATTTCCGCCTTTCCTTCGGAAAGTCGGCATTTTCGGCTTCGCCTCGGCAAAAAAAGGATTTTCTGCGCTCGGCTTGCACGAAAATTCCGCATCATCCTGCAGCATTTCTCTAAATGCGACTGCAAAGGTAATGCTTTTTTCTGACACTGCAAATTTTTTTGCGATTTTTTTTCAAAAAAATTTAGTCCATGCGGTCGCGATAGTCTTCGTAGGTGAATTTTCGGAGGATTTCCAATTCGCCGTCGGAGCGCAGGATGCCGATGGCGGGATGCGTGATGCCGTTGAACATGGTGGTTTTGACGGTGGTGTAGTGAATCATGTCCTCGAAAATCAGCTGTTCGCCGATTTCGAGTTCGTGGTCGAAGGCCCAGTTGCCCATGTAGTCGCCACTCAGACAGCTGTTTCCGCCGAGGCGGTAGAGCCTCCCCCCGCCCCCCTCCAAAGGGAGGGGGAGCCTTATCCCTGCTGCGGAGTCTTCCGAATTAGGAGATTGGGGGACTGATTTCGCGCCGCGAACCTCTGGGAAATACGGCATTTCGAGGCAGTCGGGCATG
>DFHC01000035.1:0-2503 GCA_002372575.1 bacterium UBA3734 | reverse complement strand
GATGGCGGTGCGAATGCCCTTGTCCTCGACGATGTCGATGACTTTCGCCACGAGCGGCCCCGTCTGCCACGCGAAGGCGCTGCCCGGCTCCAGAATCACGTGAAGGTTCGGGTGGCGGCTTTTAAATTCTTTCAGCAGGCGAATCAGGTGCGGCACGTCGTAGTCCTTGCGCGTCNNGGCTCAAGGATAATCTTCAGCCAAGGATAGCGCTGGTGCAGTCCCTTTATTATATTAATAAGGTGTGCAACGTCGTAGTCCTTGCGCGTCATGAGGTGGCCGCCGCCGAAGTTCATCCATTTCAGCTGCGGAAACCACGCAGAGAATTTCTCCTCGATGTGGGCGAGTGTGCGCTCGAACTCGTCGGCGCTGCTCTCGCAGTGGCAATGGCAGTGGAAGCCGTCGATGTCGGCAGGAAGCTGGGCGGGGAGTTTGTCGGCTGTGACGCCGAAGCGCGTGCCCGGAGCGCAGGGGTTATAAAGCTCCGTTTCGATTTCGCTGTATTCGGGATTGACGCGCAGTCCGATGGAGACGGGATGGTCGGCCATTTTTACGCGCTGGTGCAGTCGCTCGTATTGGCTCAGCGAATTGAAGGTCAGATGGCTCGAACAGGAGATGATTTCGTCGATTTCCTCGTCGGTGTAGGCGGGCGAGAACGTGTGGGCACGGCTGCCGAACTCCTCGAAGGCGAGTCGAGCCTCGGCCAAGGAGCTGGCGGTTGTGGCGGAAATATACTCGCGGAAAATCGGGAACGTCTTCCACAGTGCAAATGCCTTGAAGGCAAGAATGATTTCCACGCCGGCCTCTCGCGCCACGTTGCTGATGAGCGAAAGATTCTGGCGCAGGCGGTCTTCCTCTATAATATAAATAGGTGTAGGAACACCCTCGTAAGTATTTCGATTCGTTTTCATTGTGCAAAAATACTGATTTTACGGTAAATTTCAGATTTCAGTATGTTAAAAACTGAAAAAAAATGTATTTAAACGAAGAAAATTTGTTACCTTTGCAATGAAATCGAGAGAAAGCCTACACAACTCTTAATTGATAAACAAATCCATGAGTGCGAACAACTCTTTTTTGGTGTTTTCCGGAACGAAGACACACTATCTCGCAGAAAAAATCTGCGCCAGTTTGGGTTGCCCGTTGGGGAATCTACTCATCACCAAGTTTTCTGATGGCGAATTTGCCGTTTCGTATGAAGAGTCGATTCGAGGAAGAGACGTTTTCCTCGTGCAAAGCACCTTTCCATCGTCGGACAACCTGATGGAACTGCTGCTGATGATCGACGCGGCGAAACGCGCCTCGGCCCGAACCATCAACGCCGTGATTCCGTATTTCGGATGGGCGCGACAAGACCGCAAGGACAAGCCGCGCGTGAGCATCGGGGCGAAGCTCGTGGCCGACCTGCTGAGCGTGGCCGGCATCGACCGCCTGATTACGATGGACCTGCATGCCGACCAGATTCAGGGCTTTTTCGACGTTCCCGTCGATCACCTCTATGCCTCGATGGTGCTCCTGCCCTATTTGCAGAGCCTGAAGCTCGACAACCTGTGCATCGCCTCGCCCGACGTGGGCGGCTCGAAGCGTGCCAACGCCTACGCGAAGTACCTGGGCTGTCCGCTCGTGCTGTGCAACAAGACGCGCGCCCGCGCTAACGTGGTTGAAACGATGCAGATTATCGGCGACGTGGAGGGGAAGAACGTGGTGATTATCGACGATATGGTCGATACCGCCGGCACCATCACGAAGGCTGCCGACCTGATGATGGAGGCTGGTGCGCAGAGCGTTCGTGCTTGTGCGTCGCACTGCGTGATGAGCGGTCCGGCGAGCGACCGCGTGCAGGAATCGGCCCTCGAAGAGATGGTTTTCACCGACTCGATTCCCTACACGAATCGCTGCTCAAAAGTAAAACAGCTTTCCGTGGCCGACATGTTTGCCGAGACCATCCGTCGAGTGGTGGACAACGAAAGCATCAGTTCGCAGTATTTGATTTAACGAAAAAAGGCAGTCTGAGACTGCCTTTTTCTTATCGTACAAGTGGAGATTACATCATGCCACCCATGCCCGGGGCACCGCCCATCGGCATGGCGGGTTCCTTCTCGGGCTTATCGACGATGACGCACTCCGTGGTGAGGAACATTCCTGCGATGGAAGCAGCATTCTCCAGTGCCACGCGAGCCACCTTTGCGGGGTCGATGACACCAGCCTCGCGCAGGTCTTCGTACTGGTCGAGACGGGCATTGTAGCCGAAGTCGCCCTTGCCCTCGCGCACCTTCTGCACAACCACGGCACCCTCGCCACCGCCATTGACGGCGATTTGGCGCAGCGGCTCCTCGATGGCACGGCAGATGATGTTGATACCCGTCTGCTCGTCGGCATTGTCGCCCTTCAGAGCAGCCAAAGCCTGCTGTGCGCGGATGTAGGTCGTGCCGCCACCAGCCACAACGCCTTCCTCGATGGCAGCACGTGTGGCGCAGAGCGCATCATCAACACGGTCTTTCTTCTC
>DFHC01000110.1 GCA_002372575.1 bacterium UBA3734 | reverse complement strand
ACGGGAACGCCCGACTACGGTCGTTGCGTCGAAATTTCGACCCGCGCCGCTCAGCGCGAGATGATTTTCCCGTCGATTCTTGCCATTCTCATCCCGATTATCGTGGGTTGCGTGCTCGGCGTGGCTGGTGTGCTCGGCCTGTTGGTCGGCGGACTGGCTGGTGGCTTCACGCTCGCCGTGTTCATGGCCAATGCCGGCGGAGCCTGGGACAATGCCAAGAAGAACATCGAGGAAGGCAACTTCGGTGGCAAGGGCTCGTTTGCCCATAAGGCAACGATTGTCGGCGACACCGTTGGCGACCCGTTCAAGGACACCAGTGGTCCCTCGCTCAACATCCTCATCAAGCTGATGTCGATGGTGAGTATCGTGATGGCCGGACTCACCGTAGCGTTTATCTAACTCTTGTCATTCCACCTTAATCGTAAAAAACTATGGAAGAAGAGAAAAAAATGACAAGCAGAGAGGAGCGGCACGGTGGTGAACACCATCACAGTGGTGAGCATCATCACAGTGGTGAGCATCATCACAGTGGTGAGCATCATCATCGCCACCACCATAGCAGCCTCTCGGATGAGGAAGTGAGCAAGCGCATCAGGAGCAAATGGAAGAAACGCAAGATGCACAGCAAGGCCCTACAGCGGAAACGCAGAGCTGCATTCTTGTTTGCTGTGCTGTCGATTCTCACGATTTTGCTGATGGCATATGTAGTCTATATCTACACGGTCAACTAAACAAGACCGCAAACATACGAAAAACTGGCTGATTCACGAGAAATCAGCCAGTTTTTTGCATATAGACTTGCCTGAGGGCTTACTCGAAGACTTCGTCAATTTCGAACTCATCGATTTCAGAATCCTCTGAGAAGCAAGGATTGAAATCCTCCGGAATGTCGAATTTCGCATTTGGAGAATAGCCCAGAGACGTGTCGGCATAGACCTTCTTCATATAGTAGGCCCAAATGGGCAACGCCATGGCCGCACCTTGTCCCATCGTCATCGAGTCGAAATGGATATCGCGATCCTCGCCGCCCACCCAGCAGCCACTCACCAGCTGCGGCGTAAAGCCCATGAACCACGCGTCGGAGTTGCGGTTGGTCGTACCCGTCTTGCCGCCGATTTCGCCCGTGACGTTGTAAAGACGGCGAATGCGACTACCCGTGCCCTCATTGACCACGGCCTGTAGCAGCACGAGCATTTTATGGGCACTCTCAGCACTAATTACCTCGTTCATTCGCGGCTGGAATCGGGCGATGACGTTGCCATCGTTGTCCTCGATGTGTGTGATGAAGAGCGGAGCCACGCGGATTCCGTTGTTGGCGAAGGTGCTATAAGCACTCACCATTTCTCCCACCGACACCTCACACGGGCCCAGACAGAGTGCCATCGAGGCGTGGATGTCGGGATTGTTGATGCCGTATTCATGCAGCAGGTTCACGAACTGAATCGGATTCAGTTTGCTCATCAAATAGGCCGAAATCCAGTTGTTCGACTGCGCCAGTCCCCATTTCAGCGTCACCATCTGTCCGTAGCGGCTACGAGAGCCGTTGCGCGGTGTCCAAGGCTTTCCGGCCACCATATAAGTGCGCTGCACGTTCGGGGCTACGTCGCAAGGTGAAAAACCGTTTTCCATCGCCAGCGAATAGAGATAGGGCTTGATGGTGGAGCCCACCTGCCGGCGTCCGGTCATCACCATATCGTACATGAAATGCGTGAAATCGAGTCCGCCCACGTATGCCTTCACGTGTCCATTCTTCGTGTCCATGCTCATGAAGCCCGAGCGCAGGAACGATTTGTAATAGCGAATGGAGTCCATCGGGGTCATCATCGTATCAACATCGCCGCGATAGGTGAATATCGTCATGTCAATCTTCTTGTTGAAGGCTTCACGGATTTCCTCCTCAGAGGCTCCAGCTGCCTTCATCGCGCGATACCGTTCGCTCTGCATCACGGAGCGATGCAGAATCTGGCGCACCTGCTTGGGCGTGAGCTCGCTGGTGAAGGGAGCATTGGGCTTCGAGCGCATCGCACGGTTGAAGGCGGGCTGCAAGTACTTCACAACGTGCTGATAAACGGCGTCTTCGGCATATTTTTGCATCCTCGTATCTATCGTTGTATAAACCTTCAAGCCATCAGTATAGACATTGTAGGGCTTACCGTCCTTGCGATAGTTTTTGTTGCACCAGCCGTAGAGCGGATCGGTCTGCCAGGCGATGGAGTCGATGACGAACTGATTCTTGTTCCACGATGGATAGTCGTTTCGGTCAGGACGCTTCGCCATCAGGTATTTGCGCAGAAACTCGCGGAAATATGGCGCAGCACCATCCTTGTGGTCGGTGCGGTGGAAGTCGAGTTCGAGCGGCTTGTCAGCAGCTTCATTGTACTCGGCCTTTGACAGATAGCCAGCCTTCTGCATCTGTGCCAAAACCACGTTCCGGCGTTCCGTACAGCGGTCGGGATAGCGCACGGGGTTGAAGAGCGACGGATTCTTACACAGGCCGATGAGCGTGGCCGATTCCTCGATGTTCAAGTCGCGCGGCTCCTTGTTGAAATAGGTGTTTGCCGCCGTCTTGATGCCCACGGCATTGTGCAGGAAGTCGAAATAGTTCAGGTAGAGGGCAATGATTTCCTCTTTCGTATAGAACCGTTCCAACTTCACAGCAATGACCCATTCGATGGGTTTCTGGAAGATTCGCTCCAGCTTTGAATGTGCTGTTTCGGAATAGAGTTGCTTGGCCAGCTGCTGCGTGATGGTGGAGCCGCCGCCGGCACTCTCCTGCCCCATGATGCCACGCTTCACGATGGCACGTCCGAGCGCGATGAAGTCGATGCCCGAATGTTCATAGAAGCGCTCGTCTTCCGTGGCCACAAGCGCCTTCACCAGGTGTGGCGAGAGGTTGTTGTACGACACCAGCACGCGGTTCTCGCGGTTGTAGTTCCACGTGCCAATGACCTTTCCGTCGGCAGAATACACCTGTGTAGCCGAGCGGCTGATGGGGTTCTGCAATTCATCCAAATCGGGCATATAGCCAATCAGTCCGAACCAAATGGCAGCGAAGCCCACGACCGCCAGTAGCACCACCAGCGCAAGGAATTTCCACAGAAAATGAATAAAAGCCTTTCTCATCGTCAGTAATTTTAGTTCAACAAGGCACTGATGTCGGCCTCTATATCGGCCATTTTGTGCGTCGGCTCATAGCGCTTCACCACCCGGCCATCTGCCGTCACCAGAAACTTTGTAAAGTTCCATTTGATGTCAGATTTTGAGGCATAATCGGCGTCGCGACGCTTAAGCATCTCGTCCATGCGCTTGCCCATCGGGTCCTCTGTATTGAAGCCTCCAAAGCCCTGACGCGCCTTCAGATAGCTGAAGAGCGGATGCTCGTCATCGCCGTTTACGTCGATTTTATCGAACTGCGGAAACTCGATGGCGAAGGTGGCCGTGCAGAACTCATGAATCT
>DFHC01000095.1:16885-21012 GCA_002372575.1 bacterium UBA3734 | reverse complement strand
GACTGGGCCTACGGCTTCGACAAAATCTACCAAGACCGCAATCTGAAGCGTGGCGGCTCGCACTTCCACTTTATTCTCGGACAAGAGTTTTGAATGTTGAGGGTTGAATGTTGAGGTGTTGAATTGTTAATAATCTGAAACAAATAGCAACTTTTAGACTCGGAGAAAGTCAAACAAAACGTGTAATCCATAAAACGAAAAGAATATGAAGAAAGTCATCATCTGCGCCATTTGCGCAATCTGCAGTTTCACGTCGGCCAGCGCCCAGAAGTTCGCGCTGCTCGACATGGAGTACATCCTGAGAAACATTCCGGCCTACGAGCGCGCCAACGAGCAGCTCAACCAAGTGTCGAAGAAGTGGCAGGCCGAGGTGGAAGCGCTGAACACCGAGGCGCAAACCATGTACAAGAACTACCAGAACGAGGTGGTGTTCCTCTCGCAAGAGCAGAAAAAAGAGAAGCAAGACGCCATCATGCAGAAGGAAAAGGAGGCCAGCGACCTGAAACGCAAGTATTTCGGACCCGAGGGCGAGTTGTTCAAGAAGCGCGAGAGCCTGATGGGACCCATTCAGGAGGAAATCTACAACACGGTGAAGGAAATCTCCGAGACGCGCGGCTATAGCCTTGTGCTCGACCGTGCGAGCGAGGCCGCCGGCATCATCTTCGGCTCGCCCAGCGTGGATATCTCGAACGAGGTGTTGCAGAAGTTGGGATATTAAATCATTAACAATTTAATCAATATTCAAACAACAATGAAAAAAATCTTTTTAGCATTGATGCTGCTGGCTCCGATGGCCATGCAGGCACAGAAAATCGGATGCGTCGATATGGACGCTGTGGCTCAGAATCTGCCCGAATACGCCAAAGCACAGGGCGAATTGCAGGCACTCGCCAAGGAGTATGAAAATCAACTGCAGGAAATGCAGAAGGAACTGCAAACCAAGGCTCAAGAGTACGACAAAATGAAATCGACGATGAACGCCACCAAGCAGCAGGAAACCGAACAGAGTCTGATGGACCTGAACCAGAAAATCCAGCAGGCCTACAACGACAACGGCCAGGCCCTGCAGAAGAAGCAGGAAGAACTGCTCACGCCCATCCAGTCGAAAGTGGCCAAGGCCATCGAAAACGTGGGCAACAACGGCAAGTATTCCATCATCGTCATGAAAGGCTCGCTGCCCTTCATCAGCGCCACGCAGGTGACCGACGTCACGAGCGAGTGCAAGACGGAAGTGCTCAAACTGAAATAAATATGAAAAGACTCTGCATCCTTGCAGTATGCGCAATCATGAGCATGGCAGCCGTCGCACAGACGGCTGCCGATGCTCCTTTGAACGTCGAGAAAAGTGCCATTTTCGGCTATTTCAGCTACGAAACGGTGCTGCAGTCGATGCCCGACCTGGCTGCCGTCAGGGAGAAGATGAACCGTCTGCGCAGCCAGTACGATGCGGAAATGAAACGCGCCGAGGACGAATTCAACCGAAAATACGAAGACTTCCTCGAAGGACAGCGCAGTTTCGAACCCTCCATCTACAAAAAGCGACAGGCTGAGCTTACCGACCTGATGCAGCGCAACATGGCCTTCAAGGAAAAGGCGCGCGAACTGCTCGCAAAGGCCGAGGCCGAGGCCATGAAACCTCTGAAAGAGAGGCTGTCGGCAGCTGTGGAAAGCGTCGGCAGGCAGAATGGCTACGCCTTCATCCTCAATGCCGACAACAACGCACTGCCCTACGTCGATGCCTTCGTCGGACAGAACGTCACCGCAGCCATCATCGCGGAGTTAGAAAAGAAAAAACCGTGACAGCGACGGGTCCCATCGGCATTTTCGACTCTGGCTACGGAGGCCTGACCGTGCTCGACAGCATCCGCAGCCGACTGCCCGAATACGACTATCTCTATCTGGGCGACAACGCCCGTGCGCCCTACGGTGGCCGCTCCTTCGAGGTGGTCTATCAGTTCACCCGCCAGGCCGTTTTGAGACTTTTCGAAATGGGTTGCCACTTGGTCATTCTCGGCTGTAACACGGCCTCGGCCAAGGCCCTGCGCACCATCCAGCAGCACGATCTTCCGCTATTAGAATCCAATTCAGCCGAAAACTTTCAACTCTCAACTTTCAACTCTCAACTTCCTCGTCGTGTCCTCGGCGTCATCCGTCCCACGGCGGAAATCATCGGCCAGAAAACGAAGACGCGCCACGTGGGCCTGCTCGCCACCGAAGGCACCGTGCGTAGCGAGAGCTATCAGCTTGAAATCCAGAAATTCTTTCCCGACATCCAACTCACCAGCGTGGCCTGTCCGCTCTGGGCAGCCATCGTAGAGGCTGGCGAGGCCAACTCGTCGGGCGCCGACTATTTCGTCAAGAAACGCATCGACCAACTCATGGGGCAAGACCCGAAAATCGATGCCGTCATCCTCGGCTGCACCCACTATCCGCTCTTGCTGCCGAAAATCAAGAGTCATATTCCCGATGGCGTAGAAATCATCTCGCAGGGACACTACGTGGCCGAGAGCCTTGAAAACTACTTGCAGCGGCATCCTGAAATCGAAAAACACTGTACGAAAAACGGTCAAACACGCTATTTCACCACCGAAAACCCTGAAAAATTCCAGGAAAGTGCCCGAATCTTCCTTCAGCAGAAAATCTTCGCGCAGCACATCGACCTGCAATAGCTTTTTTTTACAACAATTTTCGCGAAAAATACCGCACGGGATACCACACGGCCACCCAGCTCACGGCAATCACCGTGAGGAAAATCACGAGCACGTCGCTATAATGTACGCTCACGGGATAGGCATTGATGACGAACATTCCCGTGCTGCCACCCATGCCCACCAGTCCGAACTCCTGTTGCAGCCAGCAGAGCAGCAGCCCCAGAAGAATGCCGATGACGGCTCCGATGGCGGCAATCAGGCGGCCTTCAAACAGGAAGATGCGCGTAATCTGACGGTCGTTGGCACCGAGGTTGCGCAGCGTGGCGATGTCGTTTTTCTTGTCGATGATGAGCATCGAGAGCGAGCCGATGATGTTGAAGCAGGCCACCACGAGGATGAACGTGAGGAAAAGGTAGGCAATCAGCTTCTCGATTTGCATGATTTTGAACGTGTCGGCCTGCTGCTCGAAGCGGTCGAGCACGTGATATTTGTCGCCCGCGATTCGCCGCATCTCGCGCTTCACGGCGTTGAGGTTGCTGCCGTTCTTCAGTCGCAGTTCGAGCGATGAGAGCATCCCCTGCTGGTCGAAGAGCAGCCGCGTGAAGGCAACTGGGCAGATGATGTAGCTTTTGTCGTATTTGCCCTGTCGCGTGGAGAAAACCACGCCCGGAGAAATCAGCGAATCGACTACGAATCCGTCCGAGGGGTTCGCGAGGTCGAGCTGGCCGTCGCGACGCGGCGCGTAGATGCGCAGATAGTCGCCGAAGCGCGCCCCCATGCCCAAGTCCTGCGCCAGGCGGATGCCCAGCGTGCCGTACATCAAATCGACGGTGCGCAGCTGAAATTCGCCGTCGCCATAGGTCACCTCGCGAATGTGGGTGAGCTCGTCGAAATTGTCGTCAACGCCCTTCAATATCACCATCGACTGCTTGTCGCGAAACATCGCAAGTGCTTGGTCTTCAACGCACTCCGTTGCCACATCTACCTCGGGCAGCTGGCGGATTTCCGTTAGGATCGGGTCATCGGCAGGGGCGGTTTTTCCCTCCGTCGGAATCACTTTGAGCTGCGGGTCGAACTGTGTGGAGAACGAGGCCACGAGGTCGTGGAAGCCGTTGAAAACGCTCATCACGATGACCAGTGCCATCGTAGCCACAACCACGCCCGCCATCGAAATCGCGGAAATCACGTTGATGGCGTTCGTCGATTTCTTGGAAAACAAGTAGCGACGGGCGATATAGAAAGGAAAACTCATTTCTTCAAAAGCTCGTCAATGCGTTCAATATAATCCAGCGAGTCATCGAGGAAAAAGCGCAGTTCGGGAATGATGCGCACCTGTTTCCCGATGCGCTTGCCCAGCTCGAAGCGGATGGTTTTCATATTCTCATTGACGTTGTGCACCGTTTCCTCGGCCTTTTCGCTCGGGAAAACGCTCAGATAGGCCGTGCAGACGCCCAAGTCGGGCGACACCTTCGTGCG
>DFHC01000095.1:10644-16736 GCA_002372575.1 bacterium UBA3734 | reverse complement strand
TTTTGTCTTGTTTCTTGCATATTTTCTCCTGAAATCTGATTTTACAACTGCAAAAGTAGGGATTTTTTTCATAAAGAACAAAAAAAAGCGTTATTTTTGAGCCAGAATGTTGAGTAAATCAAAAGAAATGCTTACCTTTGTCATGCAAAAAACCATTAACAATACCAAAATCAACATGAAAAAAATCTTTGTTATCATTGCCGCGGCGATCATGCCGTTGCTCGCACACGCACAGTTTGAACAGGGCAAGCTCTATGCCAACGCAGCGCTCACGGGCCTGAACCTGAGCTACAGTGGTTCGGAGAAGTTTAACATCGGATTGCAGGGGCAGGCCGGCTTTTTCGTGGCCGACAACGTGCTGCTCTATGGCGTTGCCGGATGGAACCATCGGGGCGGCTCGATGAAGTTCGACACGGTGGAGCTGGGTGCCGGTGGTCGCTACTACATCTTGCAGAACGGTATTTTCCTCGGTGCCAACGTGAAGTATGCCCACGGTGCCGGCGGCTACAACGACGTGATGCCGGGCGTGGAAGTGGGCTATGCCTATTTCATCAGCCGCACGGTGACGATTGAACCCTCGGTCTATTACCAGCAGTCGTTCAACGACCACAGCGAATACTCGAAAATCGGGTTCCGCGTGGGCTTCGGCATCTATCTCTAAGGCTTATTTCTTCAAGTATTCATACCCGATTCTGCAGCGCAGGCAGTCTTTCCGGTCGCAGTATTCGTTCTTGAGTTGAATGAGTGCCTGCGTGTCGGCTGCCGAGCGGACGCTGAGTCCGCACTCGCTCCACATACGGGTGATATGGTTCTGCTCTGCACCGAGTTCTTCCAGCAAGTCGAAGGCTCGGTCGCAGAGTTTTTCGTCGTGGCGATGGCGACCGTATGCGAAGAGCATGGGAATCACCGTGTTGATAATCATCAGTCGGCGCGAGCTTGCGGAAAGGCGTTTCTCGCTCGTGGGACTGTCGGCTCCGAACAGATAGTGCGTCTGCCAATAGGGTGTGACGCGCGTGGCGAGAGCCTTTTCGAGGTCTTCCACCGTGGCGCAATCCACGATTTGGCTGAGCGAGGCCGTTTCCTGATGGTAGAGCCGGGCGAGTTGTGCGAGGCGGATATGCGGAAAATTCTGCGGTCGCAGGCGCAGGAATCGCCAGAGTTTCGGGTCGATGGGCTGCAAGGAGAATTTTCGCTGCAGAAAGTGGTATTCGTTGCGAAGCCGGATGAAATAGTCGTCATTTTCAGCCCTTTCGCGATGGCGTTTGGGCAGGTTTCCGAGGTCTGTCAGACCGGCCTGACCCATGAAAATGGCCTCAATCTGGAAAAGGTCGTCGCGGTGGTGGCCGACCGCCGAGAGCGGCACGCTGCGTGCCCACTGCTCGAAGGCGTCGCCGTTGATGCCGAAGCCGAAATTGCGGGCCAGGGTGGTGAAATAAGCCTGTTCCCACGAGCCATTGCACTGCGCCACACGCCGCTTGATGGCCTCGGTTTTCTGCTCCAGCCGTTCGGTTTGCAGCGCACTGAGCCACGAGTGGATGGTGAGCGGCGAGAGCGACGGAATCAGCTGATAGCACGGCGGATAGCGGTCGGCATGGAGCAACTGCCGATAGTTTTGGAGCACCGAAGGCGGCACGTCGAGCTGCAACTGCGGCAGCGTGCGTCCCGAGGCCGTCGTGGCCGTGCCGTTCACCTCTCTGCAGACGTGCAGCACCACGTTGTCGTAGGCTGCGTCGTGCTGGTGGCCGTGGGCGTTCCAGTCGGTGGCGCGGTCGTGGATTTCCACGTTGCCCACCCACAGCGTTTCGCCGATTTTCACCTTCGCATTGAAGAAGTCGGGGCCGGCATTGCGGTTGTGCAAGCCCGTGTCAATCACCTCCACAGGCTCGCCGCTGGTGGTCGCAAGTGGTTTCAGCGGCCACAGCTTATGCTTCCAGACGTAGTGCAATAAAGCTTCCATCGTATTTTCATGCAAATTACCACCTTTTCGGTGTTTCCACTGCAAAAATACGGATAATAGATATTACGGCCAAAATATTTTCTAAAAATTTGGCGGAATCAACTTTTATGTTTATCTTTGCAGCAGAAAAAAGGTGAATATGAAAAGGAATTTGCTTATCGAACTTTTAGAAGATGGTGAGAAGGTCAGCCTTTACTCGCCACATTTTGAGGGAGAGGAATACTCCGAGTTTGAGAAATTCCTGCTGACGTACAAAGACACTTTTCCCGACGATGTGCGTCAGTTGGTCTATCGACTTGATATCATCAAGCGCGACGGGGCGAGGGATATGCATTTCCGCTATGAAGGAACGAGGCGTGACAGGGTGATGGCCCTGCCATCCCATCTCGAAACCACTTCTTTGAGGCTCTACTTGCTAAACATTCAAGCAAAGATACTCATTCTCGGCAATGGAGGACTGAAGAACACAGCCACTTATGAGGAAGACGAAAATCTGCATCGGCAGGTGAAGCTGCTTCAGAAAATCGATATCGAACTGAAACAAAGAGAGAAAGGCAAGGTGATTGTCGTGAAAGGAACCGAATTGCTTGGGGAACTGGCATTTGCTATCGAAGACGAATAAAGGAAAGGAGATATGATGAGAACAAACAAAGTGATGGATGAAATTCGCAGCACAATTTCATCCGAGACAAAGCTGCAAATGGAAATGTCGGTGGCCATAGCCAACCGAATCTATGACATTCTCGAAACCCGAGGAATGTCGCAAAAAGACCTTGCCCGCCTGCTTGGAAAGACGGAAACCGAGGTAAGCCGATGGCTTTCAGGTACACATAATCTTACGCTGGCCACGATATGCAAAATTTCTTCCGCGTTGGGAGAGGATGTTGTCAGCGTGCCTAATAAAAAAATGGCTACTGCCTACGCTTAGCGACATCGCGCATAGTATAAAAAACGAAAAAACAAGGCAAGTAAATTTTCAAAAAAGGCGAGGATGGCTCTGGTTTGTCCATCCTCGACTTTTCATCATCAGATTTAATGACCAAGTTATCTGCCTTCAACAGGAGCAATTACATAGCGCTTTACAAACAGACAGATAAGGTACAACACACTCATGTAGACAATTGTTCCCACTAAAGACAGAATGAAGCTGATGGCCACTGGCACATCACCATAATGGGGTAAAAACCCCGTCGAATATTCAATGTATTTCGACAATTCGAATAAAATCCACAAGGAGAATCCCATCAGAAGTGAAGTAACAAACATTCTTTTCGTCTTGAGGATATGGTAGCACATTCCAAATGTGAGTCCCAAAAACAGAACTATTTCCAATGCTATTTCAATATCGGTTTGAACATAGTAAACTCGTTCACATCCGATGCATGGCGTATGGAAAATAGGCTTCAGGCAGAACCGTAATACAAAATAAACCATCTGTATTACAAATACCCTGATGTTTGGCTTAATAGTTGACATAGGCTATTACATTATTTGACCAACAGAATTTCACATATATTGATAATATAGAACGGCCTTATTATTTTCGGTGTCAACGACAAACAATTTATAATCTCTTTCGTCGTTTGAACCCACCTTCTCAAATAAGTAGTAACCATTATCGCATAAAAATCGGTCAGGAATTTCTTTTCTATCTGGTATAGGTAATTCCTTAAGTCCTGACGACAGAAGATAATTGATATTATTCTCGGTTAATTCATTGAATTTGAAAATAATATACGCATATCCATCTCCGTTAGGATTCCATTGTTCCTCAAAGGTTTCAACTTGATAATCAAAATCCTTTAGGCTAATATTAAACTGTTGTTCCAGAATCTTTTCAGGTGTCCTTGTTGTACAAGCACCATGTAAAAAGGACATAAACAGCACTACTATGCCTAATTTAACTATTTTCTCCATAATTTATTGCAATCTTTCAGCAAGTACTTGTCCATAGACTTAATAAACTTGTCTAACTCCTTACTCCTGTATTTTTATGTCTGACAATTCAAAAAATCGCGTCGCCAATGCTGGCGTTCGGCATCTGGATGTGGAGCAGGGCGCAGACCGTCGGGGCGATATCGACGATGCGCGTGGGCTTCGTCGTGGCACCGTGTTTCACGTTCCAGCCGAAGAACACGAGCGGAATGTGCGAGTCGTAGGGGTTCCATTCGCCGTGGGTGGTGCCGATGTAGTCGTCTTTGAACTCCCACGTGAACATTTGCGAACGGGGCAGGGCGTAGATGTCGCCCGAGCGATGGCGGTTGTAGCCGTTCACGATGCGCTCGCGGACGAGTTGCGGAATGGGTGCTGAAGCGGCATTCTCGCAATCGACGGCATAGAGAATCTTGTCGTTTTTCTCGATTTCGCGAATCGCCTCACGCTTCACCTCGTGAATGTCGAGGCCGGCACTGTCGATGCGGGCGTGGTTCAGGTAGATGAAGTCGGAATAGTGGCCCAGAGCCAAATTGTCCACTCCGTATTTCGCGGCCAGTCGCTGGTTGATGGCTTTCACCGTGTTGCCCGTGCCCCATCCGTCGGCAGGGAGCTTGTGCTGGCGCATGAAATTGGGGTTGTGGGCTCCGCCGTGGTCGGCAGAGAGGAAGAGCAGGTATTGCCCTTGTCCGAGGCGACGGTCGAGCACTCTGAGGAAGTGGGCGAGGTCTTTGTCGAGCTGCTTGTAGGCTGCGACGGTTTGTTCGGCGCGCGTGCCGTATTCATGGCCGATGGCGTCGGTCGAGGAGATGCTCACGCAGAGCATATCGGTGACGTCGCCCGAGCCCAGGCGCTCGTTTTCGAGCAGTGCCTCGGCCATTTTGAAGGTGAGCGTGACGCCTTCGGGCTTCATTTTCGGGTCGTCGCCGGGCTTCATGGCGTGTTGCTTGTTGAAGTCACGCACCCATTTCGGCAGTTCCTGCATGTAGTAGGTCGAGGAAATGAAGTGGCCCACGGACTTGTCGAACCAGTAGGCGGCGTTGGCCGAATGGCCGGCAGGCAGGATGGCCGCACGGTCTTTCAGCGCCACGCCAAACACGCGCGACTTGAAGTCGTTCGACAGGCGCAGCTGGTCGCCGATGGTGTTGGCCCACATGTTTCGCGGCGACACCTTTCCAGCCTTCGAGTCGCTGCCTACGCTCCGCACGGTGGGGTCGCCGCAGCAGTTGATGCTCTTCCCCTTCTCGAAAAACGAATTGCCGCAGATGCCATGCAGCGCGGGCGTAGAGCCCGTATAGATGCTCGTGTGGCCGATGGCCGTCACCGTCGGCACGTAGTTGATCATCGTGTTTTCGCACGAGAATCCCTCATCGACGAGCCGCTTCAGGCCGCCCTCCACGAAGTCTTCGTAGTAATAGTAGAGGTAGTCCCAGCGCATTTGGTCCACAACGAGTCCGACCACCAGTTTCGGACGTTCAATTTTTCTTCCTGCCCATGTCGCAGTGCTCATCAGCACGAGCGACAGCAAAATCAGCAAATTCTTTTTCATATTTCTGTCGTTTTATGCAATAGTTTGTTTGCAAAGATACACATTAGTTGGCAGAATACAAAATTTATTTGATTTTAGTTCTTAAAAACCGCTTTTTTCCAAACGAATCTGTTTTCAGCGTCACTTGTTCGAACTGCATTTCTTGCAGCATCTGCACGATGTCGTCGGCATACGCAGGGTTGATTTCAAAAAACAGCCATCCGTTGGGCTTCAGCGCGTGGCGGGCATACTCGGCGATGGCGCGATAGAAGCGCAGAGGGTCGTCGTCGGGCACGAAGAGCGCCAAGTGCGGCTCGTGTTGCAGCACGTTCCGTTCCATCGCTGCTTTCTCGCTCTCGCAAACGTAGGGCGGGTTGCTGATGAGAATGTTGAAGGTTGGGTGCTGGGTGTTGAGTGTTGGGTGTTGGGTGTTGGGTGTTAGGTGTTGAATGTTGAGGGTTGAGGGTTGAGGGTTGAATGGGTTTAGGATATCGACTTGCTCGAAATCAACATTTGCGCCGTTCCGCTCCGCATTCTCCCGCGCGATTTTCAGGGCTTTTTCGGAAATGTCCCATGCCGATACCTGCGCCTCGGGCCACTCCGCCGCCAGTGTCACGGCAATGCAGCCGCTGCCCGTTCCGATGTCTAATATTGAGGAGTGTGGAGTGAGGAGTG
>DFHC01000095.1:0-10562 GCA_002372575.1 bacterium UBA3734 | reverse complement strand
AGGAGTGAGGAGTGTGGAGTGAGGGGTGAGGAGTGAGGAGTGTGGAGCGTGGAGTGTGGAGTGTGGAGTGAGATTTCTCCTGAACTCCTGAACTCCCGAACTCCTGAACTCCCGAGATCAGCCATTGGCAAAGTTCTTCGGTTTCTGGCCGTGGAATCAGCACGTCGGGAGTCACGCGAAAGCGCCGACCGCAGAACGTGGCATAGCCCAGCACATACTGCACGGGCTCGCCATTTTCAAGCCGACGCATCATTTTTTCCAATTCCGTGCGGTCGTCTGCCGATAATTCCGTAACTTTGTCGCACAAAATGTCGGCCATCGACAAGCCGAATCGCTCGCCGAGAAGCAGGCGGACCACGGCGCGAGCCTCGTCCATGTCATAGACCGAGGCCAGCCGCTGACAGAGTTCGCGGTAAGTCATGGTGCAAATATACGAAAAAATGGAGAAATCACAAACGTTGACTGACGAAAAATTCATGCGACGCTGCATCCAACTGGCGGCGTGCGGACGAAACCTGTCGCGACCGAATCCGATGGTGGGCTGTGTGATCGTGGCCGGCGGGCGGATTCTGGGCGAGGGCTACCACGTGCGCTGTGGCGAGGGCCACGCCGAGGTGAACGCCTTTGCGTCGGTGAGCGCCGACGACGAAAAACTGCTGCCCGAGGCCACGCTCTACGTGTCGCTCGAACCCTGCTCGCACCACGGGAAAACGCCACCCTGCAGCGACCTCATCGTCCGAAAGGGTGTTCGCCGCGTCGTCGTGGGTTGCATCGACCCGTTTGCCGAGGTGCAGGGGCGCGGCGTCAAACGGCTTCGTGATGCCGGCATCGAAGTTGTCGTGGGTGTGCTCGAAAAGGAATGTCGCCATCTAAACCGCCGTTTTTTCACTTTCCACGAGAAAAACCGACCTTACATCATCCTGAAATGGGCGCAAACCGCCGACGGCTACCTCGACGACTGCGGAAACCCCCTCGCCATCTCTACGCCGTTCACGAAAATGCTCGTCCATAAGCTTC
Source organism: bacterium UBA3734 (assembly GCA_002372575.1). Classification (GTDB taxonomy): domain Bacteria; phylum Bacteroidota; class Bacteroidia; order Bacteroidales; family Bacteroidaceae; genus Prevotella. The sequence goes on along the minus strand of DFHC01000095.1, from coordinate 9,545 downwards.
GCGCCGAGGAAGATGCCATCGTCGTGGGACGCGTCACGTGGGAGCGCGAGCATCCGCAACTCAATGTGAGGGAGTGGGCGGGCAAAAATCCGGTGAGGTTTGTAATTCGAGGAGAGGGGGCTATGATGGAGGCGGAAAATGAGTGTCGAACAATAGAAGAACTTTTTGAGCGATGCCGCGAGCAGCAGCTGCAGTCGCTCATTGTCGAGGGAGGCAGGGAAACGCTCCAGTCGTTTCTCGACAAAAATCTCTGGGACGAAATCCGCGTGGAAAAAGCCCTCAACCTTCAACCCTCAACCCTCAACCCTCAACCTTCAACTCTTTCCCCGAAAATCCCCGAAACAGCCACGGCGTTCCGCCGCGAGCAGTTCGATGGCAACACCATTGTTTGCTATCATTCTTAGTCTTTCTCAGACAGCGTCACTTCCACGACGGCCTTGTACCGTGCTAACCATTCGCGTAACTTCATTCTGCTCAGCCAGCGATGCCTTGGCACATCATTGGCATTGAAAGCCACCGCGTCGATACCATGCGCACGGGCGATGTAGAGTGCCCGTTTGTTGTGGAATTGCTGCGAAATAATCGTCAAACGATGCAGTCCGAACACTTTTTTGCACCTGACCACTGATTCCAGAGTACGTGTGCCTGCTTCGTCAAGCACGAGAATGCTGTCTGGCACATCTTTTTCCATGAGTGTAGCCCTCATTTCCTGCGGTTCGTTGAACCCATTGTGCGAAACCCTTCCACTCAATAGAATTTTGTCGATTTTCCCTGCATGGTACAGGGCGGCGGCAGCTTCCATCCGCTTGACAAAATAGGGATTAACCTTTCCTTCATGAAGCAGGGGTGGGGCACCCAGCACAAGAGCCACCTCGTTGTGAGGCAGAGTGGAGATGTCGTCATAAGTCTTTCTGTCGGCGGCGCGTTCCACCAAATGGTTACAGACCGCTATTGTCGCTATGAGTAGAACGATGGCGACAAAACTAAAGGAAAAAATAAATTTTCGAGAAATCAGTTTTTTAAAGTGTGACATGGTAATTCTACTTTGTGCAAAGATAGCGAATTTCTCCAAAAAACGCAAATGTTCCGATTTTTTTTGATGCAAACACCCAAAAACACTGCGGCGACTTCCCTTTCCGAGGGAGGCCGCCGCAGGTGATGATGCTCATGATTTCTGCAGAGGAACTACCTTTGTTTTATCCCTAATCAGCTACAGGACGCACAGCCTTGGCATCAACTAATGAAGATCGTTGATCAAAATTGTAGGTGTAGGTTTGTCGTGCCCTTGTTGAAACTATCCAATAAGAATCATAATAATCTGAAGAGGTGGAAGTACTAAAATACATATGTTTTCCATTAGAAGAGCTTATTGGAGAGGCTGTCCAATAGCACGCACTGTTCGCAACTGATTCCGTTTGCAGATTGGTGCTTAAAAGATACCGAGAACCAGTAGTGGGGAAATACACCGTTTCGCTCATTTTGCTATCTTTTTCTGATGCACTCTGTGAACAGTTGGTGTAGATGTACATACCTAGATATCCATATCCTCTATATAAACGACCAGGTTGTTTTACATTGAGACGATATCTGTCACTAATCTGACTGGCATAGTTTTCCGCAAGAGTATTGCTTGGTTTGTTCCTGATAATTCCATCAAGGAAATCGCCACGGGGAACGTGGAATCCGACGGGACAGGGGTCGTAGATGGTTTTTACGACATCGTCGCTAATCCCCCACGCATTGGCGGCCCATAGGTTCCTATACATTCTGAAAGACCAGTTACTACCTCCCGTCCCATATAGAGTCAGGGGGGATTGGATAGATTGGTGAATTGCGACAGAACTTGTTGCGGTGCGAACTGTAGGATTAACTTCGTTGTTATAGTATTTTGGAATTCTAATAACATCTAACCCGGGGAAAGCGTCTTTTCTACCAAATTGGTACATAAGAGACTCAGAGAAAGCTTCTATTCCTGAACTCTGTACGATGGTGAAAGAAGCCGTTTTCGGCTCTTCGCCAGCAGGTGCTCTTTTCTGGCGAATAGTCACCGTGGCAGTGCGCGGTCTTTCATAGGGAGACGCGAGCCATTTGCTATATTTTTGACCGAGGTTTTCTGCGGCGATTTTAGATTGATAGTCGTTGTAGTTAGTAAATGTTTTCGTCTGCAACGCGTCTGGAGTGGTAAACCACAGATGCCAGCTCCACATGATGACATCAGAGTCATCTTTCACGGCCACCACTACATTGCCCTGTTCAATTTTTTCTTGTGTGACTTCAAATTTCAAGTAGTCACCATCAATCGTGGGTTCAGTGATGGTTGTGCCCTTTAGGATAAATGGTTCGTAGTGGAAGTCTTCATAAGTTTCACCTTCGTATTCAGAAGTGTTATCAATTACTTTATCTACGATGTCACTCCATACGATAAGTGCTTTGACGGGCTCTTTGTTGCCGCCGTTTACGCGAAGCCATGGGCTCGTGATATCTTCGCTAGTGTAATCGTCAATGCGGCGGTAGTTTTGGAAACTCGCCAAATGGGAATCTGCAGATGTAGATGTAGATGTGTAGCTGCTGGGGTTGTCAAATCCACCTTTGATAGCATTTCCGTGGACTAATGGCAGTTTGTAGAATCCCGGAGCGCTGATGATGTAGCAGTTGGCCGTGTTCATTTCCGTTGGTTCTCCATTGATGCCGTGTGTAGAGAGGTCGTAGGGTTCTGCTGCGGAACCTCTGACAGTGGCGGCTTTCAAGGCTGCGTTGCGTGCTGCCAGCTTATCTACCAAGGGCTCTTGTGCTATCTCCAATGAAACATTTTCAGAACTTCCTCCGCTGCCAGATGGTGTGATTTCTACCCAACCGCTGCCGTCGCCTTCGCCTGTACTGTAAACGATATCAGCAACTTCCCATTCCACTTCTTCTCTGCTGCCGTCGCCATACAACTCATAGCTATCTATACCGAATAATAGACTGGCAGCGTTATAATTCAATTGACTGAGATTTTCTGGTGTGTTCAGGGTGAGCGTAAAACCGCTGATGTCTTTCGTAGAGTTGAAAGTATAGGTGCGGGTGGTTCCAGCAACCCAAGCTGATGCCTCTGGATCTGTATCTGCGAGCGAACCGCTTACGGTGAGGATGTGTCCGTTGACATCGATGATGATTTCTACTTCCACTCCTTCGAGTCTTTGTGGAATCATCAGCAGCGTCGTATTGTTTTCCGAAGAGGTTATTTTCACATTCCCTTCCTGAATGTTTGCGTTCAAACCATCAATGACGATGTCTTTTCGGTTGCCGAGGTTGCTCCAAGTGGCTTCCCCCGTTTCTCCTGAATAGGTTGTCTTTTCTGTTGGCAACGTGAGCGTTCCGCTGGTATAGACATTTTTCAGGGTGATTCTCTGTACGTATCCTTCAAAGGCGAAATTGCCCATCACAAAATCGATTGCGGTGAGTGCATGGACGAAATGGAGCGGTGCGGTCTGATTTTCATTGTAATCAAGAATTCCCGTCACTGCATACATCAGGTCTTTTTGCTCCGTGACGTTGGCGTTCACGGTGAAATTGTAGGTGAGCCCCGTCGATAGATCGACACCGAAGTTTGCGGTCCTATCGTAGGGATACACGGCGAAGAACTTCAACTGCGTACCTTCAGGCCATGCGTACTCTTTCTCCAAAATTCCTTTAGCTGTGGACTTGATGTTTGTATAGAGAACGCTGTTGTCGGTCTTGTAGCTGAAGGAACTGAAATCGCTCATGTTTGCCACTTCCTCAATGGTTTGTCCGCGCGTATTGTTTTCTGCCTCCATTTCCTGCTTCGCGTTCCTTATTCCATTGGTGGTGACGCCCTTTAGCCAAAGTTGAGTGCCGTCGGACGACTGCATGGGCACGGCATGGATAGGCTGTTTCCGCATTTTCTTGCGGGTGTTCTCCTTTTCCGCTTTCCAGTCTTGCGAAATGTCCGTTATGAATCGGATTCCTTTGCCAGTCTGATTCTCGGTGTTTATTCCATCGAAGTCGCTGCACGATGCCATCACAATGCCGGCAGCAATGGTCATTATTTTGAAAAAACGCTGTTTCATCTCTCCGTTTTTTTAGTTACATTTTGCTATTAATTCAAATCAATCGACTTGTTGCCTCCATCCTCATTCGGGCGGATGTCGGTATTATCGTGGTAGATGCGATTTACGTGAGTATCTACTATCGGACGCACCGATTGCGGCATGGTGCTCTGGTTGTGGTTTCCCGGGTTTACTTGTTCGTTGGTGAAACTCAAGTGGAAAGATCCCGCCATTCCCGCAGTAGCGGAGTGGAGACGAGTGGCAGATGTGTTACCATAAACATCATGCATTACACCAGGTGTTGCCGACCAGACCCAGCTGTTGGTCAAATAATTTCTCAATCCAGAGTCTTGCAGGCGTCCTGCAGCTGGGAAGAAGAGGGTGGTACCGCTAGTGTCTATGGCATAAAAATTATAACCCACACTGAAACTCCCACTAATGTTCCTGTTAGTACCCGTTGCAGAGTTTCCCGATTTACTGAAATTAGAGAACACGCCAGATGGCGGAACCTTAAAACCTGCGGGACAGGGGTCGTATATCGTTTTTACAACTGGATTCACAGAGTTGAGTGGGTACATCAAATCCCCCTTTGGATCGTTGACTCCGGAGCCTGTTTTCGTGCCACATCTCACTATTGTTTCTGTGGCAGACCACGCATTCGCATAGAATTGATTGCTCCACATTCCTTTGGCGGGAAGAGTTCCTGAGCCTCTAATCCTCTCTGCAGGATGCTGAATGGCATAGCCATAGGTGGCACCGCCCGACACATCTTTACCGGGGTTGTACGTACCTTCGGGGTAGTATTTGCACTTGTAAGGTCCGGTTTTACTACCAGACTTAAGCCACCCCGAGCTTGGAGAACCTTCTTGGTCACCCGCGGTGGTTCCAACTCCATTTCCAGGGAAGGCATCTTTGCGTCCCCACTGGTATTTGGTGTCCCAGAAGTAGTCGAAGTTTGCAGGGACGGTTCCTTCTTTCTGTGTGATGGTTCTTGTGCAGGTGGTTCCAGATTTTTCTTGCTGGAAGGTAACCCTGATGATTCGCCTGGGGTAGGTATAGGTGCTCCCGTTTTTGGCCATTTCTACGAATCCGAGGTTGTAGTTGGCCATCGTGAAGTCTGCTGGACTTACGCTATTCCAAGTTCTAGTTTTGATGTCGGTCACCTCTGTCAACCAGTTGCGGTCGGTGACATAGATGTGCCAGCTCCATGTGATGGTTCCTCCAGCATTTCTCACGACAATGACTGCGTTGCCTTGCTGTATGGTCTTGGGGTCAACAGTAAAGGTTAGATATTTGTCTACATTCGGGTCGGAGTTATCGGAAACGACATTGACGTCTTTGATGACTATCAACTCTGTTTGGCTTCCTGTGTGTTGGAAATCGTGCCAATAAACATCTGCTTTTGTAGCTTCGACTTTGTAGTTCGCAGCAGTGACGAGCTGATTGTTATAATCGACGAAGATATCCGATCCATAAACATAAGACCCAGAAACTTGGGTCGGAGTTGCTGGGGTTGTAATATTCCCATACTTATCTGTTTTCTCTGTTTTCTGATTGTCGTTCACCGTATATTCACGGTCGGCAAATTTTATAATTCCTTCATGTTTTTCAGGCGTATAGATTTTTCCTCTCGTGATGGTGTTGCCCATAACGAGTGGAATCTTGTAGTACCCTCCCTGCCGCACAATGTAGCAGTTGGCCGTGGAGCGGCCTCCCCAAGATGTTTCGTTGTCGACCTTGTAGAGCGAGAGGTCGTAGGGGGCATCTGCTGTGCCTTTCGTCGGACGTGAACGAAGCTCGCCCTGCCTGCGCAATTGAAGAGACTCCTGTCCCTCTACGGCAGTCGTGAAGGTTTCTCCGCCTCCCGTGTCTCCTGCTCCGCTGGTTTTGCCGATGTTGGTCAGCCAGTCGGGTGCGGTGGGTGACACCGATGTCCATGTCGCGCCGTTGTCTGTCGATTCCTCGTAGCCCGTAATCGTCCATGCCACGGGTTCTGGAGCGGCTCCAGAACGTCCTCTGTAGTAGCTCACCACTTTGAACTGGTTGGTGCTGGGCGTGGGTGTCGTGGAAACTTTTCCGTCATAGGTGAATTCTGGATTGTTTTCCACCTCGAAGGTGAATTCTGACTTGTAGGGTGTGTTTGCAATCGTGTAGGTATATGCGTGGCCTTTTTCCCACGTCTGCCCATTGAGTGATGCCTGGAAATGAAGGTCGGTTCCTGGGTTTTCGTTATCTTCCAGCGTGATAATGGCATATGAATTGCTGCCAAGCGTTTGCGGTAGCAAGACGAAGGTCGTGCCGATGTCGTTTGGGTCGTTTGGCGTTCCGTCGCTGGTGATGAGCGAGTTTAAATGGTTGGTTGTCACGAAATTCAGATCGTCGGCATAGACGGTGTTCGGGTTGGTATTAACCCAGTTTCCCGTGCTGAAAGTATATGTTCCCTGTGTGGAAACGTTTGTCAATTCAATTTTTTTGATGGTGTAGCCAGTTGCAAAATCGCTTCCCAATTTGAACCTGACGGCTGAGAGCACGTGCTTGAAGTCGAAGAGCATTTTGCGGTCGGTGCGTTTGGCGGTGGATGGTCCCACCATGATGTCCTGCTGAGCGGTGGATGCCAAGGGGGTGTTATAGGTGAGTCCCGTTGTCGATGCGTTTACACCGGCAGCCGAAGCTGGAGCCACGCCATAGAATGTATAGTTGTTGTCGTCGCTCCATGTGAAATTTCTGGTCAGTGTCCAATCGTTGACACTTCCAGGCTTGTAGTTGGCAGAAGTTCCGCTTGTGGCCTTCTCTCCATAGATGTCGAAATTGTCGTAGAACGTCGATTTCGCGAAATTTCCACTGCCGTCGTCGCCGCTCATGAGTGTGCCGCGTGTCTGCTCGTCAGCGTTTTCGTCAGATTCGACGGTAATGGAATGACCTTTGCCGCTGATGCCGTCGATTTCATCACACCACAAATAAAGGGTCTTGCCTTCGAACGATTCGTTGAAGGCGAGTACATCTTTCACTCCTGCTGCAGCTTTTTTTGCAGCAATTTGGGCAAATCGGGCATTGCGCTTCTCAATGGGTTCGTCCCATCCTTGTTTCACGGCGACACCAATGCCAATACTCTGACTGTCTTCACCTCCTGTGCCTTCAATTTTTTCAGAACAGGCCGTAAACCCAAGTACCACGGCTGTCGCCATGGCATACCCTGCTATGATTCTCTTCATGTCCATCTTCTTTTCTTCGCTGATTTCAAAATACAGAAATTCTTTTTGTCTCAATCGAGAGGCACTTCTACGATTTGTCCGTCTTGAAGTACCTTGGCTTTGGCTTCCCATACCGACTTAAATCCGAAAGATCCAGACGGATTGTAAGTGGAAGGGAGTCCGTCATTCCAATTCAAACCCGACTCAGGATTGTTGATCCAGTCGCTGCCTGCGGCATGAATCCTCGACGGTCCCATGATAGCCGGAATTTGGCATGGCACCACCCAGACTTCGGGCCGGGTGTAGGCGCGTCGTGCGCTTGTTTTTTGTCTTGAGTTCATTTTCTAGCCGAAAAATTAGTTTAAGTGTACAAAGATAACGAAATACCTTGATAAAAATGAAATTTTTATGCGTTTCAGATATAGTATTATATAAAATTAACTTAAAACGGAGAAATAAAAACGTAGTTTAACGTTTTCTTCCGAAGTCGGCGGGCACTTCTCCCCACTTTTGTGTTTCCCATTTCACAATTGGATTTCGCCATGTGTGGGTGTTGAGCCATCGTTCGGCTCGCTGGATGATTTGGTGGGTTTCCTTGGTCTGGGGCGTGAGGGCGAGTTTGGTTTTGCACTTGCGCTTGTTCACCCATAGGATGGCGTTGTAGGAGTCGCTGTAGATGGTGGTGTCGTGGCGTCCTTGCTGCTGCAGGAGTGCCAGCGCGTGGACGATGGCGAGAAACTCCCCGATGTTGTTGGTGCCGTGGATGGGGCCGAAGTGGAACACGCGCTGCCCCGTCTGCAAATCCACTGCCTGATACTCCATCGGGCCCGGGTTGCCCGAGCAGGCGGCATCGACGGCCCAAGCATTGGCCTTCACTTCGGGATGAAGCGGAAGCACCGTGTCGTGGCGATAGTCGGGTGGATTCGTCAGGTTCATCGCTTATTGGGGAATGGATTGATATGGCTTGAGAACAGACGTTTGCTGTTCCAACAATCGAGAATCGGAAAATTCTTGTTTAAAACATTTTCCATCGCTCGTTGTGAAATATACATTGTCGTATTCCGCGTCCGATGACGGGATGTATAGCATTAAGGTCTGGTGAGCAAAAAAGCGGATCTTCTCGTCTTCAACATCTTTCACTTGCAACCAACCTGTAACGTGGTCGTTGTGTCGAACCGCCTTATCGCTATAAACCAAATAGTTCACCCAGAAACAGAAGCCAAAATAATCGATATTGTCATCGAAAGTCAACAAAAATCCTTGTGACTTTTCTTGGATTGCTGGTCGTGTATATGGGTGACCGTCTTGTGTGTATATCCTCATAAAATCTTCTATTGCACGAAGAAGTTCTTCTTTTGTCATATTGGTGACAAAAATGGAACCCTTTCCAACAAATTCCTTTTCAATAACATTTGATGAATTCTCTTTCTTTGGGCTACACGAAGAAAATAAATACCACAGGATGACGCCTATTAAAACAATCGTTCCAGATATCAATATTGTTTTCATAACTATATTTTTTTTACATCCTCTCTGGTACTTCGATTCCGAGCAGCGCCATGCCGTTTTTCAGCGTTTTGGCCACGTTGCGGGCGATGGTGAGGCGCAGCTGTCGGGCTTCGTCGGTCTCGGCGTTGAGGATGCTGTAGTCGTGATAGAACTGGTTGAACTCTTTCGTCAGCTCGTAGCAGTAGTTGGCGATGCCCGAGGGCGAATAGTCCTTGCCTGCCTGCTCGACGACGGCGGGGAACTCGCTGAGTTTCTGGATGAGGGCGGTTTCTTTAGCATTCGGGGGTTCGGGGGTTCGGGGGTTCGGGGGTACGAGATTAGTCTCTGCACTTGAACTATTCTCGCACCTCCGTACCTCCGTGGCTTCGTACCTCCGAAGAATACTCCTGATCCTCGCGTGCGTATATTGAATGAACGGCCCCGTGTTGCCATTGAAATCGATGCTTTCCTCGGGGTTGAAAAGCATGTTTTTTCGGGCATCGACCTTCAGGATGAAGTATTTCAGGGCTCCCATGCCCACGATGCGGGCGATTTCGCTCTTTTCCTCGTCGCTGATGCCTTCGAGCTTGTTCACCTTGTCTTCGCTCATCCGACGGGCGTTTTCAATCATCGACGCAATCAGGTCGTCGGCATCGACCACGGTGCCCTCCCTCGACTTCATCTTGCCGCTGGGCAGCTCCACCATGCCGTAGGAGAAATGCACGAGTTCCTTGCCCCACTTGAAGCCGAGGCGGTCGAGCAGCAGCGAGAGCACTTGGAAATGGTAGTTTTGCTCGTTGCCCACGACGTAGATCAT
>DFHC01000092.1:6748-7023 GCA_002372575.1 bacterium UBA3734 | reverse complement strand
TTCTTCGTTGACAAGGCCGACAAATTACTTTATGCACTGGCTCCGTTCCTCGTATTGATTGCCTCGGTGGGCACGTTCTCGTTCCTGCCGTGGAACAAGGGCGCGGGCATTCTCGACTTCAACGTCGGCTTGTTCCTCATCACGGCCATCTCGTCGATTGGCGTGGTGGGCGTGTTTCTGGCCGGTTGGGGCTCGAACAACAAGTATTCCGTGGTGTCGGCCATGCGTGCCGCCGTGCAGATGATTTCCTATGAGATGTCGCTCTGCCTCTGCCT
>DFHC01000092.1:0-6703 GCA_002372575.1 bacterium UBA3734 | reverse complement strand
GCTCTGCCTCTGCCTCATCACCGCCGTGATTCTGACGGGTTCGATGCAGGTGAGCACGATTGTCGATTATCAGACGGGCCCGTGGAACTGGCTCATTGTGAAGGGTCACGTGCCGGCCATCATCGCCTTCGTCGTGTTCCTCATTGCCGGCAACGCCGAGGCCAACCGCGGTCCGTTCGACATGGCCGAGGCCGAGAGCGAGCTCACCGCGGGTCACCACACCGAGTATTCGGGCATGGGCTTCGGCTATTTCTACCTGGCCGAGTTCCTCAACCTTTTCATCATCGCCGGCATCGCCACCACCGTATTCCTTGGCGGCTGGGCTCCGCTCAACATCGGCGTCGAGGCTTTCGACTCGGTGATGAACTTCATCCCGGGCATCGTGTGGTTCCTTGGCAAGACCTTCGCCGTGGTTTGGCTGCTGATGTGGGTGAAATGGACGTTCCCGCGCCTGCGCATCGACCAAATCCTGAAGCTCGAGTGGAAATACCTGATGCCGCTCTCGCTCATCAACCTCGTGCTGATGACGGTCGTAGTGGCAATGGGTTGGTATATTTGACAATTTGACGATTTCACCATTGGACGATTGTCATCAGAGATAGAAAGAAAGGTAAAATTGTAAAATAGTAAAATAGTAAAATAGTAAAATGGAATCTTATTTTACCGAACTCGGACACGCCATCAAGACGCTGGCGACGGGCATGAAGGTGACTTGGAAGGAGTATTTCAAGGATTTCTTCAGCAACAAATCGACCGAGCAATATCCCGAGAACCGCAAGACAACGCTACACGTGGCCAGTCGCCACCGCGGACGCTTGGTTTTCAAGCGCAACGACGACGGCAGCTACAAGTGTACGGCCTGCACGCTGTGTGAGAAGGCCTGCCCCAACGGCACCATCAAAATCACGGCCCACATGCAGGAAGACCCCGAAACGGGCAAGAAGCGGAAGGTGCTCGACGATTATCAGTACGACCTGGGCGACTGTATGTTCTGCCAGCTCTGTACGAACGCCTGCAACTTCGACGCCATCGAGTTTACAAACGATTTTGAGAATGCCACGTTCAGCCGCGACGCGCTCGTGCTGCACCTCGACAAGGAGGTCTATGAAGGTGGCTCGCTGCCCGGCCTTATCGACGGCGGCGCACCGCTCACCATCGGCAAGTTTAACACCAAAACAAAGTAAGGGAATATGGCAAGATTAGTAATGTTTTGCATTTTGGCCGTCATCATCTTAGGGTCGGCCATCATGTGCGTAACGACCAAGAGAATTATGCGGGCCGCCACGTTCCTGCTCTTTGTTCTCTTCGGTGTGGCGGGAATCTATTTCCTGCTCGACTACACCTTCCTCGGAGCTGCACAAATCAGCATCTATGCCGGAGGTATCACGATGATGTATATCTTCGCCATCCAGCTCGTCTCGAAGCGCACGCTTCAGGGCCTGCAGGAGCACGTGAAGGGCAGCCGCGTCGTCGTGGGCGCACTGGCCGCGCTGATTGGTTTCGGAACGGTGATGATCGTGTTTTTCAAAAACCAGTTGTTCGACCACATGGCCGTTGCTGCCGGGGGCACGGAGGTGCCGATGGAGCAGATTGGCCAGGCCCTCGTGGGTGCCGACAAGTACGGATGGGTGCTGCCCTTCGAGTTCATCTCGATTTTCCTGCTTGCCTGCATCATCGGCGGCATTATGATTGCAAGAAAGGAGGATAGGCAATGATACCCGTAGAGTGTTATTTCGCGCTGAGTGCCATGTTGTTTTTCATTGGCTTCTTCGGCTTCGTGACTCGTCGCAACCTGCTTGCGATGCTTATCTCCGTTGAACTCGTGCTGAACGCCGTCGATATCAACTTCGCGGTGTTCAACCGAATCCTCTTCCCCGGACAGCTCGAAGGCTTCTTCTTCACCCTGTTTTCCATCGGTGTGAGCGCTGCCGAGAGTGCTGTGGCTATCGCGATTATCATCAATGTTTACCGCAACTTCAAGAGTGATCAGGTGAACAGTATTGAAAATATGAAATGGTAAATTTAATTATGTACGAATATTCTTTTTTGATACTTCTTCTGCCGCTGCTCTCGTTCCTTGTGTTGGGACTTGCGGGAATGAAGATGTCGCACAAGGCGTCGGGGCTCATCGGCACCTGCTCGTTGGGCTTGGTGACGCTGTTGTCGTATCTGACGGCATTCCAGTATTTTTTTACCGACGGACGCACGGCAGAGGGCGTTTTCCCGACGATTGTGCCCTATAACTTCACGTGGCTGCCGCTCGGACAGCTGCATTTCGACATGGGCATTATGCTCGACCCGATTTCGGTGATGATGCTGATTGTCATTTCGACGGTGTCGCTGATGGTCCACATCTATTCGTTCGGCTATATGCGCGGCGAGAAGGGCTTCCAGCGCTACTACGCCTTCCTGAGCCTGTTCACGATGTCGATGCTCGGCCTGGTTCTGGCCACGAACATCTTCCAGATGTATATGTTCTGGGAGCTTGTGGGTGTCAGCTCGTATTTGCTCATCGGCTTCTACTATCCGCTCAATGCGGCGGTGGCAGCTTCGAAGAAGGCTTTCATCGTGACGCGCTTCGCCGATATGTTTTTCCTCATCGGCATCTTGATTTTCGGCTATTACACGGGCTCGTTCAGCTTCTCGTTCGTCGAGAACATCCAGTATGGCGCAGCCGCTGCTCCGTTTATTCAGGGTAGCGCGGCGAAGGCCGCCGCTGCGGGCGCATTTATTCTGCCGACGGCTCTGGTGCTGATGTTCATTGGCGGCGCGGGTAAGAGTGCGATGTTCCCCCTGCACATTTGGCTGCCCGACGCCATGGAAGGCCCGACGCCTGTGTCGGCGCTCATCCACGCTGCCACGATGGTGGTGGCTGGCGTGTTCCAGCTGGCCAGAATGTTCCCGTTGTGGATAGAATATGCGCCGCAGTCGCTGTCGATTGTTGTTTGGGTGGGCGTGTTCACGGCGTTCTATGCGGCTGCCGTGGCTTGCGCGCAGACCGACATCAAGCGCGTGTTGGCCTTTTCTACGATTTCGCAGATTGCCTTCATGATGGTGGCCATCGGCGTCTGTCTGCCCGGACACCACGGCGCACTGCTCGACGACCACGCCCAGTTGGGCTACATGGCCGGTATGTTCCACCTCTTCACGCACGCCATGTTCAAGGCCTGCCTGTTCCTCGGCGCCGGTTGCATCATCCACGCCGTTCACTCGAATGAAATGGCGCTGATGGGCGGACTTCGCAAGTATATGCCCGTGACGCACATCACGTTCCTGGTTTCTTGCTTGGCCATCGCTGGAATCCCGTTCTTCTCGGGCTTTAGTTCGAAAGACGAAATCATTACAGCCTGCTTCCAGTACTCGCCCGTGGTGGGATGGATGATGACAGGCATCGCTGCGATGACGGCGTTCTATATGTTCCGCCTTTATTACGGTATCTTCTGGGGTACGGAAAACAAGGAGGCTCACGCCCACCACACGCCGCACGAAGCACCGCTGACGATGACAATTCCGCTGATTGTGCTCTGTCTGATTACGGTCGGTGTCGGTGTCTATACGACTTCGGCAGGCTTCCTCGGTTGGGGTGGCTCGTTTGGTTCGTTTGTCAGTGCAAGCGGCAAGGACTACACCATCCACTTCGATACGCAAATTGCCCTGACCTCGACCATCATCGCCATCGTGAGCATCTGTCTGGCCACCTATATTTATAAAGGTGAGCGCCAGCCCATTGCCGACCGCCTCTACAAGACGTTCCCGAACCTCTGGCAGGCGGCCTACAAGCGCTTCTATCAGGACGAAATCTGGCAGTTTGTCACGCACAAGATTATTTTCGCCTGCGTCAGTACGCCCATCGCCTGGTTCGACCGCCACGTCATCGACGGCACGTTCAATTTCCTGGCTTGGGGTGCCAACGAGGCCGGCGAGGAGATTCGCCCGTGGCAGAGCGGCGACGTCAGGCAGTATGTCGTGTGGTTCCTCACGGGTGCCATTGGTTTAACATTAATCCTACTTGCAATTTAAGAGATGAATATACTGAGTTTATTTGTACTGATTCCCGTCCTGATGCTCTTAGGATTGTGGATTGCCCGCAACCTCAATCAGGTGCGTGGCGTGATGGTGGTCGGCTCGTCGTGTCTGCTGGCCTTGTCTGTGTGGCTGACCGTCTATTTCGTGCAGCAGCGAGCCGCCGGAAACACCGACGTGATGCTGCTTGCCGACAGCATTCCATGGTTCAAGCCGCTGAACATTGCCTACGCCGTGGGCGTGGATGGCATTTCGGTGGTGATGTTGCTGCTGTCGAGCATCATCGTGTTCACGGGCACTTTCGCCTCGTGGCAGCTGAAGCCGCTCACGAAGGAGTATTTCCTTTGGTTCACGTTGCTCTCGACGGGTGTGTTCGGATTTTTCATCTCCATCGACCTCTTCACGATGTTTATGTTCTACGAAGTGGCACTCATCCCGATGTATCTGCTCATCGGCGTGTGGGGAAGCGGCCGTAAGGAATATTCCGCGATGAAGCTCACACTGATGCTGATGGGTGGCTCGGCATTGCTGATTATCGGCATTCTGGGCATCTATTTCTTCTCGGGAGCGACAACGATGAACGTCGTGGAGATTGCCGAGATGCACAACATCCCCACGGCCATTCAGAAAGTGTTCTTCCCCTTCATTTTCATCGGTTTCGGTGTGCTGGGCGCGATGTTCCCGTTCCACACGTGGTCGCCCGACGGTCACGCCTCGGCTCCGACCGCCGTTTCGATGCTCCACGCCGGCGTGCTGATGAAGCTCGGTGGCTATGGCTGCTTCCGCGTGGCGATGTATCTGCTGCCCGAGGCTGCTCAGGAGTTGGCTTGGATTTTCCTGATTTTGACAACGATTTCGGTGGTTTACGGCGCTTTGAGTGCCTGCGTACAGACCGATTTGAAGTATATCAACGCCTATTCGTCGGTGTCGCACTGTGGACTGGTGCTCTTCGCCCTGCTGATGATGACGCAGACCGCCTGTTCGGGTGCCATCCTGCAGATGCTCTCCCACGGACTGATGACAGCGCTGTTCTTCGCACTCATCGGTATGATTTATGGTCGCACGCACACGCGCGACATCCGAAAACTGGGCGGACTGATGAAAATCATGCCTTTCCTTGCCGTCGGCTACCTGATTGCAGGCTTGGCCAACCTCGGACTCCCCGGATTCTCAGGTTTCACGGCTGAAATGACGATTTTCGTGGGTTCGTTTGCCAACAACGACACGTTCCACCGCGTCTGCACCATCATTGCCTGTACGTCGATTGTCGTCACGGCGGTCTATATCCTGCGCGTAGCAGGCAAGATTCTGATGGGCAAGGTGGCCGATCCGCACTACGAACACCTCACCGACGCCACGTGGGACGAGCGCGTGGCCGTGGCCTGTCTCATCTTCTGTGTGGCAGGGCTCGGACTCACCCCGTTCTTCTTCAAACCCATCATCGACAATGCGCTGGTGCCCATCCTCTCGGTGGTGAATCCGGCAATGGCAACGATGTAGTCAGAATTATTGAACATTGAATATTGAACATTGAAAATTTATGAATTACGGACAATTTCTGAATATGATGCCAGAGGCGTTTTTGGTCCTCGAACTCATCGTGATGTTTATTGCTGATTTCGCCTTGACGAAGAGCGAGACGAAGCTGTCGAAACTATGGACGATTGCCGTCGGAACGCTGCTGTTCCAGACCTGTCTGCTCTTTGGAACCATGGAGCCGACATCAGCTTTCGGCGGACTCTACGTCAGCTCGCAGGCCATCAACGCCATGAAAATCATCCTCACGGCCGGCACGCTCATCGTTGTGATGATGTCGCGCGGGTGGCTGGAAACAAACCGCACCTACTCCGGCGAATTCTTCATGCTCGTGCAGAGCACGCTACTCGGCATGTACATGATGATGTCGTCGGGCCATTTCATGATGTTCTTCCTCGGCTTGGAGATGGCCTCTGTGCCGATGGCTTGCCTCGTGGCGATGGACAAATGGAAGAAAGACTCGGCTGAGGCTGGTGCGAAATACATTCTCACGGCCACGTTCTCGTCGGCCATCATGCTCTATGGTATTTCCTTCATCTACGGAGCCTGCGGAACGCTCTATTTCGACGATGTGGCCGCAACAATCAGCGTCACGCCGATGACCATCGCCGGACTCGTGTTCTTCTTCGCCGGACTGGGCTTCAAGCTCTCGCTCGTGCCGTTCCACTTCTGGACTGCCGACACCTATCAAGGGGCGCCGACCGCCGTCACGGGCTATCTCTCCGTCATTTCGAAGGGTGCGGCAGCCTTTGCGCTATGCGCCATCCTGATGAAGGTGTTCGCCCCGATGACTGCCCAGTGGGAAATCCTGCTCTACGTGGTCATCGTGCTCACCATCACCATCGGAAACCTTTTCGCCATGCGCCAGTCGGAACTCAAGCGATTCATGGCCTTCAGCTCCATTTCACAGGCTGGCTACATCATGCTCGCCGTCATTGGCAATTCGACGATGGGCGTGGCTTCGCTGATGTTCTACACGCTGATTTACGTGGTGGCCAACCTCGCCGTGTTCTCCGCCATTGGTGTGGTGGAGCGGAACAACGGCGGCAACACCGACCGCTCGGCCTTGGAGGGCTTCTACCAGACCAATCCGAAGCTCTCGCTGCTGATGACGCTTGCGCTGTTCTCGCTTGCCGGCATTCCG
>DFHC01000136.1:3222-3523 GCA_002372575.1 bacterium UBA3734 | reverse complement strand
GAGCCGCATCCATTGCACGCGCCTTGCCGGACAGAAGGCCGATACGTGGTGGCTGCGCCAGCATCCGAGCGTGATGTCGCTGCCCTTCGTGGAGGGAATACGCCGTGCCGACCGCGACAACACGATCGACATTTTCATTGGCGACACGCCCGAAGACGTGTTGGCCGACGGACAATGGCAGCAGTTCTTCAAAACGAAGCCCGAGCCGCTAAGCAACGAGGAAAAACGCGCGTGGATAGCGCAAAACAAGGGTGTGAGCCTCGGTTCGGATGCCTTTTTCCCCTTCGGCGACAACATTGAG
>DFHC01000136.1:0-3073 GCA_002372575.1 bacterium UBA3734 | reverse complement strand
CGGCATCGCCATGGCATTCACTGGAGTCCGGCTATTTCACCATTAAAGATGCAACTCGTGCCCCATGCGCTCCTGCTTCGTCTTCAGATAGCGGTAGTCGTAGGGTGTGGGCGTGATTTCGATGGGTACGTTTTCCACGATTTGCAGGCCGTAAGCCTCCAGCCCGACGCGTTTCGTGGGGTTGTTGGTCATCAGGCGCATCTTATGGACGCCAAGATGCCGTAGCATCTGCGCGCCGCAGCCGTATTCGCGCTCGTCGGGCTTGAAGCCGAGGTGCAGGTTCGCCTCGACCGTGTCGAGACCCTCCTCTTGCAGCTTGTAGGCCGCAATTTTGTTCATCAGGCCGATGCCGCGCCCTTCCTGTTGCATATAAATCAGCACGCCTTTTCCCTCTTTCTCAATCATCTGCAGCGAGCGGTGCAGCTGTTCGCCGCAGTCGCAGCGCATGGAGCCGAGGATGTCGCCTGTGGCACATGAAGAATGTACGCGCACAAGGATGGGCTCCTCTTCGTTCCACTCGCCCTTGATGAGCGCGAAATGTTCCAGTCCGTTGCTTTTCTGGCGGAAGGGAATCAGCCGGAAGTGGCCGTAGCAGGTGGGCATGTCGGCCTCGTTGCCCACTTCGATGAGCGACTCGCGCCGCAGCCGATAGGCAATCATGTCGCGGATGGAGATGATTTTCATGCCCCATTCCTTGGCCATCACCATCAGTTCGGGCAGTCGGGCCATGGTGCCGTCTTCGTTCATGATTTCCATGAGGGCGCCGGCGGGATAGAGCCCGGCCATGCGGCAAAGGTCGATGGCGGCCTCGGTGTGGCCTGAGCGTCGCAAAACGCCGTTGTCCTGGGCATAGAGCGGATTGATGTGGCCCGGACGACCGAAGGTTTGCGGCGTGGAGGCGGGGTCGGCCAGTGCGCGGATGGTGGCGGCGCGGTCGTAGATGGAAACGCCCGTGGAACAGCCTTCGAGTTTGTCGATGGTGACGGTGAAGGGCGTTCCGAGCACCGACGTATTGTCCTGCACCTGATGCGGCAGGTCGAGTTCGCGACAGCGGCTCAGCGTGATGGGTGCGCAGAGCACTCCGCGTGCGTTTTTCAGCATGAAGTTCACCATTTCGGGCGTGATTTTCTCGGCGGCGCAGATGAGGTCGCCCTCGTTTTCGCGGTCTTCGTCATCGACCACGATGACGAATTTTCCCTCTTGAAAATCTACAAGGGCCTCTTCGATGGTGTTCAGTTTGATTGTGTCCATGTGTGATATAGGTTAGTTTTGTTGTATTTCCACAATTCGAGCCACTACCAAGTCGTTAGTCTGGCGGATGTGCACCAGGTCTTTGTGCAGGCGGAAGCGGAAGCGGCACATGCGCAGGTAGAAGAACAGCCCGACGGGCAGCACGAGCCCCGTGATGATGTTGAGCCACTTTCGCTGGAACGGCCTCGTGTGGGCGTTTTCCGCGAGAATCGGATAGCGGTTGAGATAGCTGAGGAGCTGCTTGTCGCGCGTGTTCGTGAGGTCGTCGATGACATCCTCCAACACGTCGCTGATGACGCTGATGACGTGGTCGTCGCCTGGACGGAAGAACACCTTGATGGGGTTCGGCAGGTGCAGCAGCTTGTGCTCCTTATTATAGTCATCGATGGTGCGATTGATGCCCAGCAGATGATGGATGTCGGCCTGGTAGATGGGGTCTTCGATGATGACTTCCTTGCTGCTGACGTGGCGGTGCAGGCGCAGTCCGAGCAGCTTCATGAAGAATGTGCGATAGGCGTCGAGGTTGAACACGGCGGAGTCGTTGTTGGCCTTGTAGGTGAAGAACACGGCCACGGGCGCCAGAACGACCGTAGCCAGCGGTTTTCCTATCCACACGCTCCACGCTCCGCTCTTGGCCAGCTCGGTTCCCGTGTAGTCGAGGATGAAATAGACGATGAATACGAATACCGACACGATGACGGGCACGCCCAGTCCGCCTTTTCGGATGATGGCTCCGAGCGGTGCGCCGATGAAGAAGAAGATGAGGCAGGAGAGTGCCAGCGTGAATTTGTTCATGGCCTCAAGGTCGTGGCGGCGGATGTTTTTGTCGCCGTCTTGGATAACCATCTGGTTGAAGCTCAGCTCGCTCAGATGCGTCTGTACGCGACTCTGCGCCATGTTCACGGCTCGCTGTTTCTGATCGTCAGTCAGGTGGTTGAAGACGGTGTCGGGGTTCATGGCCTTCTGCTGTGCGCGTTTCGCCACTTTCACGGAATCGCTGCGCGAGGCTTTTCGCACGGCGAAGTAGCGCAGTTGAGCCGCTTTGTAGTATTCGCGTCCGATGCTGTCGTAGGCGAGGGCAAGCGAGTCGCGGTCGTGTACGAGCTGTTGCAAGCCCTTCGTTTGCGGGTCGCCCGAGAGCAGGGCAGCGTCGGTCATGTTGAAGTTGCCGTCGTAGTCGAGCAGCAGTTGTTTGGTGACGAAGGTTTGTCGCTGGTAGGGCACGCTCGCCGTTCCGCCGAGTTGCTGCGACTGCATATTCTCGAACCACTCACCACTCCACAGGCTCAGGAGCAGGTGCTGCTTGTCGGCGGTGGATTGCAGCATTCCCGAGTCGGCGAGAATGATTTGCTGGTCTTCCCAGCTGGCCGTGCGTCGGTAGATCATGATGCCGTAGAGCTTGCCCGTTTCCATGTCTTTCTGCTGCACGTAGATGTTGCTGCCCGGGATTCCGCTGTAGAAAACGCCCTCGGGAATCTCCATTTCAGGACTTTTCTGCTTCATCGAGATGAGCAGTTGCTTCATGTTCAGCCAGGCGTTCGGGCCGATGTAGTTTTGGAAATAGAGCGAGCAGAGGCTCGTGAGCACGGCCACCACGATGAGCGACCGCATGGCCTGCATGAGCGAGATGCCGGCGGCCTTGATGGCGGTGAGTTCGCTGCTCTCGCCAAGGTTTCCGAAAGTGATGAGCGAGGCCAGCAGCAGCGTCAGTGGAAGGGCTTGCGGCACGAGCGTCAGTCCCATATACCAGAAGAACTGCGCCATGATTTCCATCGAGATGCCCTTGCCGATGAGTTCCTCGACGTAGCGCCATAGGAACTGC
>DFHC01000015.1:9017-10670 GCA_002372575.1 bacterium UBA3734 | reverse complement strand
GTCGGGATGGTGTTGCGAATCAGCGAAATAATCACGTTGGCAAAGGCCGTAATCACCGTGACGGCGAGTCCCATCACGATGGCCGGCTTCAGCTGGCTGGTCACGGCCAGTGCCGAGCAGATGCCCAATACCTGAATGAGTATCGGGTGGTCGAGGTTCAGCGGATTGGTCAGAGCCTCTTTATTCTGTTTACTTAAAAATGCCATTTCAATCTACAATTTGACAATTTACTATTTACTTAATCTTCTCGAAGTCTTTCTCGGCCTCGGGCGTGAGCAGGAATTTCAGGTTTTCCTTGATCATGGCATCTACGCCGTCGGAGGTCAAAGTGGCTCCCGTCACGCAGTCCACTTGCGTCTCGGGGTTTTCCACCTTTTTCACCACGGAGAGAACCACGTTTTTCTCGTCGAAAATCTTCTTTCCGATGAACTTCTCTTGCCAGCTGACATCGTCTTTGATTTCCGCACCCAGTCCGGCGGTCTCGCTTTCGTGGTTGAAATATGCGCCATAGACTGTCCAGTCGAGCTTATCGTCCAGTTGCATCGCCAGAAATCCGCTGATGCCTCCCCAGAGTCCCATTCCCTTCATGGGAACGACCAAAACGCCTTTCTCATCGACCTCGCACACGTAAACCTTGTGTCCGGCCAACTCCGTTTCTTCCTTCACCACCTCGGCATATTTGGCCTCGGCTTCAGTGCCGTCCAAGCCGCGAATGTTGAGCGAATAGAGAATTTGCTTCTTCAGGTCGAGCGCCACGTTGGCATCCTGCATCGGCTTCAGCGCCTGGAAGACGAAGGCCAGCAGGAAGGCCACGACGACCACGAGAATCGCACTATATATTATAATGTACGAATTGCTGTTGGTGTTCAGTTTCATATCTACTTCCTCCTTTTACTCCTTTACTCCTTTACTTCTGTTCAAACGTTTCGAGATGTTGCGCTCCACGATGAAGTGGTCGATCATCGGGGCACACATGTTGCCGAAGAAGATGGCGAGCATCATTCCCTCGGGATAGCCGCCGTTCATCACGCGGATGATGATGGCCATTGCGCCGATGATGAAGCCGTAGATGTACTTACCCGTCTCCGTGCGACACGAGGTCACGGGGTCGGTGGCCATGAACACGGCACCAAAGGCGAAGCCGCCCAGCACGAGGTGCTCGTACCAAGGAATCGGCGTGGAACCCGTGGCCGTGAAAATCAGACCCAGCACCGTGCCGCCGCAGAACACGCTCAGCATCGTCTTCCACGAGGCGATGCCCGTCCAGAGCAGCAGAATGGCTCCGAGCGCAATGGCAATGACGCTCGTTTCGCCGATGGAACCCGGAATGAAGCCCAGAATCATGTCGGCCATGCTGTAGCCAGCCTCTGCGCCCTGTCCGATGTGGGCCAGCGGCGTGGCAGCAGTAAAGCCGTCGGGAAGCGTGTTTCCGAGGCCGAAAATCGACTCTTGTGCCACCCAGATCGTGTCGCCCGTCATCTTCGAGGGATACGAGAAGAAGAGGAACATTCGCGCCGCGATGGCCGGATTGAAGATATTCATGCCCGTGCCGCCGAAAATCTCCTTACAGACGATGACGGCGAAGGCGCAGGCCAGCGCCAGCATCCACAGCGGACAGCCGATGGGCACGATGAGCGGGATGATGATACCGCT
>DFHC01000015.1:0-8944 GCA_002372575.1 bacterium UBA3734 | reverse complement strand
CTGAATTTCCTCGCCTTTCCACTGCGCCCAGATGAACTCAATGCCGAGACCGACGATGTAGCTCACCAGAATCTTGGGCAGCACGGCCAGGAAACCAAAGCTGAAAATCTCCCAGAAGCTCGCGGTTTCGAGCGTTCCGGCAGCAAGATAGTTCTGATAGCCGACGTTGTACATACCGAAAAGCATGGCCGGCATCAGAGCAATCACCACCATCGACATGATGCGTTTCGAGTCGATGGCATCGTGGATGTGAGTGCCGCTCTTGGCCGTGGTGTCGGGCACGAAGAGAAACGTCTCAAATCCGTCGAAAACACTCCTGAAGGCGTGCAGTTTGCCACCCTCCTCGAAGTGCGGTTTTATTTGATTCAGATAATTTCTTAAACTTCTCATAACCTTCCATTTAATTGTTTTCTTTTCGTAATGTGTTCAGACCCTCGCGCACGATTTTCTGCAGTTCGAGCTTCGAGGAATCGACAAATTCGGCCAGCGCGAAGTCCTCGGGCGACACCTCGTAGATGCCAAGCTGCTCCTGACGGTCGATGTCGCCGGCAATGATGGCCTTGATGAGGTATTCGCCGTAGATGTCCATCGGCAGCACGCGGTCGTATTCGCCACTCATGATCATGTGGCGCTCGCCACCCTTCACGCGGGCATCAAGGCGATATTCGCGCTTCGGGAAGAGCCACGAGAAATAGCTGCGATTCACCGAAAGCTGGTTGAAACGAGGCATAATCCAACCGAGCATTTCGGCAGCGTCGTCGCCTTCGGGAATCACGCTCACCACCGACGAATGGGCTCCGAGGAAGCCTTCGAGCGAGTCGCGACTGCCCGTGAGCGGATTGCCGTTGATGATGCGCACGTTTTTGCCCTCGTCGATTTGGCCGTCGAGAATTGCCTTGAGCGGCGTACCCACGAGCGCATCGACATAGGCCGGATCGCGAACTTCGCTTCCAGCCACGGCCACCGTGCGCGTCAAGTCCACGCGCCCCGTGAGCAGCAGCCTGCCGAAGAAAATCACTGCCGTGGGCTCCACAATCCACACCACTTCGCCCTTGTTCACGGGGTCGATGTGGTTCACTTGAACGCCTACGTTGCCTGCCGGACAGGGACCGTCGAAGATGTTCACTTCCACGTCTTTCGCGTTCAGCAGCGCGCTGGCCGTCTGCTTCGCGCCCACGCCGAGATAGGTTTTCGCCATCTTCGACAGAGCCGTCAGACCCGTTTGCCAGGCCGCTTCGTTGTCCTTCAGTTCAAACTCGAAGTCACCGGCCAGAGGCTTGTCGCGCAGGGCCGACACGAAAATTGCCTTCGGCTGGTCGGCAGGATTGGCCACCACGGCGTAGGGCAACTGGTTGATGTAGCCGAAAAGCCCCGCTTCCAGCAGCGCGGCCTTCACGTCTTCGCCCTTGAGCGAAGCCACGTCTTTCTGGCCGAACTCAGCAAATTTCTGCTCGCTGTCGGCCTTCACTTTCACGCAGAGCACCTTTCGCCGCTCGCCGCGAACCACCGCCGCCACCTTGCCGCTCACGGGCGAGGCGAAGCGCACTTCGGGGCAATTCTTGTCGATGAAAAGTGCATCGCCGGCCTTGACTTCATCGCCTTCGCGCACGACCAGCTTCGGCGTAACGCCCGTGAAATCGTCGGGAACGAGGGCATACTCCTCGCACCTGCCGACACGGGTTTTCCGCTCCGCAGCCTTGCCCGCAAGCTGAATGTTCAAGCCTTTGCGCAGTTTAATTACGTTTGCCATAAGTACTTATTTTTTATAATAGATCTAAATTTTGTGCGATTTTTTCAAATCGACTGCAAAGTTACACATTTTTTTTGTATCTTCGCAGAAAATTTGACGAAATATGACTTATCCTTGTGCAAAAATCAATTTGGGACTGAACGTGGTGGCACGCCGGGCCGATGGCTACCACGATTTGGAGACGGTTTTCTACCCGATTCCGCTGTGCGACGAGCTCGACTTTGCCTTGACATACGAGGAATTTCCAGGACCCGACTGGCAGCGCGTACGGTTGTCGGTGACGGGCGACGAGGCCGTGGATTGTCCGAATGACAAAAATCTTGTGGTGAAAGCCTATTATCTGCTGCAAAAAGACTTCCCGCTATTGCCAGAAATCTGGATTCAACTGAAGAAGCAGATTCCCTCGCAGGCCGGCATGGGCGGCGGCTCGAGCGATGCAGCCTCGATGATTCGCCTCATCAACGAGCATCCGAGAATACAATTGGGATTAGACGACGCACAAATGGAGCGCTACGCCGCCCAGCTGGGGGCCGACTGTGCCTTTTTCATTCGTTCGAAACCCTGTTTTGCAACGGGCATCGGCGACCAGTTGGAGCACCACGACGACTTGCAAAATATTTTAACCGGTCGTCATCTTGTCATCGTGAAACCCGCCGTGGCTGTCTCCACACGCGACGCCTACGCCGCCATCACACCGAAGAAACCCGAAAAATGCTGTCTCGACATCGTCAGGCAACCCATCGAAACGTGGCGCAGCGAGCTGAAAAACGATTTTGAGGAACCCGTCTTCGCCCAACATCCCGCCTTGGCCGCCATCAAGCAGAATCTCTACGAAAACGGTGCCATTTTTGCCCTGATGAGCGGAAGCGGAAGTGCGATTTTCGGCATTTACGAAGACGAACCGAGCGGAATCGAGGCAAAATTCCCCGATTGCAAAGTGTTTACGCTAAAACTATAGAAAATGAGTAATCAAAACATACGTTTCACCCCAGAGGAACGAATCCTCGCCCGAAATCTGGTCGCCACGCTACGCCAGAACTTGGGCAACTCGCTCAGGGCCGACGACGAGCCTACGCTTTGGCAACTGTTCAAGGAGCAGATGCGCACGGGGCAGCTTCAGCGCGACGTGTTCGGGCTGAATCCCGTCGTCAGTGCGTTGCAGACGGCGCAGCTGGCCTTCGAGGAAACCGGCCTGCGCCGCGACGGCATCGTGGCCATCATCTTGAGCAAGGGACTACAGCTCGACAAGGGCATGGAGGTGGACGCCATTCTCCACGGACTGGCGCGCATCCGCGAGCTGAACGTGAAAACGCCCGTGATGGAAAGCGAGAATTTCCGCAACCTGCTGCTCTCGTTTGCCGAGGACATGCGCGTCATCCTCATCATGATTGCCGAGCGCGTGAACCTGATGCGGCAAATCCGCGACACGGCCAACGAAGAGGCCAAGCAGCGCATCAGCGAGGAGGCGGCGTTTCTCTATGCGCCGCTGGCCCACAAACTGGGTCTCTACAAGCTGAAATCGGAGCTCGAAGACCTCTCGCTGAAATACCGCGAGCACGATGCCTACTACATGATTCGGGAAAAGCTGAGCGCCACGAAGCAGAGCCGCGACGCCTACATCGAGCGCTTCATCGAGCCCGTAGAGCAGCGGCTCGCAGAGGCCGGACTCACGTTCCACATGAAAGGCCGCACGAAGTCAATTCACTCCATCTGGCAGAAGATGAAAAAGCAGAATTGCGGCTTCGAGGGCATCTACGACCTCTTCGCCATCCGCATCATCATCGACGCGCCCGTGGAGAAGGAAAAAATGCAGTGCTGGCAGGCCTTTTCCATCGTCACCGACATGTATCAGCCCAACCCGAAGCGACTGCGCGACTGGCTCTCCGTGCCGAAATCGAACGGCTACGAAAGCCTGCACATCACCGTCTTGGGACCCGAGCAGAAATGGGTGGAGGTGCAGATTCGCACCGAGCGGATGGACGAGATTGCCGAGCGCGGACTGGCCGCCCACTGGCGCTACAAGGGCGTGAAATCGCAGGAGTCGGGCATCGACGAATGGCTCACGAACATCCGCAAGGCACTCGAGGCAGGCGACGACCAGCAGGCTGTGGACCATTTCAAAATGGATCTCTACGACGACGAAGTGTTCGTGTTCACGCCGAAGGGCGACCTGCTGAAATTCCCGAAAGGTGCCACCGTGCTCGACTTCGCCTACTACATCCACTCGCGCGTGGGCTCCACCTGCGTGGGCGGTCGCATCAACGGGAAGGTGGTGCCCATCCGCCATCAGCTGCGCTCGGGCGACACGGTGGAAATCCTCACGCAAAGCAACCAGAAACCGCGCCAGGAATGGCTCAACGTGGTGAAAACCTCGCGGGCGAAGTCGAAAATCCGCCTCGCCCTGAAGGAAACACAGCTGAAAGAGAGCATCATTGCCAAGGAAATGCTCGAACGAAAGCTGAAAAACAAGAAAATCGAACTGTCGGAGAGCGTGATGGCGCACACCATCAAAAAGCTGGGCTTCAAGGTGGCGAGCAACTTCTACAAACAGCTGGCCGAGGAGAAACTCGACGTGAACCTCGTGGTGGAAAAATACATCGAGACGCGCGACTACGACCTCAACCTCAACGCGCCCGCCCAGACGCGCAGCGCCGAGGAATTCAACTTCTCGATGGCCGAAGAAAAGCTCCTTCAGGGCCACGACGACGAGCTCGTCATCGGCAGCGACCTGAAAGGCATCGACTATTCGCTCGCCAAGTGCTGCCGGCCGATTTTCGGCGACCCGATTTTCGGCTTCGTCACCGTGAGCGGCGGCATCAAGGTGCACCGCACCACCTGCCCCAACGCCCGTCACCTGCGCGAGCACATGGCCTACCGCATCGTGCGCGCCCGCTGGAGCGGAAAGGGTTCGTCGCAATACAACATCACGCTCAACATCATCGGCAACGACGACATCGGCATCGTGAACAACATCACCAGCATCATCGCCAAGGAAGAGAAAATCATGATGCGCTCCATCAACATCGACTCGCACGACGGCCTCTTCGACGGCCACCTGACGGTGATGGTCGATGACACCTCGCGCATGGAGGCGCTCATCAGGAAAATCAGCACGGTGAAGGGTGTGAAGTCGGTGACGAGAACGTGAAAAAGCAAAAAAACAATGGAAATGAGAAAAATCTTGCTAATTCTAACGATATTTTTCGCCACGCTGCCAACGGCGATGGCACAGCAATATACGCGGGAGGACAGCCTGCGCGTCGTGGAACTTTTTGCCGAGGCCGCTCGACAGAAACCGGACACGAACTGGATGCTGTTCTTCGCGCGGAAGTTTCGCGGAGTTCCCTACGTGGCGAAAACGCTTGAAATCAATGCCGAGGAGCAGCTCATCGTCAATCTGAGGCAACTCGACTGCACCACACTCGTGGAAACCGCTCTCGCGCTCACGCTCTGCATGAAAAACAAGGCCACGACCTTTGCCGACTACTGCCGCTATCTGCGCCTCGTGCGCTATCGCGACGGCATCGTCAGCTACCCCGACCGCCTGCACTATTTCACCGACTGGATCGGCGACAACACGCGCCTCGGATTCGTGCGGGAAGTGGCCTTGCCACGCACCATTCCCACTGTCAGGCAAACGCTCCGCATCGACTACATGTCCACCCACGTGGAGCAATACCCCATGCTCTTGGCGCAGCCCGAATGGGTGGAAATCATCCGAAAAAGCGAGAAAAAACTGACGGGACAAACGCATTTCTACATTCCTAAAAACCAGATTTCCAACAACGCCCACTTCCGCCAAGCCATCCACGACGGCGACATCCTCGCCATCACCACCAGCAAGCGCGGCCTTGACACCTCGCACATCGGCATCGCCGTCTGGAAAAAAGACGGCCTGCACCTGCTCAATGCCTCGATGATTCGTAAAAAAGTGGTGGAGGAACCCATGACGCTGAGGCAATATATGCAAAAACAGAAGTCGCAAACGGGTATCCGCGTCATCCGCGTGCAGTAGGAATCAATCGCGACACGCGCTTTTTTTCCCGAAATTGTAGCCGAAATAAATGTTCCAATTGCCGAAAAACGAGTTGGTCGAGAAATGGCTCTTCGAATAGCGATAGGTATGCATGATGAAACTCGTGCCGGCATACCAGCGCGTGTTGTTCCACACGAGGCCGAAGCGCCCCACCCCGTCGAGATTGAAATTTCGGAACGAGAAATGGCGTTCCTGTGCGCCGTTTGTCTCGGTGTCGCCCGTGCTGTGTTTGTAGCCCACGGCCAACGCCAGCGAGGCCGCCGCAAGCCAATTTTTCGCAAAAACCCAGTTGTAGGCATAGCCGCCGGAGAGCGAAATATCGGTGAAATTGACCTCAGCAGAGTTCGGGAATTCTATCGGGTCTAAGCCGAGAATGGACGTGTAGCGATTGACCATTTTGCCCAGTTCGTCGGTGTCGAGGGTGATTTTGTGCTTCGTGTAGCCGATGCCGATGAGGGGCGAGCCGGCGCTGATTTTCTGGCAGGTGCTCTGGTTGAAGGCGGCGGGATAGGAAAATTTCCTGTGGTTGAGGATGTAATAGAGGTTAATTCCCTTGATACTCGCCCTGAAACCGCTGAAACTGAGGTCTTTCACATCGGGAATGGCAATGTCGTCGTTCGACTTCGCCAAACGGATTTTATAGTCGTCGCCCGTCTTCCGAAAGAAGAAATCGACCCCGACTTGGTTGCTATAGAAGCTGAGGCTCCAGTCTTGTCGCTGACCGCCGTTGTTGAGGTGGGAAATGTCGATGGCATAGCCCAGAAACAGCCATCGCCAGCCGAAATAGGGGCCGATTCTGAAGCTCGGCTCGGGCGACAAGACGAGTTCCTGCCCCTGTTCGTTGCGCAGGGTATAAGACTCGAAGGTGTTCGTGTTCTGGAGCATGGCGGTGAAGTTGTGGTGCTGCGGTTCGATATAGTTCGTGTCAATGCGGCTGAAATCTTTAATGACCTCATAGACACGCTCGAAAAACGAGGGCTTCTCCACGGCGATGGAGTCATCGGCCAACGCTGTTGCTGCCGAAACAAAAAATAGTGTCAAAAACAATATCTTTTTCATCGAACCTAAATACTTTTTTTCACTCCCCTTTCACTCCCTTTTCTCTTAAAATTTCCCCAAGATTCTGTCCATCAGCCAGTTCACTGGCGTCGCGCTCACACTCGTACACTGACATACGCCGAAGCCCTGAAGCGCTTCCACCACGCTGCGAATCAGCGGTTCCTGAACGTATTTCGGGTTGGGAACTTCGAAAACTTCCTCGCCGCTGCTCGTCACGAGGCGAATCGGGTCGTAGCTGAACACCGAGAACGAGATGATGCCACGGTCGCCTACCACTTCAATGCAGTCTTCCCGGGCACTCTCGTGCCCCACAAAACACCACGATCCACTGCCCACCAGGCCATTTTCAAAGCGAAACGAGGCCGAGACGGTGTCTTCCGCCTCGTACAAGCCGGCGCGATTGGTGCAATAGCCATGTGCACGCACGATGATGCCGAAAAAATCCTGTAGCAAGTCGAGCTGATGGGCCGCCAAATCGTAGAAATAGCCGCCTCCAGCTATCGTCGGGTTCAGTCGCCACGGCTGCGCGGTGCCCCTCATTGCATCCATCTCGCGCGGAGGCGTCGTAAACCGCACCTGCACGCTGGCCACCTGTCCGATTCGCCCGTCTTCAATCAGCTGCTTCACCTGCCTGAAATACGGCAGATAGCGCCGATAATAGGCCACGAAGCACGGCACGCCCGTTTCCTCGCTCACACGATTCACGCGCACGCAATCTTCATACGTCGATGCCAGGGGTTTCTCCACATAGACGGGTTTTCCCGCCCGCATTGCCATGATGGCAAACGTGGCGTGGGAGCTCGGCGGCGTCGCCACATAGACGGCGTTCACATCGGGGTCGTCCACGAGCTGCTGCGCGTCGGTGTACCACCGTTTTATCCCGTGTCGTTCGGCATACGAAGAGGCACGCTCTGCCGTACGGCTCATCACAGCCACCACCTGCGATCCAGCAATCTCGTTGAAAGCCGGACCGGATTTCCGTTCAACGACCTCACCACAGCCAATAAAACCCCATCTGATATGTTTCATGTTAGTTTACGAATGTGTGTTTGTACTCAACCCTCCCTAATAATCGTCTGTGCGCGGTCGGGGCCGATGGAAATGATGCGGATGGGCGTAGCCAGATGCCGTTCGAGGAATTCGACGTAGCGGCGGAAGGGCTCTGGAAACTCCTTCTCTGAAGTCATCTTCGTCATGTCGGTTTTCCAGCCCGGGAGCGTTTCGTAAACGGGTTCCACGCCGTCGAGCGAATACGGGAGGTCGGTCAGCGTCTGGCCGTTTTGCTTGTAGGCGACGCAGGCCTTGATGGTCTCGAAGCTATCGAGCACGTCGCTCTTCATCATGATGAGCTCCGTCACGCCGTTCACCATGATGGTGTAGCGCAGGGCCACGAGGTCAATCCATCCGCAGCGACGCTCGCGCCCCGTCACGGCTCCGTATTCGTGGCCGAGGTCGCGGATGCGCTTGCCCGTTTCGTCAAACAGCTCCGTGGGGAACGGACCGGCTCCAACGCGCGTACAATAAGCCTTCATAATGCCGAAAACGCGCCCGATTCGGTTCGGCCCGATACCGAGCCCCGTGCAGGCGCCGGCGCAGACGGTGTTCGACGAGGTGACGAAGGGATAGGAGCCGAAGTCGATGTCGAGCATGCTGCCCTGCGCGCCCTCGCACAACACGGAGCGGCCCTCGCGCAGGTGGCGGTTGATTTCGTGCTCGCTATCGACAAGGTGGAACTGCTTCATATATTCCACGCCCTGCATCCATTTCCGTTCCTGCTCGGCGAGGTCGTAGCTGGTGAAGCCCATCGAGCGAAGCATTTGCTCGTGGCGTGCCTTGTGGGCGGCGTATTTTTCCTCGAAGCCGTCGAGAATGTCGCCCACGCGCAGTCCGGCGCGGCTCACCTTGTCGGTGTAGGCCGGCCCGATGCCCTTGCCCGTCGTGCCCACGCGGTCTTTCCCCTTCGCGACTTCGATAGCGGCGTCGAGCATACGATGCGTGGGCATAATCAGATGGGCTTTTTTCGAGATGTGGAGGCGCGACTTCAGCTCGTGGCCGCTCTGCTCAAGGCTCATGGCTTCCTCCATGAAGAGGTCGGGCGC
>DFHC01000180.1 GCA_002372575.1 bacterium UBA3734 | reverse complement strand
GCCATGGCGGGGTTCCACTTACGCTTCAAGTGACCGAAGTGGCATCCGGCCTGAAGCAGCATATCAAAATTTGTTCTTGCCATTTTTCTTTTTCTTTAAAATGTTGTTTACTTTCTTTTTAATTCTTTCATTGTCCAGAATCAACTGATGGGTAATCACAAGCCATTGGTGCCTCATGAGTCCTACCAGTTTAGATACTAAACAGGTCCAGTAGATTTTAACGCTTACTGAACTGGAAGCGACGACGTGCCTTGGGACGACCTGGCTTCTTACGCTCAACCTCACGGCTATCACGTGTCAGGAATCCCTGAGCCTTAAGAGTCTTCTTATCCTCGGCATTAACCTTCACCAGTGCGCGAGCAATGGCAAGACGCAGAGCCTGGCTCTGACCTGTGAAGCCGCCACCGTCGAGGTTCACCTTGATGTCATACTTTTCAGCAACCTCCAGCAGGTTCAGCGGCTGCTTTACCACGTACTGCAGGATTGCAGAGGGGAAATACTCTGTTAAGTCCTTTTTATTGATCGTAATCTTGCCAGTACCAGCTGACAGATAAACGCGAGCTACCGAGCTCTTGCGACGACCTATTGCGTTAATTACTTCCATTTTCTTCTATTATTTATACTGGTTAATATCAATAGCTTTTGGCTGCTGAGCCTCGTGCTTGTGCTCTGTTCCCTCATAGATATAGAGGTTGTTCAGCAGGCTGCGTCCGAGGGGACCCTTGGGCAGCATGCCCTTAACGGCGTGGCGAATCATCTTATCTACGCCATTGGGCTTCTTGCGAAGTTCTGCGGGCGTATTGAAACGCTGACCACCAGGATAGCCAGTATAACGTGTGTAAACCTTGTCGGTTTCTTTCTTGCCGGTGAATACCACCTTGGCAGCATTGATGATGATAACATTGTCACCACAATCTACGTGCGGAGTGAAGCTTGGCTTATACTTACCGCGAATGAGCTTGGCGACCTTTGAAGCGAGGCGACCTACCACCTGGTCAGTAGCATCGATGACGACCCACTCCTTTTTGGCAGTCTCCTTGTTGATGGAGACGGTCTTGTAACTTAAAGTGTTCATTACTTAAATTTAATTTACTAAAAAACAGTTTTTTAAAAAATTCTTGCGGACGAGCCGCATTCTCGAATAATTTTGAATGACGATTCACGAACCGCGTTGTCCGGCCAAAGACAGCCGCTATTCACACCTCACTCACGGGGATTCTAAGACTCTCCCCCAATAATCGGACTGCAAAGGTACAACTTTTTAATGGGAAACAAGAATCGTGCGGGAAACCGATATTGTACTTTTATGTTTATTTAACTAATTTTATCGAACCCTACAGCAAAAATTTCATATCCGTCCAATTCATCTGACAACTTGTTAAATGCATCGGACGTGCCGTTAAATGCATCGGACGTGCCGTTAAATGCATTTAATGAATCAATAAAACATGAATGATATTTAGCGAGAAAGAAAAAGAGTAGCTTGGAGAATGTTTCCAAACTACTCTTTAAGGGATATATAAAGATTATTCTTACTTGTTCACCTGGAACTTCGTGTCACCGTCCTTGAAGAAGGCATTGATTTGTTTAGCGGCTGCAATACCGGCATTGGTATTGGCCTCGGCTGTCTGAGCACCCATCTTCTTGGGGGTGGAGAAGTAGCGGCCTTCGAACTTCTGGAAGTCGGCATTGGCATCGGGCATGATGTCGGTGACGAACTTCAGGTCCTCGCGCTCGGCCATCAGCTTCAGCAGCTCAGGCTCGTTGATGACTTCCTTGCGGGCTGTGTTCACGAGCACGCCGCCTTTCTTCATCTTGCCCACAAGTGCATAGTTGATGCTCTGCTTCGTTTCGGGCGTGGCGGGAATGTGGAGCGAAACCACGTCGCACTGCTCGAAGAGCGCCTCCTGATTGGCCACGGCGTGAACACCGGCCTGCTCAATGACCTCAGCGGGGCAGTAAGCATCGTAGGCATACACGTCCATACCGAAGCCCTTGGCGATACGGGCCACGTTGCGGCCTACGTTTCCAAAGGCCAGCAGACCCAGCTTCTTGCCCATCAGTTCCGTGCCGGCCTTGCCATTGTAGAGGTTGCGCACGGCATAGACCATCAGGCCCAGCACCAGCTCAGCCACGGCGTTGGCGTTCTGTCCGGGCGTGTTCTCGGCCACCACGTTGTGAGCCGTGGCAGCGGCGAGGTCGATGTTGTCGAAACCGGCACCGGCACGAACCACCACTTTCAGCTGTTTGGCAGCGTCGAGCACCTCGGCATCCACTTTGTCCGAGCGGATAATCATTGCGTCGGCGTCTTTCACGGCATCGAGCAACTGTGCCTTTTCAGTGTACTTCTCCAGCAGAACGAGTTCGTGTCCTGCACCTTCAATCTCTTTCCTGATGCCATCGACAGCCACGGCTGCAAACGGCTTTTCTGTTGCAATTAAGACTTTCATGGTTTTGCTTTTAATCGGCAATTATTTATTCTTCTTTTCAAACTCCTGCATGCAAGCTACGAGAGCCTCAACGTCCTCGATGGTGCAGGCGTTGTAGAGCGATGCGCGGAAGCCGCCCACCGAGCGGTGTCCCTTGATGCCCACCATGCCGCACTCCTTGGCGAAGGCCATGAAGGCGTCCTGCTTGTCTTCGTGGCCCGGAGCCATCACCCAGCAGTGGTTCATGATTGAACGGTCGGCCTTGTCGGCCACGGTGCCCACGAACATGCTGTTGCGCTCGATTTCGTCGTAGAGCAGGTTCGATTTCTTCACGTTGATTTTGTTCATTTCCTCCACGCCGCCGATGGTGTCCTTGAGCCACTTCAGCGTTTCGTGCATCACGAAAATGGGCAGCACGGGAGGCGTGTTGAACATCGAAATGTTCTTGGCTTCCTCAGCAGCGTGCGTGCGATAGTCCACCATCGTGGGCAGCGGATTCATGTAGGGGCGCTCGCCAATCTGGCCGAGGATGTCCTTGCGCACAATGACGAAGGTAACGCCTGCGGGACCCACGTTCTTCTGTGCGCCGCCGTAAATCAGGCCATATTTCGTCACATCGACCGGACGGCTCATGATGTCGGACGACATATCGGCCACGAGCATCACGCCGTTACACTCCTCAGCCGTGAAATCCTTGCGAATCTCGGTGCCGTAGATGGTGTTGTTCGTCGTGATGTGGAAATAGTCGGCATCAGCGGGAACCGTCCAGCCCTTCGGAATGTAGTTATACACCTTGTCCTCTGACGAAGCCACGATGTCCACCTGGCCAAAGTTCTTCGCCTCCTTGGCGGCCTTCTTGGCCCACACGCCCGTCTGCAGATAGGCAGCCTTGGTCTTCATCAGGTTGGCGGGCACGGCCATGAACTGCGTGCTGGCGCCGCCGCCGAGGAAGAGCACCTCGTAGTTGTCGGGGATGTTGAGCAGGTCGCGCCAGAGCTGGCGGGTTTCTGCCATGATGCGTTCCCAACCCGGTGTGCGGTGCGAAATTTCCATCAGGCCGATGCCGGTGTTGTCGAAGTTGCGAATGGCGTTGATGGTCGATTCAACAGCCTCTTTCGGGAGGACACAGGGTCCTGCATTGAAATTGTACGTTTTCATAAAGGTTTTTAATTAAATTTTGGTTTGAAAATAATGTTTTTTCGATTTCGTCGCAAAGGTACAAACTATATTTGAATCTGCCAAATATTTTCAACTTAATTACGCCTATTGTTTCTGCTGCGGAGCAATCGGTCGATTTCGTCGAATTTCGTGCCCATGTTCAAATTCAAGTAGATGGTGTAAAGCGGTAAGCCCCAGCGATCTTGTCGTTCCGGACGAAGCTGGCGATAACGCTCCATGTAGCGCATGGCGTGGCGGTATTTCTCTGTCATCTGCCGTTTCATCTTACTGTTGAGTCGCTCCCCTTTTCCGATGGTCACGGCTTGGTTGAAATAGGCCATACCTGCGTTGTGCCAAGCAACGGCCATCGTGCTGTCGGCAGCAAGGAGTTGGTCACATTCGCGAACCACGATGTCGTACTGATGCAGATTGAGCAAGGCAGTCGTGCGCACGGCTCGGAAGCCGTTTCGGGTGGAGTCGGCGGCGATGGCGCTGTCGGCAAGTGCCAACACTTCGTTCCAGTTGCCCTGCGTGGCGTGGTAATCAACCAGTCGGGGGAAGAAATACGGGAAAACGGGGTATTTCTGGAAGCCCTCGCCGAGGGTTTCGAGGTATTTCGCCGTGTCGTTCTGGAGCTTGTAGGTGTCGGCCAGATATTGCAGCGTGAGGCTGTGGTGTGCCGTGTCGTTGAGGGCGAGGTCAGCGTAGCGAAGCGTGGCGTCGGGCTGCTGCATTTTGTAGCCGCAGTAGGTTGCCCAATAGGCTGCCTCGGGCATCCGCTCGTCGGTTTCTGTGTAGTTGTAGGCTGTGAAGAGTGGCTGCCGGGCACAGTCGAGATAGAGGTTCAGGAACTGGTAGGCATCGCTGAATTTCTGTTTTCCGACGAAATAAACGCCGCCGTTGAAGAGGTTCACGCGGTGCTTGTCGAGGATTTCAGCGTGTTTTCTGCGATATTGCGGCTTCGATTCGCCCTTTTCGTTGGGCTCGGCATCGATGGAGTCGAAGGTTTCGAGCGTGGTGAACATCCGCTTCACAATGTTGAAGAAGGCGGCGGTGTCGTATTTCTGCTTCAAATAGAGCTTCATGTTTCCCTGTTCGTATTGCTTGCGCTGCGCGTCGAACATGATGAGCCAGAGTCGCTCGTTCCTGCGGTTGGCCGAGTCGTTGAGGTGCTGCTGCATCAGCTGTTCGGCGCGGTCGAGATTCTTGCCCGACTTGACAAATGTCTTGGCCTGTGCGATGTCTTTCTTCAGCGTCTTCTTATACGACGATGCAGGCGAATACGACAACGGCAACGCGCAAAAAAGCAATATGGCGATGAGTTTTCTTAGCATTTTCTCTTCAAAAATGATTTTCGTTACAGAATCGTTTTGCCTTGCAAAAGTACAAAAAAAAGCCCGAACCACCAAATGATTCGGACTTTTTGTATCAGAAAACAAGCGTTGATTTTACTTCAGCATTTCCTCCAACTCCTTCGTGCGCGGGTCGTTGGCGCTGTAGTTCACGTAGTAGCACTGGTAGAGCGGATAGGCCCAGTTGGCTTTCTGGCGGTTGGGATCGAGCTCCTTGGCGCGCTCCAGATAGCCCATCGACTCTTTGTAGAGTGCTTTCTGCGTGGGGATGTCGCCCTCGATTTCAGCAGCACGGTTGTTCATGCAGAAGCCGAGATAGGTGAACACGATGGCGTTGGTGTCGTCGATGGCGATGGCCTTCTTGAACGACTCGATGGCGTCTTTGTAGTTCTGGTCGTTCATCTCGCTCTGGCCTTTCAGTGCCCAAGCGGTGTAGTTGTTCGGGTCGCGACCGATTTTCTCCTTCACCAGTTCCATCACCTTGTCTTTGTTACCCATGTTGGAGTAGAGATTGCAGAGCGTTCCGAAAGCGGCCTCGTTCTCGGGATTTTCGGCATAGAAAGCCTTCAGTTCATCGACAAACTTCAGCGTGTCGGCCTTGGTCTTCAGGTTGGCCTGGCTGATGGCGAACTTCTGGGCCTGTGCGTCTTTGGCCTGCTCGGGGTCTTTCATGGCCATGTCGAGGTATTTGATGGCACGATCGACGTCTTTGGCTTGGTTGGCATAGAGACCCGCGTAGTAGGCCACCTGTCCGAGGTATCCGGCTTCGCTCGACTTGTCAAAGGTGCTCAGGAACTCGCTGTCCTCGGTGTCGAGGAAGGTGCCCCAGTACTTCAGCACGCCCTGCTCATTGCCGAGCTGAGCCTCGCGCTGTCCGGCGTTCACGAGCTGCACACGGGCATTGGCCACGGGCTCGAGGTTCTTCTCGCGGAACTTGGGCTTCACCTTTCCCTTGGCATCGGGCATGTGGTCGTACTTGTCGCACTCGATGGCGTTCACCAGCGCATTGTAGGCGGCTTCGTAGTAGCCCACGGTGTCGTAGGGCGTCACGTCGCTGGCCTTGCCCGTCTGAATGAGGGCGGCATTGGCCAGATCCACGGCAGCTTCCTTGTTGAACTTATCCATGGCGAGCTGCACGAGGTGGTTGTAGGCTTTGGCCTTCTCGGCGGGAGTGGCGAGTTGGCCGACCGATGCGTTCAGCAGCTGGGCTGCGTCGGCATAGTTCTTGGCTTTCAGGATGGCTTTCAAAGCGTCGCTGTCAGCGGCAAATGCGGCAGATGTGGCAAACATCATCACGACCGCGAACATGATTTTTTTCATACTTTTTCTAATTGATTAAAAGATTGTTAGTTACTTATTCTTCTACTATCTCGATGGCGTTTCCGCCCGTTTCCGGCTGCGGAGCGTCCGTTTCTGCTTCATTTGACGCGGCCGGGGCCGAATCGTTTACTCCGGTGGTGTCGTTTTGGAACTGTTCGTTGTTTTTCGCCCACTGCGCACGGCTTTCTTCCGTGACGTAGGCCTCGAGTTCCGAACTCATCACCTTGCAGACGCTGGCGATGGTGTCGTTCTTCTTGGCGAGGTTGATGAGGCGCACGCCCTGCGTGGCTCTGCCCATCACACGACACTCGGCCACGGCCAGACGAATCACGATTCCACTCTTGTTGATGATCATGAGGTCGTTGTCGTCGGTCACGTTCTTGATGGCTACGAGTCGGCCTGTCTTTTCGGTCACATTGAGCGTCTTCACGCCCTTTCCGCCGCGGTTCGTCTTGCGATAGTCTTCCACTTGCGAGCGCTTGCCGTAGCCGTTTTCGCTGACCACCATCACGGTTTCCGTCTCGGCGTCGTTCACCACAATCATGCCCACCACGGCATCGTCGCCGTCGTCGAGGCGCATTCCGCGAACGCCCGTAGCCACACGACCCATCGTGCGCACGGCATTTTCGTTGAAGCGCACGGCACGGCCGTTGCGGTTGGCAATAATCAGCTCGTTCTTGCCGTTGGTCAGACGCACGTCCACCACTTCGTCGCCCTCGACGATGTTGATGGCGTTCACGCCGTTGGCACGCGGACGTGAATAGGCTTCGAGCAGCGTCTTCTTCACCGTGCCGTTCTTCGTGCAGAACACCACGTAGTGCGAGTTGATGAATTCCTCGTCTTCCAGTCCTCTGCCGCGCAGGCGCAGGATGTTGTTCACCGCGTCGTCGGGCTCAATGTTGAGCATATTCTGGATGGCGCGACCCTTCGCCGTGCGGTCGCCTTCGGGAATTTCGTAGCACTTCAGCCAGTAGCAGCGGCCTTTCTTCGTGAAGAAGAGCAGCGTTTGGTGCATCGTGGCGGGATAGATGTATTCGGTGAAGTCCTTGTCGCGCGACACGGCTCCCTTCGAGCCTACTCCACCGCGCGACTGCTCGCGGAACTCGCTCAGCGGCGTGCGCTTGATGTAGCCGAGATGGCTCATCGTGATGACCACGGGGTCGTTGGGATAGAAGTCTTCGGCGTTGAATTCGTGCTCGTCGGGGATGATTTCCGTGCGACGGGCGTCGCCATACTTCTCCTTCACTTCCTGCAACTCCTGCTTCATCACTTCCTTGCAGCGCTCGGGGTTGTCGAGGATTTCCTGCAGGTCCTTGATGAGCTGCATCAGCTCGTCATATTCCTGATGGAGCTGGTCCACGCGCAGGCCCGTGAGCTGCGAGAGGCGCATATCCACGATGGCCTTCGACTGCAACTCGTCGAGCTCGAAACGAGCCTCCAGATTGCGCTGGGCATCGGTCGGCGTCTTGCTATTTCTGATAATGTGGACGACCTCGTCGATGTTGTTCACGGCGATAATCAGTCCTTCGAGAATGTGGGCACGCTCCTGCGCCTTCTTCAGGTCGTACTGCGTGCGACGGATGGTCACGTCGTGACGATGCTCCACGAAAT
>DFHC01000177.1:2959-17160 GCA_002372575.1 bacterium UBA3734 | reverse complement strand
AAGTTGGTCTGGCGCACGTCGTAGGGCGAAATCACCACCTGCAACTCCTCGATGGCATCGAGCGAAACGGGGTTACCGCCGCCAGGCAGACCGCCGGAGAGGCCGAAGTTGTTGTTGAAGTTGGCACCGTCGATGGTGAAGTTGGCCGTGCGCTCGTCGCGTCCGGCAAAGGTCATTCCATTGCCGCCGTAGGGCGAGAGTCGCGTCACGTCGGTGATCGAACGGCTCACGGTGGGCAGACTCGTAATCTGCTGGCTCGTGATGTTGGTCGAGGCGCCGGTCTTTTCGGCGGCAAACTTCGAAGCCTTGCCGCTGACAACGACTTCAGCAAGCTCGTTGGCATCTTCCGAGAGCCAAACATGCAAATTGTAGGTCTCACCCAGCTGGAGCTGGATGCCCTTCAGCGTCTTAGGCTGGAAGCCCACGTAGCTCACGGTGACGGCATACGGTCCGCCCGTGCGCATACCCTGAATGCTGAAGAGTCCATCTACGTTTGTCACTGCAGCATAGCGGGTTCCCGAAGGCTCGTGGACGGCTTGCACTGTTGCGCCGATTACTTCCTCTCCGCCTTCGTGGCCGAGAGTGACTTTTCCGCTCATGCTGGACGTGGTAACTTGTGCCATGATGGCTGTCGAAACGCTCAGCATCATAGCAACCAGAAAGAACAATCTTTTCTGCATAAGTTTTAGTATTAATTAAATTAGTAAATAAGGAAAATTGTTCGTGATTCTTGAAATCGTGTGCAAATTTAGCAATAATTTTCCAAATGAAAGACTTTTTTATGAAAAATATAAGAAAAAAATCTTCTTGCGAATCACCCACGCATTGACGAGCGTGGTGAGCAGCAACAGCAAAAGGCCTATAAGCACGGCGGGGAGCATCGTCGTGGCTGTTCCAAGGGGAAAAAGCGTCTCCACGATTTGCATGTAGCGCGCGCGAAATATCCACACAACGGCGAGCGCAATCAGCAGCACCGTCACGTTCAGCCCGACAGTAAGCAACTGGTAAGGCAAAGCCACCTGCGAGGGCTTGTGTCCGATGAGCAGCAGTGTCTGAAGCTTGTCGGCGTTTTTCTGTACGAGCAGATAGACGCTGAGCATCAGGATGTAGAAGCTGAGCAACGAAATCACGATGCCCACAAGCACCACGATGCCCACAAGCAGTCGGAGGAAAAAGGCCGTTTTCTCGGCTTCGAGGCGGTCGTTCTCGACCTCGTAGCCGTGGTCTTCAATGAACTGCGTGATATTGTCGGCGGCGAGGTCGCCCGTTTTCACGAGCAGTCGCGTAGGTGAAGGCTGCGCGTCGGGTGCGAAATGGCTGTTGGCCATCTCCATAAAGCGCTGCGGCACGAGAATGGCGTTCAGCCTGCCCGAAAAACCAATGACACGCCCTTTGTACTGCATCTGTCGACCACCGCCGTGGAGGAGCAGGTCGATAGAAATCGTACTCACCACGCCCTCGCTGAGCTGTGGCAAAGCCCTGCTGCGGGCAAATCCGAAGTTATACATCGCCAGATAGCTACGCGGCAAGATAATGGGCACCACGGCGTCGGCCTCGCTGAACGTCCAATTGTCTTTCGCCACGTCGATAAACTCGTCGGGCACACTCTCCAAGGCCAACTCAGTGCTGAACGCACGCTGTCCGCCTATGCTCATCGAGGCATCTACCTTGAATTCAGCCGTCGTGAATTGCCCTACTCCATCAATGAATCCCTGCGATTTGAGCTCATCGATTTCATCTTGCGAAAACTGGAGCGAGCGGCTGTTGAGACTCGGCATAGCGCCCACTTTCTTGCTCACCACCACAAAATCTGACTTCAGCAAGCCGTCTTCCGCCATGAAAATCGGGCTGATGTCGTGATAAAACTGGCAGCCGAGCAAAATAATGGTCATGCCGACGAGGTTTGCCAGGAAAAAACCTGCCAACTGCGGTATGCTGACGTGCTGTCGCAACAATTTCCAAATGAGGTTGCCTTTCATCGCTTATTTCTTCAGAACGGCTGCAAAAGTACGATTAAAAAGCGAAACGGCCAAGGGTTTCAACATGATTTTATGTTTTAAGTCCCCAGAAAATAACGGAGAGAGGCGAAAAACTCGGCGGCCAGAATATAGAGGAGCCAGAGCGATGCGCCTTTTGAGAATCCCTTTGTCAGAGCCTCGACAACACTGCCGAGCGAAGAAAACCGCCCCGTTGCGAGGCCGAAAGTGACGGCCATGACCACGAGCGCAAGGCACACGAAGGGAACCAAACCGTCGGAAAAGCTGCTCGGGAACAGCTCGCCCGTGACGCTGAGCAAGGGCGCATGGGGAGTGAGGGTCAGCAGCAGCAAAACGACGACAAACAGCAAGATTTCGACGGCAACGAATCGCAGGGCCGAGCGCTGCCGGAACGTGTAGGGACGGCGCAGGCTCAACAAGCCGCTCTCGCGCAGCACGCCGTATGCCATGCAGCCGAACATCAGCCACACGAGCACGGGCGTGAGCAGGTTTTGCGTGATCGAGGCAAAGAGCCAACGGATGCCGCCGCTGCTCAGCAGCGAGTGCATGGGCAGCTCGGGCCACGCCGCCGTAACAAGCCACGACACCAGCACGAGCGCAATCTGCGCCACGATGAGCGCCAGCACAAGGTAGTTTACGATTCGTCGGTACGTCATCTTATTGTTCGTCGGGTTGAAGGTTGTCGAGGTCGAGAATGCGCATTTCAAGGGCTCGCACCACCAGTCGCGTGGCGTTCACGCCGTAACGACCGTTGCCGTCGGGAAAGAGCTTTTGCACGAGGTCGTTCTGGCGCTTTTCAAGGCTTTTCACGCCGAAAGGCATCCCGCGCAGGTTCGTGATTTGCTCTTTCGTATAGCCCAGTGCGAGGTGGCGCAGGAATCGCTCGTCGTATTCGTCGATTTCATAGTCGATGAGGGCTTCCTGACGCATCAGCTGCGAGCCGACGCTGGTTTTGAATCGCTCCACGATTTTCGTGAGAATCGGCTCGTTGAACACCATCGTCTTGCCGTCCATCACGCTCGAAACGTCGCTGCGCGTGAGTAGTTCGCCGCTCTTGAGGATGATGCCGTCGCAACCGGCATCGAGCACATCTACCCAGAGTTTTTCGTTGAGTATTTCGCCCGTGAAAATCAGCACTTTCACCTGCGGATGAGCCTCTTTCGTGTAGCGGCAAATCTCCACGCCGACGGTGGTGGAGCCGCCGAGTCCAAGGTCGAGCAGCACGAGGTCGGGCACCTGCTTTTTCAGGAGCTTCAGGTAGGCTTGCTCGTTTTCCGCCGTGCCGATGATTTC
This sequence comes from bacterium UBA3734, assembly GCA_002372575.1. Classification (GTDB taxonomy): domain Bacteria; phylum Bacteroidota; class Bacteroidia; order Bacteroidales; family Bacteroidaceae; genus Prevotella. The sequence continues at coordinate 13,870 of DFHC01000177.1, read as the reverse complement.
GGCCTCGGGAATGTCGTTTCTGAAAATTCCTTCGGTGCCTTTCAGTTCGAGCGGCACGTCTTCTACGATGATTACTTTAAAAGGTTCCATATCTGTTTTGTTAGTGTGATGACGATTTTTTCTTGCGGTTTTCCCGTCGCATCGGGCTCGGAAACGGCCTGAATGCCGCAGGCACGGGCGTTGGCGGCCTCGCCGAAGTCGCGCACAATCTGCCGGCAGAGGAAGTAGTCGAAATCCACGGTGAGCGGCGTGAAGAGCTGTGTGCGCTGGCGGTCGGAAAGTTGCAGCGCAGGCATTCCGACAACAACGCTGACGTAACCCTGCGGAGCCCCGTTTTCGGTTGCCACGGGTTCGCTGCCGCCGTGTTTTCGAAGGATTTCAAAGAGATGTTCGAGTTGCTCGCGGTCGATGCGCTGCTTGCCCTCGACCTGTCGCATCGCCTGCGCGCTGAGCAGGGTGTAAAGCTCCTTGTAGTACGAGGCCAGCTCGGCGATGGCCGGCAGGTTTTCCTCGTCGAAAACGCCCTCCGAGGCCGGCGAAATCAGGTGTCGGATGCGCGAGGGATAGTACATCGTCTCGTGTTTCAGTGTCGAGAGGCAGTTGTCCAAGACGTTATTGCTAATGTGGAGCTGGTCGTTTTCGTATTGCGAGCGGCGCAGTTCGTCCTCGGCCAGTTCGAGGTGCGTCTGCTGCAGGTGGTCGTTTTCGATGCTTCGCTGCAGCGCGTCGGAAATCTGCGCCACCAGTTCGTCGAGCAACTGGTCTTTTTCGTCGGGCGACTTCGACTTCCCCTTCCACAGCTGCCGGATATTCCGCAGTTTCTCCTCGGCAGAAGCCTCGCTCAGCAGCGTTTGGTTGATGTGGTTGATGCGCTCCACGTTGTAGCGATAGGCCAGCCGATGGCGATAATACAGGAAATAATAGGCCGGGAAAATGGCCAGAAGCAGCAAAATCAGCAGGATGACGGCCACGTTTTTGTTCGTTTCCGACTTCTGCATCACGCGACAGTAGCTGTCGAGCGTCTTGTCGGCAGAGAGCTCGCGGAAAAGCTGTGTATATACCTTATTATTATACGCGTAGAGTTCCCAGCGATGCAGCGCGAGGGCGGCGACGGCGGTTTCGTTGCGGATGTCGAGAATGACGTCGTAGTCCGTCGGCAGACTGTCGCGATACCACTGCAATTCGGCTGGCAGAAGGGCCGCGTCGTCGTATTCCAGCATCAGGAGCGAGCCTCGTGGCGACATCGTCTGGTAGTGCTCGTTGAACTGTCGGCGACAACTGTCAGCGAAGAGCAGCGTCTGTGCGAAGTCGCCTCGGATGTTGCAATAATAGGCGCTGTCGGCATAGGCGGCGGCCTTGGCCAGCGGTTCTGCGGCGTGGCTGCTCGCGGCTGGCGCGAGGAAAAGCATCAAGAATGCGATGGCTCGAACCACGCCCTTCGGCAGCCGGAACCAGAATCGGCTTCCCCTACCCTGTTCGCTCTCTGCCGAAATCTCGCAGACGCTGAAAATCTTGCTGACCTTGCGGTATTTGTCGATGATTCCCTTGCAGTTCATCAGCCCAAAGCCGTGCGACGACGCAGGCTGATGCGTGAACAGCGTGGAAAGCTGCTCCTCGCTCATTCCGCAGCCCGTGTCAGTGACGGAGATTTCCACGAAATCGCCGGTCGAGGTCGAGGAAATCGTGACGCGGCCTCCCTCGGGTGTGAATTTTCGGGCGTTGTCGGCCATCGTGTTGAGCATGAAGAGCGTGAGCGTCTTGTCGGCCTTCACGGCTTCGCGCGTGTCCTCCACCACGAAGTCAATGTTTTTCAATTGGAAGGCCATTTTTCCGCGCTTCACGATGTCGAACAGCGACTGCAAGGGGAAACTCTCGATGCGCAGGCTCAGCTCGCCCTGCCGCAGCTGAATCCAATCGGTGAGCACGGCGTTGTATTCGTTGATTTTGTCGGTCAGTTCAGCCACGTAGGCAAGTCGCTCGCGCCGGCGCGAAGCCGATTCCTTGTCGCGGAGCAGGTGGCGCACCTCGTTCAGGATGCGGTCGATGAAGGGCGTGATGCTGTTCACGAGCGACACCTTGGCACGCTGCTCCAAATTGCGCTTTTTGTTGTTCAGGATATGCAGTTTCACCTGCTCAATCTGCTCGTGGATTTCCTCGTCGCGCTCCTCCAACTCGTGCATTTTCGCCTGTGTCTGCTGCTTCCACGATTCGAGCGGCTGCAAGAGCGTGTCGGTGGTGTGGAGCTGGTCGTTGCGACGGCGCAGCCGGTGGAAGAAATACAGCAGGGCCAAAAGCAGCAGAATGGCTGCGAGCACCGCCGCAATCATCGTGTTCAGCTGGCGCGACGACTGCCGCAACTGGTCGGCGCGGGCTTCGAGCTGACGGTCTTGGCGCGTCTGCTCCTGCATGTCGAGGTAGAGGTTGCGGTTTTGGTCGCTGCGCGGCTTGTCGTTGATGGCGGAATAGACGAGGCTCAGCTGCTCGCGGATGCTGGCCACGAGGTCGGGCGCACGGTTGATGACCGTGTCGCGGTTCAGCGCATTGAGCAGGCAGATTTCCGCCGACTGATAGTCGCTCAGCCCCCAGTAGCACTCCGCGAGCGTGCGATAGGCGCCCGCCGTCTGATAGACGTCGCCATAGTCGATGAACAGGTTGAGCGCGCGCTGCGCCAAGTAGCCCGCGAGGAGCGAATCGGCCATCTCGTCGGGGTTGATAATGCCCTCCACCGACAGGTTTTCCCGCAAATATCGCTCGCGGAAAACCACGTCTTCCAAATGCTCGCCCATTCCCTGCAACGCCTGCGCCTCGAAGAATTTGTAGCCGCCCCGCCTCGCCAGCTGATGGCAGCGAAGCAGGTATTCAAACTCGCGCTCGCTCACCTCGTGCTTCGTCCCAGCCTCAATCACGCCGCCCGCACCCACATTATACAAATAATTGAGCAATTGCGCCGTGTCGCCGGCGATTTCCTCGTTCAGATTGATGGCGGTGATGGCCGCACGCGACTGCTCGGCAAGTCCCACATAGTAGAAATACACCGACTCCACGAGCGAAAACTCCGACAGGGCATACACGAAGCGGCGCGACTGATGCGGCGAAAGGCGGTTGCGCTCCTCTTCCACACGACGGATGCGCCGCTGGGCCTGCTCGCGATAGTCGTAGAAAAGCTTGTTTTGCGACTCGCGCTGGCAAAGTCGCATCCATTGCACGTCGGCCACGAGCAACTCGATGAGGTTGTCGGTGGAAATGCTGTCGAGTAGTCGCTTGGCGCGGTCGTAGTCCATCTCCACGATGCTCACGAAGGCAAGATGGTTCAGTGCCTCGGCCCGTGCGTCGTCGTCGGAAGCCAGCCTGAGGGCTTTTTCGGCATAGATTCTCGTGGAATCGAGCGAGCGGTAGTGGTGGGCGTAGGCCAAGTCGTTCAGCCTGTCAACGGCATCGCTGTTGCGCGTCGTACAGGCCGAAAAACAGAGCGTGCCCAGCAGCAAGGCGAGGCATCGTCCGAAAAACCGAATGAAGGGCTCAAAAGTCCGCTGATTTCTCGTTTCCACGACCGCAAAGATAGGGAATTATTCTCGAAAACACAAATTTTTGGCCAAATTAGCGCGGTGATACCAAAATTTTTACTATTTTTGCAGGCAAATCATTAACCAAAAAGCAAAAAAACATGAGATTAGACGGAAGAAGAGAAAGTAGCAACGTCGAGGATCGTCGCGGTATGAGCACAGCGACAAAGGCTGGAATCGGCGGCCTCGGAGGTATTATTATGATTGCCCTGTTCACGCTGCTCGGCGGCGGAAACCTGGGCGACGTAGTGACCAATGTGGTGCAACAGGGCGGACTTGGCACCGTGCAGGAAGAGCAGATGGACGGCCAGCGCGAGTTCACCGAGGAAGAGCAGCAGCTGGCAAAGTTCTCGCGCCAGGTGCTGGCCTCGACCGAAGACGTCTGGGCGAAGGTGTTCCAGCAGATGGGCCGCAAGTATCAGCCGCCCACGCTCGTGCTCTTCACGAATCGCGTCAATTCGGCCTGCGGAACGGCATCGTCGGCAGTCGGACCCTTCTATTGCTCGGGCGACCAGAAACTCTACATCGACCTCTCGTTCTTCACCACGATGAAGCAGCAGCTCGGTGCCGACGGCGACTTCTCCTACGCCTACGTCATTGCGCACGAAGTCGGCCACCACGTCGAGAACCTGCTCGGAATCCTCGGCCAGGCGCACCAGCAAATGAGCCGCACCGACAAGGTTTCGGCCAACAAAATCAGCGTCAGGCTCGAACTTTTGGCCGACTACTACGCCGGCGTTTGGGCGCACTACGACGATCAGGAATACAACTCGCTCGAGGCGGGCGACGTGGAGGAAGCCATCGACTGCGCCCAGAAAATCGGCGACAACTACCTGCAAAAGAAGGCGCAGGGCTACGTGCAGCCCGAGTCGTTCACCCACGGCACCTCGGCACAGCGCATGAAGTGGCTCAGCCTCGGCATCAAGAGGGGCGACATGAACGTCACCACGTTCAATATTCCCGAGAGCGAGCTGTGATCGCCTCAAAAAAACAAGGCCGTCGGCAGCAATGTCGGCGGTTTTTTCATTTTTTTGTTGAAATCTGCAACTTTTTGCAGCTGCTTTCCGTCTAAAGAAAAGAAAGGGAAGTGAAGGGGGAGTGAAAGGGGAGTGAAAGAGAATTAAACCAATAAAATAGCAACATTATGAAACAGAAAATGATGATTTTGACGGCCTTGATAGCCACCATTGCGCTGTGTAGCGCATGCCGTATGAACATCAAAAACGACAAGAGCGAGCCCCTGACGCTCAAGTACTCAAAAACATTTGGCGAAATCGCCGCCTTCGAGCGCATCAGCATCGACGGCGTTTGTAGAGTCATCTACGTGCAAGGCGACTCTACAAGCGTTCGTGCACGGTACAGCAAGGCTGAAGACGCCGAACTCATCAGCGTGAAAAGCGACGGAGAAATGCTACAAATCAACGTGAAGGAACCGAAAAATGCCATTAAACGCAAAAAGGGGAAAATCCTTATCTATGTCACCTCGCCAGACCTCATCGGCGTGGCCTTGAGCGGCGTAGGATCGTTCAAGACGAAGGGCACGCTTGACACTGACACGCTGCGCCTGAGCATGGAGGGTGTGGGGAGCATCAATATCCCGTCGCTCATTTGCGACCGCTTGCAGGCCAACGTGGCAGGAGCCGGCTCGATTCAACTTTCTGACGTCACCGCGCAGGAAACTCAGCTCAGTATGAATGGCGTGGGAAACATCAAGGTGGAGAACTTCCAAAACAGCGGCTCGGTCCACTGCACGATGGAAGGCGTGGGAAGCATCAAACTGGGTGGTGAGGTGCAAAATTTCTCGAATTACGTGAATGGAGTTGGTTCCATCGACGCAAAAGACCTGAAAATCAAGGAACTGGGCGAACAATAAGGCGATTTCCGTCAGATAAGGGGCGCGCTTTGCTTGATAATTTTGAAAAAATGTGAAAAAGTTTCTCTCATAGGAAACTTTTCACTACCTTTGCGGAAAAATTTTCGAATGAAGATGAAAAGAATCCTTACTTTTGTAGCCCTCTGCCTCGCCCTCGTGGCCTCAGCGCAGACGTATAGCATCTATCCCGTTCCGCAGAGCGTAAACTACGGCGGCGAAACGGCTGTTTTCACCCAAAACGTGAACGTGGTGTGCGAAAGCAGCATCGACGAGCCGACAAAAAACCGCTTGTCGCAAATTCTGTCTGAACACGGACTGTCGGCCTCGTTCTCGGCAGCCATCAACGATGGCGTGTCGAACATCCTGCTCGGCGTTGGCGGCAGCGGCGAAATCGTTGATCAGCAGGCCACGGCCATCAGTCTGAGCCGCACGGCACTGAGGCAACGCAACAAATACGACCGCCACGTGCTCCGCCTGTGGCAGACGGAGGGCAATGCCCGCCTGATCGTGCTCGGCGAAAACACCGACGCCGTGTTCTTCGGACTGGCCTCGCTCGAGCAAATGATGGACCAACACGCCACCAACGCGATGCCAACCGTGACCATCGGCGACTATGCCGACCTGCAAAGTCGCGGACTCGTGGAAGGCTACTACGGCTACCCCTATAGCATCAGCGTGAAGAAAGACCTGATGCGCTTCATGATGCGCTTCAAGATGAACACCTATCTCTACGGCGCGAAAAGCGACCCCTACCACTCAAACAACTGGCAGGACCCCTACCCCACGAGCATCACGCCCGACCAAGAGGAAAAAGGCTGGCTCACGCAGAATATGGTGCGCGACCTCACGAAGCAGTCGGCAGCCACGAAGGTGAACTTCATCTGGGCCATCCATCCGGGAAACAACTTCCTCGGAAGCAATACGGTGGTGAACGATATTCTGGGGAAATTCTACAAGATGTACAACCTCGGCGTGCGCCAGTTTGCCATTTTCGTCGATGACGTGGGAATGCCGAATAGCGAAGAGCAGTTCAAACTCAACGCCTCGCGGCTCACCGCCGTGCAGCGCGGACTGGAATCGAAGTACAACAAGGCCGGAGCAGCCCCTGCCGACACGGTTCGTCCGCTGCATTTCGTGCCCCAAGCCTACGCATCGAGCTGGGTCAGCGCCGACAATCTGCGCGGATTCTTCTCGGCCCTCGCCTCCACGCCCAAAAACATCACCATCTACACCACGGGATGGGGCGTGTGGAGTATTCCCAACAGCAACGACCTCAACGTCGTGCGCCAGTATCTCGGACGCGACGTGGGCTGGTGGTGGAACTATCCCTGCAACGACAACTCCGACGGCCAGATCTATACGAAAGACATGTACGCCAACTTCTTCGAGATGCCGCAGGTGAACAGCAACGGCACGCTGCCCTCGACGCTCACGGGCGGCATTGGCATCGTCAGCAACCCGATGCAAGAGGGCGAACTCTCGAAACTGGCCTTGTTCAGCGTGGCCGACTACAGCTGGCACACGGCCGGATTCAACAACACGAAAAGCTATCAGGCTGCCGTGAAGGCCGTCGTAGGCAACGACGACGCCGAGGACTTCTCCCTGCTCTGCGACTATCTGCGCTGGAACGACCCCAGCACCTTCGGAACGTTCATCAATAACCTGAAAAACCGCATCAACAACGCCTCGAACACCTATGTTGCACAAATGCGCGAACGGATGCTGAATATGCAAAACATCTGCGCGAAGTTCCTGGCCTACAAAGACAGCGAAATCGAGAGCAACCGCCTGCTCTACGCCGACATCAGGCCATGGCTGCTCAAGTTGCAGGCCATGGTGGACATCACGCTCAAGATGATGGACGCCGCTGAAGGTTCAGAAGACCTTCTGGAGCGCTGGCCAGGCTACGTGACGGCTCTCAACATGATTCCCGACCTCGAAACCAACACGGCCTATACGGCCTACGCCCTCGAAGGCATGGGCCAGTGGGTCAGCGTGTCGGCAAGACAGGCACAGGCGTCGCACAAATATTTCTACCCCTTCGTCTATTGGATGCGCGACAACATCCTGAAAAACGCCTTTGAGTCAGCCGACCAGAAGCATGGAGTAGTCCATAACCTGCCGACCGACCCGGGCAACCTCTTCCGGGCAGTTTACAGTAGCAGCAACAATATCTATTACCTCGCTGCAACAGCTTTGGAAGTGCCGTCTGGCCGCTTTGCCGGCATCAGTCTGCCGCAAGCCATACGCATCGGCCGATGGACTTTCGACGAAACGCTCTTGCAGCAGTTTACCGTGAGATACAGCGAGGATTTCCGTACGTGGAAAACGCTCGAAAACAAAGACGAACTGCCGAATGGCCTGGTGAAATATGTCATTTTCGAGAATATCGGCGACGAGACGCAGACAGCCAAGTTTAACCTGACGACGTTCTCGATAGTTCCCGAGGGAAGTCCGTCAATCAAAAGCGTCACCGTCCCCGAGGGCGACAATGCAGAAGACCAGCCTCTTTCCAACCTCACCGACGGCAACTACGACACGTGGTGGGCCGTGAAAAAGAATCAGGCTAATGGCGACACGTATGTGCTCAATCTGGCCTCTCAGACTATCATCCGCGACGTGCGCATCTGTTTCGGCACGAAGAACAACGACTTCATGAACTCGGCGCGTGTTGAGGTTTCCGCCGACGGAAGTTCGTGGACAGCCCTGAAGGTCAAAGGCACAAGCACGACCACCTTCACGCTCAATGGAAGCTATGCCACACAGGGCGGAAACGAGATGAAATACGTTGATTTCGACGGCGACGAGGCTAAGGCAAAGTTCGTGCGACTGCGCGTCGTCAATGCCAAGACCGACAAATGGCTGCGATTGTTCGAAATGGAAGTGAACAAGCAAAGTTGCGTGTCGCCACGCTGCGTGGACGGCAACGGACTGGCGGCTGTAAACGCCATCGATGCCACGCCATCGACTTTTGTCGTGCCAAACAAAAATATGCTGATCTACCGCCTTGTGCAGCAGCATCCCACCACTTCCATCACGATTTTCAGCGGCAACGACGTGCCATCGGGCGTGAAAGTGGAAGTGACCGAGGACGGCGTAAACTGGACACAAATCACGACACTCTCGCAGAGTGCGCAACGCATCGACCTCACATCGTATCCCAAAGCTGCCAGTGTGCGCCTCTCATGGAACGGAACGGCTCCAGCCATCTATGAAATCATCGAGGAAAACGACGAAACCGCTATTCTCCCCACCGCCATTCAGGGCATCATCGACAATGGAAGCATCGACCGCTCCACGCAGCCTCTCTACGACCTGCAAGGACGTCGCGTCAAACAGCCCCGCGCCCGTGGCATCTATATTCAAGGTGGCCGAAAGGTACTCTTTTAAACAGAAACGACAATGAACAAAGCGCAGCAGGAACTTCGCAAGAAAAGTCCGATACAAATCAAGAACAAAAAAGCCGCATTTGAATACTTCTTCGTGGAGGAACTGACGGCCGGCATTGTTCTGACGGGCACGGAAATCAAGTCGATTCGTGCCGGAAAGGCTTCGCTTGTTGATACATATTGCTACATCGTAAACGGAGAAATGTGGGTGAAAGGAATGAACATCTCACCTTATTTCTACGGTTCCTACGCCAACCACGACTCCAAGCGCGAGCGCAAGCTCCTACTCACGAAGCGCGAAATCAGACGCTTGGAAGACGCTGGAAAGCAACCCGGCTACACGATTGTTCCCACACTGATTTTCATCGACCAAAACGGACGTGCAAAGGTGGATATCGCCCTGTGTCGCGGAAAACGGCAATACGACAAACGGCAGACTCTCAAAGAAAAGGAAGACCGTCGAGAAATCGACCGTGCACTGAAAGGCAACAGATTCTAAAAGAAAAGAGGAAAGACCCGAAATCTTTCCTCTTTTTCTTGTATGGATGTCGTTGGATTACTGCTTTGCAGGCTTCGAACCCACGAGGGCGTAGAACAGGATGTAGGCAGCACAGAAGATGACCACCCAGTAGCTGTTGATGTAGCCAACGGCATCGGCCACCAGAGCCTGGGCAAACACCATCACGGCACAGCCGAATACCATCGTCATGAAGATACCCGATGCAATGGCGGTGTACTTGCCGAGTCCCTCGACGGCCATATTGAAGATGGCTCCCCACATCACGCTCGTGCAAAGACCCACGAGCAGGAAGGCGAAGATGCCAACGGGAATGTCTTGCCAAACGACCGTGAGCTTGCCCCAGTCAACGCCCGGGAAGGCCACGAGCACGTCTTGCGGTGCAAACATACCGAAGAGCACAAGGCAGAGCGTGGCAATTGAAACGGTTGTCACCATCGTGCGGCTGCTCACCTTGTTGCCGATGGCGGCACCAGCGAAGCGGCCCACGAGCATCAGGAACCAATAGACGGCGACAATCAGGCCGACCGTGCTGCCGTCCATACCCTTTTCATTCGTGAGATACTGCTGCACGAAGTTCGGCGTGCCAACCTCGATGCCCATATACAGGAAGATGGCGAGCGCACCGAGTGCGAAGTGGCGATGGCTCATGGCACCCTTCACGAGGCTAAGCTCCACGGGAGCCTGCTCGGGCTCATCGATTTTCGTGAAGAGAATCACAACGAAAGCGATGGCGAAAATGGCCAGGGCAATCATCAGCGCGGGTGTGGCGTCGGCAATCTTGGCCTTCGTGGCGTCGGCGATGAGCGCACCCATCAGAATGTAGCAAGCCACAGCAGCCGTCGAGTTGAACACGCCGCCCACCTGAATGAGCTGGTTTCCCTTGTTGCCGCCGCCTCCGAGAAGGTTGAGCATCGGGTTCACCACGCAGTTCAGGATGCACATCGTCAAACCGGCAATGAAAGCACCGATGAGATAGACGGTGAAGACAACGCCGATGTTCGAGCCGTCGCCTGCGTCGATCAGGCCGCTGCACCACTGAATCAGAATGCCGATCATACCGATAACGAGGCCGATGAGGGCGGTTTTCTTGTAGCCGTACTTCGAAATGAGCATACCGGCAGGAATACCCATCACGAGATAGGCCACGAAGTTGCCGTAGTTACCAATCTGGGCAAGCACATTCGAAATTTCACCCTGATTCTTGATAATCGTTGCCATCGGCGTACAGAGGTTCGTCACGAAGGCAATCATGGCGAAGAGCGCAATCATCACGATGATGGCTCCCCATTGTTTCTTTTGATTACTCATTTTTTTAATTTTATTGTTTTAGTAGTTTAGGAGTCAAGGAGTTCAGGAGTTCAGACTATTGTCCTTTTCTCTCCCCTTTCACTCCCCTTTCACTCCCCTTTCTTTCCCTTTATATCAACAAATCTTACGCGAACCGTCGCTGATGACCACGTCATAGACTTTCGGCACCTTGTTGTATTTCTCGAAATACTTCTTCTTGGCCGTCTCGATGAACGAATCGTAGAGCTCGTCCTTCACGAGGTTGATGGTGCAGCCGCC
>DFHC01000177.1:0-2893 GCA_002372575.1 bacterium UBA3734 | reverse complement strand
CCGAAGCCGCCGCCCATGATGCGCGAGCCCGTCACGCCGCACTCCTTGGCGACATCATTGAGGAAATCGAGCTCTTCGCAGCTCACTTCGTACTCCTTCGAGAGGCCTTCGTGCGTCTCATACATCTTTTTGCCAACGGTTTCGTAGTCGCCAGCCACGAGTGCGTCGCACACGGCCAACACGCGGTCTTTCTCGCCGAGCACGAAATGGGCGCGGGTGTAATCCTCCTCGCCAACTTCGGCGCGAACCTCCTCGAGCTGTTCCCACGTGCAGTCGCGCAGCGTCTCGAACTTGCCTTCGGGATGCTTGGCGGCGATGTGCTTCACGACGTTCTCACACGAGTTACGACGGTCGTTGTAGGGCGAGCCCACGAGTTCGTGCTTCACGCAAGAGTTCAGCAGCACGAGCTTGTAGCCTTCGGGGTTGAAGGGGAAATACTCGAACTCACGCGAACGGCAGTCCAGACGCATCAGCTTGCCGGCCTGTCCGAAGACGCTGGCGAACTGGTCCATGATGCCGCACTTCACGCCCACGTAGTTGTGTTCCGTGGCCTGACCGGCGAGCACGATGTCCCACTTGGAAATCTTGTTGTCGCCGAAAAGGTCGTTCAGACCGCAGGCGAAGCAGCTTTCCATGGCTGCCGACGACGACATTCCCGCTCCGAGGGGCACGTCGCCAGCGAAAGCGATGTTGTAGCCTTTCACGGGCACGCCGAGCTTCTCCATTTCGAGCGTGATACCGTAGATGTAGCGAGCCCACGATGCACGCGGACCCTGTCCGTCGTGGAAATCGAAATCGACGCGGTCTTTCAGGTCGATTGAATAGGCACGGATGGTGCTTTCAGTCCCGTTGGGACGCATTTCTGCCATAATGCCCTTGTCGATGGCACCTGGGAATACGAAACCTCCGTTGTAGTCGGTGTGCTCACCGATGAGGTTGATACGGCCCGGCGAAGCATAGATGTTGCCGGTTTTTCCATCGAAGTGCTTGATGAAGCGACTTCTTACGAATTCAATGTCCATAAGCTTTAAAAATTAAATTAGAAATGTTATCCTTCTATTCCAAATTTGTAAATGGTTTTCTGCTTGTATTCCTCACCCGGACGCAACACCACCGAGGGGAAATAGGGGTGGTTGGGCGAGTCGGGGAAGTGCTGGCACTCGAAACAGATGGCCGAACGACGGCCAAACGTGGCACCGTGGCTGCCGCGGAATCCGTCGGCCCAGTTGTCGGAGTAGAGCTGCACGCCGGGCTCGGTGGTATAAACCTCCATCGTGCGACCGCTCTTCGGCTCCACGAGTCGGGCGGCAAAGCTCAGTTCGCCCTCTTCCTTCTTGTTGAGCACGTAGCAGTGGTCGTAGCCGGCACCATTCTTGATTTGCTCGTCGGCGGCATCGATGTCTTTTCCCACGGCCTTCGGCTCGCGGAAATCGAACGGCGTACCTTTCACGAAGCGGATTTCGCCCGTCGGAATCGACGTTTCGTCGATGGGCAGGTAGTAGTCGGCGTTGATTTGGCAGATTTGGTCGTCGATGGGCGGCGTCGGGTTGTCGATGCCCTGCAGCGAGAAGAATCCGTGGCTCGTCAGGTTGAGGATGGTCTTCTTGTTGGTCTGCGCCATGTATTCGATGACGAGCTCGTTTTCGTCGGTAAACGAATAGACCACCGTCACTTTCATCTCGCCCGTGTAGCCTTCTTCGCCGTAGGGGCTCACGTATTTCAGCACGAGCGTCTTGTCGTTCATCTGCAGGGCGTCCCACACCTTCGCATTCCAGCCTTTCAGTCCGCCGTGGAGCGAGTTCGGCCCGTTGTTCACGGCCAGCTCATACTGCTTTCCGTTCAGCTGGAACTTGCCGCGGGCAATGCGGTTGCCGTAGCGTCCGATGAGCGTAGAAAGATAGGGTTCGGGACTGTTGATAACGTCTTGGATGTTATCGTGGCCTTGGATGACGTTGGCGTGCTTGCCGTCGCGGTCGGGAACCATGATAGCGACAATTGCTCCGCCGTAGTTGGTGATGGCAACTTCGTTGCCCTGACTGTTCTTCAGAATGAAAAGATCAGTTTGCTTTCCGTTGACAGTGGTCTGAAAATCTTCCCTTTTCAGGCCACTAAGATTCGCTGTTTCCGTTGTTTTCATAAATAATGTCTTTTTTAGTTATTATTTATAGTTTCTGCAAAGTAAGCAAAAAAAAATGACAACAGCAAACTTATTGGCCAAAAAATGGTCAATTCATTAAGTTAAAAACGGTTAATTCCTCGTTTTTGTGCCTGAAAGGGCGGTTTTCTACTGGTAGAGATAGCGCTTGATGCTCCGTTTCGGGGTTTTCTCGAACTCCTCTTCTTGCAGGCGGATGGCGGCAATCTTGGAGTATTGCGGCAGCACTTCGTTCAGCTCCACGCGGTTCTGCTCCATGATTTTCTCCAAATCTTCCTGATTGAGCCCCATGTTCTTGGCCTCGTCGTAGTCGGGAAATACGAGTCCGATGAGTTTCTCATCTTCCTGAATCACCACGCTTTCCACCACCATCGCCATCGAGTTGAGCTTGTCTTCGATTTCCTCGGGATAGATGTTTTGGCCGTTGCTGCTGAGCAGCATATTCTTCGAGCGGCCCTTGATGAAGACGTTGCCCTGGGCATCCATCAGGCCGAGGTCGCCCGTGTGGTACCAGCCTTCGGAGTCGATGGTTTCGCGCGTGGCTTCCTCATTTTTGTAGTAGCCCAGCATCACGTTCAGGCCACGTGCCATGATTTCGCCCGGAATGTGTTGCGGGTCGGGACTGTCGATTTTCACCTCCATGTGCAGCGCGGCCTTTCCGCAGGAGCCGACAACGAAATCGTCCCACGGTGCATAGCAGATAATCGGGGCGCATTCGGTGGCACCATAGCCCACGGT
>DFHC01000075.1:376-7330 GCA_002372575.1 bacterium UBA3734 | reverse complement strand
GAGTACGACGACGTGATGAACAAACAGCGTACGGTCGTCTATGAGAAGCGTCGCCACGCACTGATGGGCGAGCGAATCGGAATGGACATCGCCAACATCATCTGGGACCGCACCATCAACATCATCGACAACAACGACTATGCGGGCTGTCGCGAGCAGTTCCTGAAGATTCTCTCGATGGAATGCCCCTTTACGAATGAAGAATTCATCAATACCCCGCGCGAACAGCTCTACGAACAGGCCTTCCAAGCCGCCATGCACGAGTTCACGCGCAAGACCGACCGCCTGCAGAGCGTGGCCTGGCCCGTCATCAAGAACGTCTATGAAAACCAAGGCCAGATGTACGAGCGCATCCTCGTGCCCGTCAGCGACGGCAAGCGCGTCTATAACATTCCCTGCGACCTGAAAGAGGCTTACGACAGCGAGGCAAAATCGGTCGTGAAACAGTTCGAGAAAACCATCATGCTCCACATCATCGACGACTGCTGGAAGGAAAACCTCCGACAGCTCGACGAACTGCGCCACTCGGTACAAAACGCCAGCTACGAGCAGAAAGACCCGCTCCTCATCTTCAAACTCGAGAGCGCGAAACTCTTCGACGACATGGTGAACGACATGAACAACCGCATCGCCACCATCCTGACGCGCGGCCAGATTCCCGAAATGGAGCAACAGCAAGTGCGCGAGGCCGCACCCGAACAGCGCTCGCAACGCTACAACGAGCAGCGCGGCAACGAACTCGTGGACCCGAACCAAGAAGCCGCTGCCCACACCGACACGCGCGGCGGAGCGCAGCAAATCAATCGCACGCCCGTCATCAAGGACAAGCTCCCCGGACGCAACGACCCCTGCCCCTGCGGCTCGGGTAAGAAGTTCAAAAACTGCCACGGGCGAGGGGTTGCCTGAGAGTAGAGAGTTGAAAGTTGAGAGTTGATAATTGACAGTTGAGCGATGATAACAATCAGCAACCTGAAAAAGCAATTCGGCGAGAAAATTGCCGTGGATATCGAGGCGTTCAGCGTGCGCGAGGGCGAAATGCTGGGACTCGTGGGTAACAACGGGGCGGGAAAGACCACGCTTTTCCGCCTCATGCTTGACCTTCTGGAGGCCGACACGGGCGAAGTGACGCTAAACAACGAGGGAAACGCCATCAACCCCGCCAAGAGCGAGGAGTGGAAACTGTTCACGGGAGCCTATATTGACGAGGCCTTCCTCATCGACTTCCTCACGCCCGAAGAGTTCTTCCAATTCGTGGGAAAAGCCAACAATATGTCGCAGGAGGACATCGACGCCCGACTGGCCGACTTCACGTCGCTGATGCAAGACGAAATTCTTGGCCAAAAGAAGCTGATTCGCGACCTGAGCGCTGGCAACAAGCAGAAAGTAGGCATCATTGCAGCCCTGCTGGCGAAACCACAGTTGGTGATTCTCGACGAACCGTTCAACTTCCTCGACCCCTCGTCGCAAATCGTGCTGAAGCGCCTGCTGACCGACCACCACCGCAACACGCACGCCACCATCCTCATTTCGAGCCACAACCTGCAGCACACCATCGACATCTCCACGCGCATCGCGCTGATGGAGAATGGCCACATCGTGAAAGACCTGCCCAACACCGACGGTAGTGCCGAGAGGGAGCTGGAGGAGTATTTTTCAGTTGAGAGTTAAGAGTTTTCGTTCTATCCCAACTACCTCATTTTCATCAAACGGTTGTCGCGATAATTCCTCCGTAGAATTTCGATGACGCCCCAAACGACGGCCATCAGCACATAGAGCAGCAAGGCCTGCAGGCTGCTGAGACGAATGCCGTCGATGCTCGACCCTGGCCACGCAGCAATGGTTTCAAGGCCGCTGTTCAAACTGCGCGACAGGAAGCCAAGCAGCTGCGCCAGCAATTCCCTGACCGTCTGCAAGACAAAACCCGACAGCGCCTCCACCGCCGCGACAAGGAAGAAGGTCGCCGCCGTGTAGAGAATTACGGTGACGAGCGGGATGGCGAGGAAATTGGTAACGAGGAAATACGTGGGGAATCGTCCGAAATAATGCACCACGAGCGGAGCCGTGGTTAGCTGAGTGGAAAGACTCACTGCGGCCAAGCCCAGCACCCACTTTAAGAGTGTTTCCAGCCATCGATTCTCTTGCGCTGCCCCAAACGTGACTTTATTCGTCAGAAACCACAAAATTCGATTGAAAACAGGAGAAAACACGATGATGCCGAGCACCGCCATGAACGAAAGCTGGAAACCGACATCCCATAAGGACAACGGACTGATTATCAGCATGATAATCGCAGCCAAAGCGAGTGTGTTCAGCGAAAAAGAGCGTCGTCCGAGCAACGACACGAAGCCGTAAACCGTGAGCATCGTAGCTGCGCGAACCACCGACGGCGACAAGCCCACCATCAATACGAAAAGCCAGATGACGGGCAGCGTGAACAGCTGTCCGGCCACCCGCCAGCGCATCCGCACGAAAAGAAACGACAGCAGGAAATAGATGATGCCAAGGTGCATTCCCGAGAGTGCCAACACATGCGAGGCTCCACTGACGGAATACGTTTCGCGTAATTCCTTCGTCAGTGCCGACTTGTCGCCCAGAGCCATGGCTGCCACGATGGCCTGTTCCCTTCCGTCAAGACCCGATTCTCCGAGGGCATCGATGGCTTTCCTGCGGAACTGCAAGAGTCGGATTTTCGCCCGTTCCACCATCGACAGCGACCGCAGGCTGACAGCCGCTTTCTGCCAGTCGGAATGGAAAACGAAAGCCTGTCCGACCACACCGTGTACCTGCAGCCAACGTCGGAAGTCGAAATTGGAGTCTTGCGTGGGCAATGGCTGGATGTCTGCAGTGCGCTCAACTGCCGCCCGCACACGGATTCCGTCGCCCACTTGCAGGCGCTGGTAGCGGTTGTAGATTGTGTCTCGGAGAATCGACGTGCGCAGGCGATACGGTTTCTTCCCTTCGCGCGTCGCAAGCAGTTCGCACTGAACCACCTTTCCCCTCACCACAGGTTCGCTCACGATGATGGCCTCGAAGTCGGTTTTCTCTTTCGGAAAGCGCATATCGAGCCGTTTTTCTTCGACAGAAATCAGATAGAATCCAAGCGCAAGACACGCCAGACACAGCAATCCGCTCTCTACCAAAGAGACGATTCGGCCGTTTATCCTTAAAGTTTTGGCCAGAAGCAAATACAGCGCGAGTAGCGCTATGGCCACGACCAGCCCCGTCCACAGCGGCACCGAGCGCCCCACGCCATCACCGACAAAAATGCCCAGGATCAGCATCGCGGCAATCCTGAGCAAAGGGTAATGCTGGAGTATGTTGTCAGTTGGTCTCAACTCCGCAGTTTAAAAGGTGTAGTTGAATCCGATGGAGAAGAATTCCTTGAACATCCAGTAGCCGTGCTTGTCGTCGCGGGCGCGGTTGTCGTCGAAACGCGGATGGAGGAAAAGTTTCGAAGAGATGTATTTGTTGAATTGGAACGAGAACATATTTTCCCATTCAAACTCAACGCGTTTATAACTCGTGAAACCGTACATACGCGTTTTCCACGAAATCAGGTCGGAGAATTTCCATGTGGCATCGACCGTGAACGACGAACCGAAGTCAATCAGCGAATGCTTGCCCTCCTCTATGCCGTGGCGCGAGGGGAACCACTGATGGCTGTCGCCGTTGCGGAAAATGGTGCGGTCCACGTAGCGATAGTTCACAGCCAAGGGCGAAATATTGACCGTTCCCGTGAGTCGCTTGTTGAGCCACTCCATTTTGTATTCCATACCGAGCGCCAGACTCAGGTTCAGCGGCGACATGAAGTCGGAATAAGTGCGGTCGTCGTTGGCCTTCAATCCACGCGTGAACTGCGTGTAAGCGAGGAACGAGAGCGTGTAGTACCAGTGTTTCGTTGCCTGTAAGCCCACCTTGCTGGTCAGTCGGATCAGGTCTTCGTTGGTCTTGAACTTATTAACCGTGTCGGAGGGTGAAGTCTGGAAACCGAGTTTCAGCTCGAGTTTGTTGTCCCACTTCCACCGCGACTTGTTGTCGTAGTTGGCCTCCAAGGTCAGTGCAGAGAGCATCGAGTAGTTGCTCTCGCCACCCTTGTACCAGTTGCCCGACACGTAGTTTTGCAGGAATTGCAGGAATCCGTCGCCCTTGAACGTCCAGAAATTGGGTTTCGTCACTTCCACATCGACTTGCGGCGTTTCCGGCTCCTCGGGAGCAATGATTTCGGGCGTGGAAGCCACTGCCGCCACCTCCGTCGGCTCAGGGAGAACAGTGTCTGGGGTGTCGTACTGTTCGCGGAGTTCACTTTCCGAGGCCACCACAAGGTCGGGACGCTTCAGATAGAAGTTCAGGAGCGTCGCATTCACAGCAGACGACTCGCCATCGAGCGACAGTGCCTCGTGGGCCACATTTTCATAGAACGTAAACGGCAGGAAAAGCGGCGAAACGCCCGTAGCCACGGACGTAGCCGTACCTTGTGCCCATGTGCCTGCCGTGGCACCGAGCAACATCAAAATCAGTGAAAAAAACTTTTTCATAACGTATTTTTACAAAAATATTTTCTGCAAAAGTACGAACTAATTCTGAATTGGCAAAACAAAATGTGAATTTTCCTTATATTTCCTCAATGCTGCCCGTGGGAATCCACCCCTCGCGCCCGTCGTCGAGGCGGATGGCCAGCCAACGGGCAATACTGCGGTCGGTGATGGTGACACGGGTGCCCTCGTGGAGCACGAAATCGTCGGCGGCGGCCGTGTCGGGTGTTTTTTTCACACTCACCGTAGGCGCGATGACCACGGCTCCGGCACGCTGCTCATCGTGCTGCTTCTGCTGGTAGGCGAAGAGGTTGCTCACGAGGAAAAGGGCAAGGAACAGGATGGCGCCGTAGAAACCCGTCTGCCGCAGCGCGAGGCGCGAGGCGAAGAGGTAGAGCAACAGCAGCAGGAGCGCGAGCGCGATGGACGCGACGGCCAGCCGAGCCCATGCGTCGGTGCTCATCAGATTGACGAGCGAGCGATACCACGTGAAGAAAAACATCTCGCTTTCGGGCGTGATTTTGTCGATGGTCTTGCTGCGGGCAAACTCAAGGTTGAAGCGAATGTCGTTGTCGCCGGGCTTGATTTGCAGTGCACGCTCGTAGGCGAGGATGGCCTGCGTGATGTTGTCGGTGCGGAAATGAGCGTTGCCGAGGTTGTAATAGAGTTCGGCAGAGGGCTGCTCCTTGATGAGCTCCTCGTATTCTCTGACGGCCTGCTGGTATTGGCCACGCTTATAGGCTTCGTCGGCACTTTCCTTGGTCACGGCGGCCCACGTTGTCAGGGGTAAAAAGGTGAAAATACAGAAAAGTAAAACGATTTTGGGCGCACTGCGCCTTTTGCCTTTTTTCATTGTCGATTCGATTTGTTCGATGGCCTTCATGGCGGCATCGAAGGTCTTATTCATATTGCCAGCGGAATCGCCCGGGGCGTAACGCTCAAATTCGCATTCGTCAAGGGCCGAGAGGAAGAGGCTCACCGTGTCGTCATCGACCTCGCGGGCACGCAGGTTCTCCTCGATATTCTCGCGCGAGAGCTGCTCCACGGGCATATTCAGCTTGTCGCCCACGTAACCCCAGAGGGCGCGTAGCACTTCGTCGTAGAATTTTCCTTGCTCGCCCGCCTTCATCAGCTGAGCCGACTTGCGCAGACGGCGCGTGGCGACTTTATTGGCACGCTTTCCGCGCATTTTCCCGAGGTCGGCATTGTCGAGGGCGCGCTTGCGGAACACGATGAGCAAGATGACGAAGGCGATGAGCGGCAGCAGCAGGCTCAGCCAGTAGGCCCGACTGCCGAAGAAGTCGTGCTGCACGGAACGGCTCTGCGACGGCCCCGTCTTGATGGTACGGATGTCTTTCTCCTTCACGTAGTCGGCCACGACGGTGCTCTTTCCCGACCCTTTCTCTACGGTGATGTCGAACGACTGCGTCTTCGCCGTGCGATAGGTGTTGGCCGAGGTGTCGAAATAGGTCAGTTCCACAGGTGGAACGGTGTATTTTCCCGGGTTGCGCGGCACGGCGAGGAAGTCATAGACCATACTTCCCTCCACGCCGTTGGTCGTGAGCTTCGTTTTGTCGGTCACCTTGGCGTCGTAGGTGTCGAAATCTTTCGGAAATTCTACCACCGGCTGTTTGATGAGCTTCAGATTGCCCGTTCCGCCCACCACCACGCGCAGCGAAATCGGCTCGCCCGCTTTCAGTTCCTGTCGGTCGATTTGCGCGGAGACGTTCAACTGGCCCACTCCGCCCGAGAAATTCGCAGGTTTATCGGGCAGCGGATCCACTTGGATGGTGATTCCGGGCGCTACAATGTCGTGTTTCACCTCGACGTAGCCCGATCCGCCGTTGAAAAAGGCCTCGAAGGGGTCCACGGCGCGGTTCTGCTGCACCACGATGCCTTTGAACGTGATGCTTGGGATTTCAAGTTTTCCCGTCATCTGCGGATACATCACGTATTGGCTCCACGTCACACAGCGATAGGGTCGCCCGTTCACCTGCTCCACGTGGAAGCTCTTTTGCTGCGGCAGCGGAATTTCCTGCGTGTGGAAGCCCGTGAGGTCGGGCATTTTTCCGTTGAGCTGCGTCAAATCGACGAGTGTATAGACCTTGTAGGTCAGCAAAACGGGCTCCTGCTCGTGGACGCGGCGTTTGCTCGCGCTCACCTTGATGAAGAGGTCGTTGCCCGATATTTTCGTGCCAGCGGCGCGCATCTGCGGCTCGTGGTCTTGGTGCATGTTCGGTGTGCCGTTGTTCGGGCGAGCCGTGCCCGAGACGGTAATTTTCGCGGGTTTCGAGTGAATGGTATTCCCATCGACCACGGCCTGGGCTGCCGGCACGTTGAACGTGCCGTTTTTGGCGGCATAGAGCGTGTAGGTATAGGTGATGGACGACGAGGAGGTGGTGTGGCCGTTGGTCATCTGGAA
>DFHC01000075.1:0-311 GCA_002372575.1 bacterium UBA3734 | reverse complement strand
AAGCTCGACTGCGACGAGGTGTAGGGGCCTGCGATGATTTCGGCCACGTCGGTCGAGCGGATGCCCGAGCGGAAGTCCTGCACGTCTTGCGTGCTCACGGTGTAGGCGATGCGGAAATTCTCGCCCACCGACACCTGCGAGGGTGCCGACACGGTAATCGTCTGTGCCAGAGTCGTGAGAAACGAAAGACGAAAAACGAAAAACACCATACACCATCGGATGCCGGGCATCCACCATTTTCCGTCTGTTTTCACCTTCCTCATTATTTGAACCATATTAAATTCCTTATTCTTCATTTTTCACTCTTCACT
>DFHC01000013.1 GCA_002372575.1 bacterium UBA3734 | reverse complement strand
CGGTAGCGCAGCTCGGGGTCGTCGAACTTATCGTACGCCACACCGTCTTTATATTTCACGATGGGCAGCGGCTTGAGGCTCTTCGACAGCACGGTCAGTTCCTTGGCATGCACGGAGATTTCTCCCGTCTGTGTGCGGAACACAAAGCCCTTGATGCCGATGAAGTCGCCGATGTCCAAGAGTTTCTTGAAAACGACGTTGTAAAGGTCTTTATTTTCGTCGGGGCAAAGGTCGTCGCGCGAAACGTACACCTGAATCCTGCCCTTCGAGTCCTGCAACTCGGCAAAACTGGCCTTTCCCATCACGCGACGGCTCATCATGCGGCCCGCAATGCACACCTCGGGGAGTTCGTCATCGTTGTTATCAATATTCCACTCACCACTTTCAACTTTCTGGCGGATTTCGGTGGAAAAGGCGTTGGTGGGAAATTCGGCGGCGGGATAGGGATTGATGCCCATCTCGCGCAGTTCCTGAAGACATTGTCTGCGAACAATCTCCTGTTCGCTGAGTTCGAGTATATTCATAAAATTCTGTTCAAAATGCTTGTTCGTGGGTGCAAAGTTAGTGTAAAAAAACGACTTTTCTGCCAAATTGCACATTTATTTTCATTTTTTGCGATTTCCAGCTGTCAAAATCCCTCGCGCAGGAAGTCGAGTGCCTCGCGGATTTCGGCTTCCGTGGCAGTCTGGTCGAGGCGAATGTCGCCGATGTCGGCCAGAAGCGTGAAATTGATGGTGCCGGCGACGTTTTTCTTGTCGTGTTGCATCAGGTGGAGCAGTTCGGGGTAGTCGTCGCAAGTGAAATGGAGGTCGGCAGCGTAATTTTCACGGATGAACTGCACGGTCTGACGCATTTTCTCGATGAGAAAACCGCATTTCACAGTGCTCAGATAAAGCTCGCAAATGAGGCCGTAGGCCACGGCGTAGCCATGTAACAACGGACGGACTCCCGAACTCCTGAACTCCTGAACTCCTGAACTCCTGAACGACCATTCCTCAAAAGCGTGGCCAAAGGTGTGGCCGAGGTTCAGGGCCTTGCGCAGGCCTTTTTCATGCGGGTCAGCCTCCACGATGCGCTCCTTCACGGCGATGCTACGTTGGAGAAGGGGAGCGAAGGAGCAATAAAGAGGGAGTGAAAGGGGAGTGAAAGGAGATTTTAGGAGCTGCGCCCAGTGTTCCGTGGTGTCGAGCAGGCCGTGCTTGAGCATTTCGGCGTAGCCCGAGAGCAGGTTTTCGTGGTCGAGCGTGCGAAGGAAATCCGTGTCGATGATGACGGCCTGCGCCTCGCTAAACACTCCAATTTCATTCTTCAGTCCGCCGAAATTGACACCCGTTTTTCCGCCCACTGAAGCATCGACCATCGCCAAAAGCGTCGTGGGAATATTGATGAATCGCATGCCACGCTTGAAAGTCGAGGCCGCAAAGCCGCCAAGGTCGGTGAGCATACCGCCGCCGAGGTTCACGAGCAGCGAGTGGCGCGTGGCTCCGCCCTTTTGCAGCGCGCTCCACACTTGCGAGAGGCTCTCGAGGGTCTTGTTTTCGTCGCCCGAGGGAATCGTCACGGCCGTCGCTGTCGTCATACAGGGAAAACGGCTTATCATCGGCCAGCAATGCGCCTGCGTGTTCTCATCGGTCAAGACGAGCAGACGGTCGGGACGGCAGGCTTCAATTTCGCGCTGCAAGTCCTGTTCCAGGGCCTCGGAAAAAATGATTTTCTGTTTCATCGTCTGCAAAAATACAAAATTTTCGGTGAAAGAAAGAAAAAATCGAACTTTTTAAACTCTGAGTGCTCTTTTTCGTCAAAAAACGCAGAACAAACCAAGAATTTTAACGATGAAAAGATTGTTTTTGATGCTGCTGACACTCGCAGCGGCATTTTCTTTCGCACAAGAACGTAAAATATCAGGTACGCTCATCGACCGCGACACGAAGGAGCCTCTGCCGCAAGTGACGCTACAGCTGCTCCGAACAGACAGCACCTTCGTGGGCGGAGCAGTGTCGGACGACGAGGGAAAATTCTCGCTCACGGCTCCCGAAAACGGCAAATACCTGCTGAAGCTCACAACCATCGGCTACATCGGCATCATCAAGAAGATTGAGATGGTCGATGACCACGACCTCGCGATGGGACAGGTGGTGATGAGCAGCGACGCCATCATGCTGAAAGGAACCGAAGTGACGGCATTGGCCCAGAAGGTGGTTCTGCGCGAAGACACCTTCATCTACAACTCGGCGGCCTACCGCGTTCCCGAAGGCTCGGTGGTGGAGGAACTGGTGAAGCGACTGCCGGGCGCACAGGTCGATGACGACGGAAAAATCACCATCAACGGCAAGGAAGTGAAGAAAATCAAGGTCGATGGCCGCGAATTCATGACCGGCGACACGCAAACGGCAATGAAAAACCTGCCCACGTCCATCATCGAGAACATCAAGGTGTATGACGAGAAGAGCGACCTCACACGCATCACGGGAATCGAAGACGGCGAGGAGGAAACCACACTCGACTTCACCATCAAGCGCGGCATGAACAAAGGCTTCATGACCAATAGCGACCTCGGCATCGGCACGAAAAAGCGCTATTCGGGTCGCGTGATGGGCATGTATATGAAAGACGCGCTGCGCGTGCAGGCGATGGGAAGTGCCAACAACACCGGCGACCAAGGCTTCAGCGGGCGCGGCGGAGGCCCCGGGCGCGGCAACAATGGCCTGAACGCCTCGAAAATGGCCGGCGTGAACTTCAACTACGAGGAAAAAGACCCGCAGACCCGAAAAGACAGGCTGGAACTGAGCGGAAGCGTGCGCTGGAACCATCGCGACGGCGATGCCTACACGAAGTCGGCCAGTGAGAATTTCGTGACGCGGACAGGCGCGTTTTCAAACAGCCAGAACCAAAACTACTCGCGCTCCGACGCGTGGAACATGCAAATGAAAGTGGAATGGAAGCCCGACACGCTGTGGAACATCAATTTCCGCCCCACCATGAGCTTCTCGAAGAGCGACGGACGCTCGTGGAGCCAGTCGGCATCGTTCAACGAAGACCCCTACAACTACGCCGAAGACCCGCTCGTGGAAGAGGCCATCAAGCGAATGGCAGCCGACGGCATCGTGGTGAACTCCCGCCAGAATCAGGGCATCAGCTACAGCGACTCGAAAAACTTCGGAGGCCGACTGCAAGTGAACCGCAAGTTCGGCTCAATGGGGCGCAACATCACCATGCGCGTCGAGGGGAACTATTCCAAGGGCGACTCGAAGAATTTCTCCACGAGCAACGTCCATCTCTACCAGATTCTCGACGCGCTCGGCAACGACTCCACCTACCAGAAAAACCGCTTCAACCTGTCGCCGAGCACACGCTATAACTACGCGCTGCAAGCCACCTACAGCGAGCCGCTCCGCGCAAACACCTACCTGCAGTTCAGCTATCGCTTCAACTATTCCTACAACAAGAGCGACCGACAGACCTACGACTTCTCGAACCTCGGCGAAGACTTCTTCAGCGGCCTCACGCCCCATTATCGCGGTTGGGACAACTACCTCAGCCGCCTGCCACACGACTACACCGAGTATCGCGACCAGAACCTGAGCCGATTCTCGGAATACAAGAACTACACGCATAACATCGAGGTGATGTTCCGCATGAAGCGCGACAAATACAACCTGAACGTGGGCGTGATGATGCAGCCGCAACGCTCCAACTTCATCCAAGACTATCAGGGCATCTACGTCGATACGACGCGCACGGTGTTCAACTTCACGCCGACACTCAACTTCCGCTATCGCTTCTCGAAGGTGTCGAACCTGCGCATCGACTACCGAGGCACCACCATGCAACCCTCCATCTCGCAACTGCTCGACATCTACGACGACAGCGACCCGCTCAACATCTCGCGCGGTAACCCCGGGCTGAAACCCTCGTTCACGCAGAACCTGAACTTCTTCTACAACGGCTATCAGCAAAACCACATGCGCACGTGGATGACCTTCTTGCGCTTCTCGACGACGAACAACTCGATTTCATCGATGGTGACCTACGACGAGAAAACCGGCGGACGCACCACGCGACCCGAAAACATCAACGGCAACTGGAACATCAACTGGGGCGGAATGTTCAACACCCCGATCGACACGGCAGGCGTGTGGAACATCAACACGTTCCCGATGGTTGGCTACAACAACCACGTGGGCTACGTGACGCTCGACCGACAGTCGTCGTCGCAAAAGAACACCACGCGCGAAACCACCCTCGGCAACCGCCTCGGACTCAGCTTCCGACCCATGCTGGGACAGTGGATTACGGAGTTTGAACTCGACGGCAACGTCAACTACACCCACGCCCGCAACAAATTGCAGGAACAGGCGAACCTCGACACGTGGGTATTTTCCTACGGCGGCTCGCTCAACATCACGGCGCCGTGGGGCACGTCCGTGGCCATGGACATACACCAACGCAGTCGTCGCGGCTATAGCGACGCGTCGATGAACACCAATGAGCTGCTCTGGAACGCGCAGATTTCGCAAACCTTCCTCAAGGGCAAGAACCTCTCGGTGATGCTGCAATTCTACGACATTCTGCACCAGCAGTCGAACTTCAGCCGTATGATCGATGCATGGCAGCGCCGCGACACGTGGTACAACAGCATCAATTCCTACGCGATGCTGCACGTGGTCTATCGCTTCAACGTCTTTGGCGGCAAGCAGGCTCGCGAAGGTCGCGGCGAGGGTCCCGACGGAATGAGACCCGAGGGAATGGGGCCTGGCGGTCGGCCTGAAGGCACTCGCGGCGGAGGCTTTCCGCGCGGTGGATTCGGTGGTCCGGGGAGATTTTAACCTAAAAGAAAATACAAGAATATGAGAAAGACACTCCTTTTCGCCGCAGTGATGGCGATAATGGCCGCAACCGCGCAGGCGCAAGGCATTGCGGGCACGTGGCACGGGCAGCTCAACCTGCAAGTGATGAAGCTGAACCTCGTTTTCCACTTCTCGAAGGAAAAATGCACACTCGACTCGCCCGACCAAGGCGCGAAAGGCATCGCAGGGGAAATCAAGGAATTGGACGAGAAGAAAGTGGATGCCGCATTTCCGAGCATCGGCGCAGCGTTTTCCGGCGACTTGAAAGACGGGAAAATCATCGGCACATTCCGGCAGATGGGGCGCGAATTGCCCTTGACGCTGACCGCCGGTGAATTCGTCCGACTGCGACCGCAAACGCCGCAACCGCCCTACCCTTACGAGACGCGCGAGGTCACCTTCACCAACGCCGAGGCCAAGGCCACGCTCGCTGGCACGCTCACGCTGCCCGTCGGCTTCGATTCGTCGCAGGCTGGCAAGCATCCCGTGGTGCTGATGGTGACGGGCAGCGGCCTGCAAGACCGCGACGAAACGCTCTTCGACCACCGTCCCTTCGCCGTCATTGCCGACTATCTCGCACGCCACGGCATCGCCTCGCTACGCTACGACGACCGCGGTTTCGCACAATCGACGGGCGACGTGTCGCAAGCCACCACGCTCGATTTTTCCCGAGATGCCGAGGCTGGCATCCGCTACCTGCAATCGCTGAAGGAATTTTCTAAGGTCGGCATCCTCGGCCACAGCGAAGGCGGCTCGATTGCCTTTATGCTCGGGGCGCGGCAAATGGCAGACTTCGTCGTGACGCTCGCCGCACCAGGCATCAAGGGCGACACGCTACTCGTGGAACAGACCAACGCGCTGCTGCGTCTGAGCGGCCAACCCGCCACGATGACGCTCAAGCAGATGCGGCTGACGATGTTTTTGCAGGAAACGAACCCGTGGTATCAGTTTTTCACGGAATACGACCCGTCGGGCGACATCGCCGCTACGCGCTGCCCCGTGTTCGCCCTCAATGGCAGCCTCGACATGCAGGTGCTCGCCGAGAGCAACCTCAATGCAATTTACAATTTACAATTCACAATTCACAATTCACAATCCAACCATCAACCATCAAAATTCAACCATCAAAATTCAACCATCAACCTTCAAAATTCAAAATTCAAAATTTACCCAGGCCTCAACCACCTTTTCCAACACGCGAAAACGGGTGCCACAACCGAGTACGCCAACATCGAGGAAACGATTTCCGAGGAAGTCCTGAGCGACATTGCCAAATGGATTAACAGCCTCAGATAAAACAAAAAACGCATAAGCCCGAAAGCCTATGCGTTTTTCTTTTTTGGGTGTGTCGAGAAAATCAGTACGCCGCGCGATATTTGTCTTCATCCTTGTCATCCATCATCGAGAGGTACGACTGGTAGCGACTCGGTGCGATCAAGTGCTCGTCGAGTGCCTTCAACACGGCACAGCCGGGCTCGTGCGTATGCGTGCAGTTCGAGAACCGACATTCCTTCGAGAAATGGAAAATCTCGCGGAAATAGCTCGTGAGTTCCTCGGGATCCATGTCGAACGTGCCGAAGCCTTTGATGCCGGGAGTGTCGATTAAAGCCCCCTCCCATCCTCCCCCACATGGGGGAGGAGTTTTTTCTGAAGCCATACTCCCCCTCCCTTTGGAGGGGGAAGGGGGGAGGCTCAGCATCTCCGAGAACGTCGTGGTGTGCATTCCCGTGTTGTGCGACTCGCTGATTTCCGCCGTGCGCAACTTCGCATCGGGTATCAGACGGTTGATGAGCGTCGATTTGCCCACGCCGCTATTGCCCGAGAGCAACGTGATTTTCCCCTGTAGCAACGGGCGCAACGCCTCTACGCCCTCGCCCGTTTCGGCTGAAATGGCGCGACATTCGTAGCCAATCGCCCCGTAGAGTTGCATCATCGCCTCTTGCAGCTGTTTTTCATCGTCGTTGAGCAGGTCGGTCTTGTTGAAAAGCAGCACCACGGGCACGCTGTAAGCCTCTGCCGAGGCGAGGAAGCGGTCGATGAACGTCGTGGAGGTCTGCGGTCGGTTCACCGTGACGACGAGCATCGCCTGATCGACATTGGCCGCGAGGATATGGCTCTGTTTTGAAAGGTTCGACGCTTTGCGAATGATGTAGTTACGGCGGTCATCAATCGAGGTGATGAACGCCGTACCCTCTTGGTTGCGCACAATCTGCACGCGGTCACCCACAGCCACAGGATTCGTGCTGCGAATGCCTTTCAACCTGAAATTTCCCTTGATTTTACACTCTACGGTCAGTCCTTCGTCGGTCAAGACGGTGTACCAACTGCCCGTGTTCTTGATGACAAGTCCCTTCAATAATTAAAAATTAAAAATTAGACCGTCATAATTTCCTTTTCCTTCGCCGCAAGCAGATCGTCGAGCTTCTTGATGTACTTGNNGTATTCTTAATGACGAGTCCCTTCATTTAGACTGTCATAATCTCTTTGTTCTTGGCATCCATCAGTTCGTCGAGCTTCTTGATGTACTTGTCGTGAACCTTCTGCAATTCGAGTTCGGCGTCCTTCTCGTTGTCCTCCGAGAGGCCGTCCTTGATGGCCTTCTTCAGTTTGTCCTTGATTTCGCCGCGCACGCTGCGCACCTCCACCTTGGCCTTCTCGCCGATTTTGTTGCACTGCTTCACGAGCTCCTTGCGACGCTCCTCGGTGGGCTGCGGAATCGAGAGGCGAATCAGCTCGCCATTGTTCTCGGGCGTGATGCCCACATCGCTGTCCATGATGGCCTTTTCGATGTCGCGAATCGTTTTCTTGTCCCACGGGCTGATGGCAATCGTCCGCGCGTCGGGACACGACACGTTGGCCACCTGGTTCAGCGGCACCATCGAGCCGTAGCTGTTCACTCTCACGCCATCCAAGATGGCCACGTTGGCACGGCCTGCGCGCACCCTGTTGAGCGACTCCTCGAGGAACATCGCTGCCATTTCCATACGCTCTTCGGCACTTGCCAGAGTTTCTTTTACGTCAATCATAACTTTTCGTATTTAGGTTTTTTCTCTTCGAAAGATTTTTGCAAAGATAACGTTTGTACGTGAAAATACAAAATAAAATTCCGATTTTTTACGAAATCAGGCGTTTTTTCACCGACCACGCAGCCATCACGGGGAATCGCCAGAGCATTTCGCGAGGAGCCAGCGGCAGGAAACGCAAGGTCTGTTTTAAAACGATGGAGGCCGTCCCAAGACTATGTAACAGACTCACTTTGTGACCCACCTTGCTGTCCAAATCAATGCCAGCGACTCGCATTTTCATCAAATTATCATGAAGGGCTGCCACCCATTTCCTGTGCTGGGGACTTAGCGGATAAGGGAATTCTGCCTCGGGAAAACCGAGTTTTTCCACCAGCCAGGCCCCGAAACACAAATAGGCCTTTTTCAGCCCCACACCACGCAGGTACTCGTCTAAGCGAGCCGTGTCGATGGCATCGCGGTCATGGTGGAGCAGCATCGCCCAGTCGCAAAGTTGCTTCAAACCGAGTCCTGTTTCCATGAAATGCACCATCAGATGGGCGAAAATATACAAAGCATTGAGCGTCGGTGGCAAAACGGGAACGGGTTCTCCTCCGATTTGAATCTGAAAAGGCTCGTTCTCGATGCTCTTATCGATGAAGCTTTTCCAGTATTTCTGATGGCTCGGGGCGTTGAAAATGGTCAGTTCAGAGTGCATTTCGAAGGAATAGCCATTGTTCGTAAAATTATCGTGTCGCTCGCTGTTGCTGTGCTTCATCACCACGCCCAGCCGCTCTTCGATAGCCTGCTGCGTCGCCTGGAACGACGCCTTCGGACAGTAGAAGTCGATGTCGCCCGTCGTGCGCATGGCTGGATTCGGGTAGAGTGCGGCCATCGTCTGGCCTTTCATGATGACGTATTGAAGATTCCTGCGATTCAGGAAGCCTGCAAACAGGGCGATTTCGGCGTTCATGTCGCTGCTTTTCTTCTCGTGCAGTTTCTGAATGGCGCACACCTCCATCGTCATATCCTCGCCGACGGGCAGACGGTTCCGAACGATGGCATTGGCCACCAAACCGCTCACCGACTGCTCTTTCGCCGTTTGTAGCACCTCGGCGACTTCATTTTCCGAAACCCTGCAAGTCAGCGGCTCGCCCCACAGCTCATTCCGCACGAGCGCGAGCACCTTCTCGAATATTTCTCGTCGTTTTTCCAACTTTCTTCAGTCCAATACCGAATACACCGAATTGTTGCTGATGAATTCCGGCACCATTTCCTTCATTTTCTTCACCGTGGCCATGTCGTCGTAGTCGGTGCTGACGCGGATGAGTTCGTCGATGTCGCGACGCACCTGCTCGTAGTCGTAGGGACGCACGTCGGCGATGCGAATCTTCTCATGGAACGACGGCTTGGTGTTCTCCTCGGTCGAGAGCATCTCTTCATAGAGTTTTTCGCCGGCACGAAGACCCGTATATTTGATTTCCACGTTTTTTGCGCCGCTCAGCAGAATCATTCGCTTGGCGAGGTCGGCAATCCTGACGGGTTTGCCCATGTCGAACACGAAAATCTCGCCGCCGTTGCCCATTGTTCCGGCCTCCAGAACGAGTTTGCAGGCCTCGGGAATGAGCATGAAGTAGCGGATGATGTTCGGGTCGGTGACGGTGACGGGACCGCCAGCCCTGATT
The DNA here is from genome assembly GCA_002372575.1 of bacterium UBA3734. GTDB lineage: Bacteria > Bacteroidota > Bacteroidia > Bacteroidales > Bacteroidaceae > Prevotella. Next base: position 4,751 of record DFHC01000013.1, on the reverse strand, counting down.
TGCTTTTCAAAGAGTGGAATCACCGAGCCATTCGAGCCCAAAACATTGCCAAAACGGGTGGTGACGAATTGCGTGGGAGCCTCTTGCGTTTCCTTAACTCCTCCCTCTCTTTTTAGTTCCCTGTCTAACGCCTGCACGTAAATCTCGCAGATTCGTTTCGAGCAGCCCATGATGTTGGTCGGATTCACGGCTTTGTCGGTCGAAATCATCACGAATTTCTTCACGCCGTATTTCACGCTCAGGTCGGCCAGTATTTTCGTGCCATAGACATTGTTTTGAACGCTTTCGCTCGGGTTGTCTTCCATCATCGGCACATGCTTGTAGGCCGCAGCGTGGAACACGTAGTCGGGGCGGAACTGCTCGAAAATCGTCTCCATCCGCTTCTCCTTGCAGATGTTCGTCACGATGGTGTGTACCTTCGTTTCCGGCCACTGCTTCTGCATCAGCAGGCGGATGTCGTGCTGCGGCGTTTCGGCCTGGTCTATCAGCATCATTTCGGCAGGTTTGAACGTGGCGATTTGCCGCACCATCTCGCCGCCGATGCTGCCCGCCGAACCCGTGATCAGGATGCGCTGCCCCGAGAGCATTTGCGCGATTTCGTCTAAATCGACGTTGATTTCGTCGCGCGGTAGCAGGTCGTCGATGCTCACCTCCTTCAACTGCACGCTGGTCAGCGACCGAGCGTCCCACTCCACCGTGTCGGGAATCATGTAGATATGCACGCCCATCTCCGTGAGCATTCGCTGCAGCTCTTGGTCGTTGCGGAAGAGTTCCGTGCGCTGCGGCGACACGAGCACCGCCTGAATTTTCTTCTTCGCAAGTGCCTCGCGCAGCCTTTCGTCCACGTCGTACACCTTCACGCCCATCAGCAAGTGCGAGCGGTATCCCTCGATGTGGGAAATGAATCCGCGCAGCAAAAATCGCTGTGGCTTGTCGCCTCTGATAGCCTTGGCAATGCCGATTCCGCCGTCTTGCACGCCATAGACGAACACAGGAACCACATCTTTATCCACGTATGCCAAGTCGTAGAAATACTTCACACCCACACGAACAAGCCACATCAGCATCGTGGCCACGGCGTAGGTGCCAAGGATGTCAACCGTTCGCAGGTGTACGAATTTATTGGCCGGCAGGTAGTTGATCCAATAGTGTAGCACTATCATAATGACGCACGCCAATCCGTTGGCAAAGCCCACACGCATCAGGTCGATGAACGACGAATAGCGAATCACGCCCGAATACGTATGGAAAAGCCTGAAACAGACGAGGCTAATAAACAGATAAATCATTAGCACGCGCGCCAGTGCGTAAGAGTTAAGCAACGTCTGCATTCCGCGATGCACCGCCCAATATACGATGAACGCCGACAGGAATACGATGGCGAGGTCAATCAGCAGTATGCACCAATACGGCAGCGCCCTTTTGGTGAAGTACCAGTTCCTCAGTTTATATAGTATATTCATAATCGTTTTGATAAGGGTGATTCAAAACTTTCGCCACACCATTTTATTGACTACCCCCGTATATGACTGGATGATTTTCACAACTTTCGTGGAAACGTTTTCCTCAATATAATCAGGAACGGGAGTGCCGTAATCACCTTTCTGATGGAGGGTCACTGCAGTTTCAACAGCTTGCAACAGCGACTGCTCATCAATACCAGCAAGGATGAAGCACGCCTTGTCCAATGCTTCGGGCCTCTCCGTACTGGTACGAATGCAGATAGCAGGGAAGGGGCGGCCGATGCTCGTAAAGAAAGAACTCTCTTCCGGCAATGTTCCACTATCACTCACAACGGCAAAAGCATTCATCTGTAAACAATTGTAGTCATGAAAACCAAGGGGCTCATGTTGAATGACTCGTTTGTCGAGTTGGAAACCACTTTGTTCCAAGCGCTTACGACTCCTTGGATGACATGAATAGAGAATCGGCATATCGTATTTTCCTGCCATTTTGTTGATTGCAGAAAACAATGAGAGGAAATTTTTCTCCGTGTCAATATTCTCCTCACGATGGGCACTTAGGAGTATATATTTTCCCTTTTCTAAACCCAGTTTATTATGAATGTCCGATGACTCTATCTCTGTCAAATTCTGATGCAACACCTCTGCCATGGGCGACCCTGTCACATAGGTTCGTTCCTTTGGCAATCCACAGTCAGCAAGGTAACGACGGGCGTGTTCGGAGTATGCCAAATTCACATCACTGATGATATCCACGATTCGGCGATTCGTTTCCTCTGGTAGGCACTCGTCCTTGCATCGGTTACCAGCTTCCATATGGAAAATCGGGATATGCAGGCGTTTTGCACCTATCACGGAAAGACACGAGTTGGTGTCGCCGAGCACCAAAACAGCATCGGGCTGTGTCGCCACCATCACTTTATACGACTTGTCGATGATATTTCCCATCGTTGCGCCAAGGTCGTCGCCTACGGCCTCCATATAGATGTCGGGGTCGGCGAGTTTTAAATCCTTGAAAAACACACCGTTGAGGTTGTAGTCGTAATTCTGGCCTGTATGGGCAAGTAAGGTGTCGAAATAATCGCGACATTTGTTGATTACTGCCGCCAAACGGATGATTTCTGGACGAGTTCCGACGATGATGAGAAGTTTCAGTTTTCCGTTGTTCTTAAACTGGCTCATAATAGGTATCTGGTTTGTTCGGGTCGAAAAGTTCGTTACAATACATGACGGTAACAAGGTTTTCCGTTTCCGAAAGATTGATAATGTTATGCGTATAGCCCGGAAGCATGATGACCGACTGGATTTTGTCGCCGCTCACCTCGTAATTCAAGACTTCGTCGGTTCCTTCCTTACGGAGTTGGATGAGCCCATGTCCCGAAACCACGATGAATTGCTCCCATTTCGTGTGGTGCCAATGCTGTCCTTTCGTAATTCCCGGCTTCGAAATGTTGATGCTCACCTGACCGCATTTCAGCGTATGCACCAGTTCGGTGAACGAGCCGCGGTCGTCTTGGTTCATTTTCAGGTCGAAAATGGCTTTTTCCTTGGGCAGATAACTGAGATAGGTGCTGAGCAACTTCTTTGCAAAACTATTCTTTGGAATCTCAGGAATCATCAATGTCGAGGAAATCTTTGAAAATTCATTCAGCCAATCGACAATCTCGCCCAACGTCACCTTGTGGGTCGTTTCACAATAGCAATATTTGCCGTCGGCAGTGGGAAGAACGTCCAAACCTTCAAATTCACAGCGATGTTCGCCCCCTTCCAAGGCATCCAGCATCTCGGCAACGAGGTCGTCGATATACAACAATTCCAACTCGACACTGGGGTCGTTCACCTGAATCGGCAGGTCGTGGGCAATGTTATGGCAAAACGTGGCAACTGCCGAATTGTAGTTCGGACGACACCATTTTCCGAAAAGATTCGGGAAACGATAGACGAGAACCTTCGCACCCGTTTCTTCTTGATATTGCAGGAAAAGGTCTTCGCCAGCCTTTTTTGAACGACCATACTCGCTGTTTCCAAACCGTCCGGTGAGCGAGGCCTGTTGCGATGACGAAAGCATCACAGGACAAGCGTTCCCATGCTTTTTCAGCATATCGAGCAAAGTCGATGCAAAACCGAAATTCCCCGACATGAATTCTTCTTGCTCTTTCGGACGATTCACACCTGCCAAATTGAATACGAAATCGGTCTTGGCACAAAAATCATCGAGAAGTTCCGCCGGCGTATCGATGTCAAATTCAAAAATCTCACCGATTGTCAAGTTCGGACGTGTCTTATCTTTTCCGTCGCGAAGATTTTTGAGCGAAGCACAAAGGTTCTTTCCGACAAAACCCTTCGCGCCAGTTACTAAAACGTTCATTGTTTCTTCAATTCTTCTTGGATATACTCTAACGAAGCGATTTTCGCCTTTGTCTCTTCCAAATTCAGCCGACGGGTATTGTTGGAATTGAATTCCGACAATTTAGAACGCTCATGATTGCCTTCCGTGAAGAATTTGTCGTAGTTCAGCGAGCGATTGTCAGCCGGAACCCGATAGAAATCGCCCAAATCCACGGCCTTCGCACATTCTTCGTTGGTCAGCAGCGTTTCATACATCTTTTCGCCGTGGCGGATGCCGATGACTTTGATGTCTTCCCGACGACCACCAAACAATTCGCAGACGGCCTCAGCCTGCGTCTGAATCGTGCAAGCAGGGGCTTTCTGCACCAAAATATCGCCACTCTCGCCGTGTTCAAAGGCGAAAAGCACCAAATCGACAGCCTCATCGAGCGACATAATGAAACGTGTCATTGTCGGCTCGGTCAGCGTGACGGGATGACCATTTCGAATCTGCTCAATCCACAGGGGAATTACCGAACCACGCGAACACATCACGTTTCCGTAACGAGTGCAGCAGATTTTTGTCTTCTTCGGGTCGCACTGACGAGCCTTTGCCACAGCAACTTTTTCTTCGATGGCCTTTGTGATGCCCATCGCATTCACGGGGTAGGCGGCCTTGTCTGTCGAAAGACAAATCACGCTCTTCACCTCTTGTTCGATGGCTGCCGTCAGTACATTGTCCGTGCCAATCACATTCGTGCGAACTGCTTCCATCGGGAAAAATTCGCACGAAGGCACTTGCTTCAATGCCGCAGCATGAAAAATATAGTCCACGCCAGGCATCGCAGCACGAACACTCTCCAACGACCGCACGTCACCAATGTAAAACTTGATTTTGTGCGCCACTTCCGGATAACGACTCTGGTATTCATGGCGCATATCGTCCTGTTTCTTCTCATC
>DFHC01000154.1:2682-11260 GCA_002372575.1 bacterium UBA3734 | reverse complement strand
TAGGCGAGGTCGGCCACCGAGAAGAATTTCAGCGCGAAGGCCAATTCGATGAAACCGAGCACGATTTTGATGGTTGTCATCCACGAACCCGACTTTGGAGCCTGCTTCAACCACTGCGGGAACAGTGCGAAAAGCGTGAACGGAAGGGCGAGGGCAAGCGCAAATCCGAACATTCCCAGTGCCGGTGCCAACCAGTTGCCGTTGGTGGTTGTTTCCACCAGCAAAAGGCCGATAATCGGGGCGGTGCACGAGAACGAAACCAGCACAAGCGTGAATGCCATCAGGAAAATCGAGAGCAGTCCGCTCGTCGATGAGGCTTTCGTATCGACAGCATTCGCCCAGCGGTCGGGCAGTTTGATTTCAAACCATCCGAAAAACGACAGCGCAAACACCACCAACAGCACAAATAAGAAAATATTAAAAACGGCATTGGTCGAGAGCGCATTGAGCGTGTCGGAACCGAAAAATGCCGTCACCAAAAGGCCCAAGGCCAAATAAATGACAATGATGGAAATGCCGTAGGTGATGGCGTCTTTGATGCCTTTCTTCTTATCGTCTTTCGAGCGTTTCAGGAAGAAACTCACCGTCATCGGGATAATCGGCCAGATGCAGGGCATCGCCACGGCAAGCAGACCGCCCACGAAGCCCATCAGCAGGATGTACCACAGCGAGTGGTTCGCGATGTCGTCGCCGCTACCCATCGCGCGAAGCTCTGAGATGACGGGGGTCCAGAGGGAAGCCTCCCCCAACCCCTCCAAAGGGAGGGGAGCCACGCTGTCGGTCCTCAGAGAATCGCTGGGAACACTGTCAGCCGCCAAGGCTTTTTCCTCATTTTCCATCTCTTTTTGGGAATCATCACTCCCCTCGCCCTTTGGAGAGGGGTCGGGGGAGAGGCTTGGGCTTTTCCCACTCGCCTTCAGCGCGGCCTCGCCCGGCGGCAGACACATCTCGTCGTTGCACGCGCCCCACTCCACGTAGGCGTCGATGTCGTATTCGGGTTTCGTGAACTTCACCTTCTGCACGAACTGCACCGAATTCTCAAAATAGCGCACGTTCATGCCAAACATCTCGTCGAAACTGGCTATTTCCTTGCCTCGCGCCGTGAGTTTTCCCACCAGCTCGGCACCCTCCATCTTGTTCACGTGGAGCGAGGCTTCCGTCGGGCCGTTGTTGCCCAGATTGGTGGAATAAACGTGCCAACCCTTGTCAATCGTGGCACTGAAAATCATCTCTGCCTCGGCTCCCGAGCCCGTTTTCAGCTCGGTCTTGAACTTCACGGGGTCTTGAATCTGCGCCCGCGTGGCCACAGCGATGACCAAAAGGAATAGAACTGTTGTTAGTCGCTTCATAAATTTATGGTTTTTCCGATTTTTGCCTTGTTTTAAAATAGTTGGTGCAAAAATACGGAATTTTCTCAAAATATTCGAATCTTTTGAAAAAATATTTAGATATTGCCGACAGAACCCCCGTTCCACCTGCCATTACGAAGCAGAACATATCTTGCCAATATTGTCTGTGAAGGCAAGAAAATTTCAGAAAAAAACGAGGATGGACTCTTTTGTTCCATCCTCGCTCTTCTATCATCTTTCAAATTTTATAGCATCTATGCTAATTTTGTTTTTTCCTCATTTTTTCAAATCTTGGCCACATTTTGATGTCTTTCATATTCTCCGTAGGCGGATATGACAATGTCCAATTAAGGCGTTGCAAATCTTTCAGGCTTAAATCGTACCTGACGAGAAGCGCATCCATCACGTTGTGACGATCCGCTTCCAATTGTTTGGCATCAAATACAAAAACTATGAGGGTGTCGCTCGGAAATCGTCTACCATCTTTAAAGCTAATCTCGTATGTCACTCGTTGTCGAAGACCATCACTATTTACGCTTCGAGCTTTTACTTTGTGATAAGGTCCCCCATATAAATCTGTCACAATAGTATCTGGATAACTATCAGAAGAATCAATATACACATCTGCCTCTGTATTATTATAAAATGGGATTGTATAATGATGGTTTTCGTCCTCTTTAATAGGTCCGCATCCAATCAATGCGAACTGTGCCGCAATCAGGGCGGCGACAATAAAACTTTTTCTTTTCATGACGTAATTCTTTTTTGTATTTTATTAGGTTGTTTTGGAACTATTTCCGATGCAAAAATACGCATGAAAACGTCAGCGTATGATGTTTCACTCTTTTTATCGTATAGCTTATTTGCTGCAAAGGTAGTAAAAATGTCGCAAACCACACATTTTGAGAGAAAAGTTTTTTTAATTACATTCTTCTTTCTGATTTTTTTTTGTAACTTTGCGGTCGAAAAACAAAAACTAAAAACTATTAAACCTAACTTTATGGAATTACCATTTGCTGAAGCGTGGAAAATCAAGATGGTGGAACCGCTTCGAAAAAGTACGCGCGAAGAGCGGGAACAATGGCTCCGCGAAGCCCATTACAACGTGTTTATGCTGAAAGCCGACCAGGTGTATATCGACTGCCTGACCGACTCGGGAACGGGCGCCATGAGCGACCGCCAGTGGTCGGCCATGATGCTCGGCGACGAAAGCTATGCCGGCGCGTCGTCGTTCTTCAAGTTCGAGGAAGTGGTGCAACGGCTGTTTGGCCTCCAATATGTCATTCCCACCCATCAGGGTCGCGCTGCCGAGAACGTGCTCTTCTCTTATCTGGTGAAGGAGGGCAACGTTGTTCCGGGCAACGCCCATTTCGACACGACGAAGGGCCACATTGAGTTCCGCAAGGCGAAGGCCATCGACGTGACCATCGACGAGGCTCGCGACACGCAGCTGGAACTGCCGTTCAAGGGCAACGTATCGCTGGAAAAACTCGAAAAAGTACTCGTGGAAAACAAGGGAAACGTGCCGTTTATGGTGCTCACGGTGACGAACAACACCGTTGGCGGACAGCCCGTTTCGATGCAGAACATCCGCGAAACCTGTGCGCTCTGCCACAAACACGGCGTGCCCGTGGTAATGGACTCGGCCCGATTTGCCGAAAATGCCTATTTCATCAAGACGCGCGAAGAGGGATATGCCCAGAAAACCATCAAGGAGATTACGCGCGAGATGTATTCCTACGTGGATGCGATGACGATGTCGGCCAAGAAAGACGGACTCGTGAACATGGGCGGTTTCATCGCCACGAACAACAAGGAATGGTACGAGGGCGCAAAGCAGTTCTGCATTCCCTTCGAGGGTTTTATTACCTACGGCGGCATGAACGGACGCGACCTGAACGCGCTGGCGGTGGGCCTCGACGAAAACACCGAGTTCCCGATGCTCGAAACGCGCATCCGACAAGTGCAATACCTCGCCTCGAAGCTCGACGAATACGGCATTCCCTACCAGCGTCCCGTGGGCGGCCATGCGCTGTTCATCGATGCTGACAAGGTACTCTGCAACGTGCCGAAAGAGGAGTTTCCCGCGCAGACGCTCACCTGCGAGCTCTACCTTGAGGCGGGCATCCGAGGCTGCGAAATCGGCTACATCCTGGCCGACCGCGACCCCGTGACGCGTGAGAATCGCTTCGGCGGATTGGACTTGCTGCGCCTGTGCATCGCGCGACGCGTCTATACCGACAACCACATGAACGTGATTGCGGCAGCCTTGAAAAACGTCTATGACCGTCGCCACGAAATCACGCGCGGCGTGGCCATCGAGTGGGAAGCCCCGCTGATGCGGCATTTCACGGTGCAACTGAGGAGGTTAAAAAGTTAAAGGGTTAAAGAGTTAAAGAGTGAAAGGGTGAAAATAACCCCTTAGCCCCTTAACTTTTAACCCCTTAACCCTTCAAAATTCCGGCTCTACGCTGAATGTCATTTCCTCGCCCGTGACGGGGTGGCGGAAACGGATTCTCTCGGCGTGTAGGAAAAGGCGGCGCGACGGCATGTTTCCGTAGAGGTTGTCGCCCAAAACGGGGTTGTTCAAGCCTTTTATGTGGGCACAGTGCACGCGCAGCTGATGCGTTCGACCCGTCTTCGGATAGAGCGCGACGCGGGCGTGGCCGTCGGTTTCGCCGATGATTTCATACTCGGTGACGGCCTTCTTTCCGTTCTCGAAATCCACGCTCTGATACGGTCGGTTCAACGGATTGGAGTAGAGCGGCAGGTCGATGACGCCCTTTTTCTCGGCAAAGGCTGACACGGGTCGCTCCAAGAGCGCGATATATCGCTTCTGAATCGTTCGCTCGGCAAACTGGTTTTGCAGATTCACGCAGGCATCCTTCGTTTTTCCGATGAGCATCACGCCGCTCGTGGGCTGGTCGAGGCGATGGGCGGTCAGCGGCGAATCGCTGTCGGGATAGCGCTCGCGCATGATGCTCCACACGGAATAATAGTCTGAAACGCCCGGCACGCTGAGCAATCCGAACGGCTTGCTGACGACGGCGATGGCCTCGTCTTCATAGACGATGGGCAGTTCCACGTCGAACTTGTTTTCGGCAGATGCAGTGGAAACGGGTGTTTTTTCCGGCAACATCCAGCGCAAAATGGGCAGACACTTGCCCCGACAGGCGGGATAGAACCGGCCGTGGTGGCGAATCTCCAAACTCGGTGACGCACCCACCCAAAACATCGCCATCTGCACGGGTCGCAGGCCGTTTTTGTAGGCGTAGTGCAGTAGTTTCGGCTCGCAACACTCGCCTGCGCCCGATGGCGGACGACCTAACGACGTGTCCTTGAAAATATCAATCAGATTTTTTGTTTCGCCCTCGCTGTTGAGAATCTCGAAACGCTCGAAAAGCCAGCGTTGCAGCGCGTCGGAGAGCTTTCGCCGTTCGGCTTTCAGCGTACGAATCGGCTCGTCGAAGGCTTCCATCCGTGCTTGTAATTCGTCGATGCGGTCGGTAAAGTCTTTTTTCGTGCGGCGCGTCTCGGCTTTCATAAACTGGCTTTCGCGAATCAGTTCATCTTCCTGCTCTTGCGTGAGCGGACCAGCAGCCCGCAGTTCGTGGCGGCGGATTTTCGCCTTCATATTCTGGTAGTTCAACTCCGTGGCTACCTCCACATACTCGCGCTTCAGGTCGGCCAGCATGCTCGCGGTTTCCAGGCGTTCCTTGTCGTTTTGGCGCGCCTCGATGTCGCGGTTCAGGGCAGTAATTTCCGCCTCGTGGAGCTTGAAATAGCCGTCGGGCTGCAGGTAGTCGTACACGGCTGGCACGAAGCCCGGCCAGTCGCTGCGCCCGCGAATCTGCCCCGAATAGGCCGCCAGATAGCCCAGCTGCCCGTCTTTCTCCACGACGAGCACGCCAAACATTTTTCCTTCCTTCTCGTCCAGAATCAGCTCGTTGATGGAGGGCATTGCCTCGTCGCGAGCAGTTAGGCAGAGCGCGTGCGGCTCGTAGCTGAACAGGTCGTTCAGCTGCGTGGGAACCTCCATGTCGCCCTGCGTCATCGGATGAATCATGCTGTTTTTCCAATCGTTCATGGTCGATATTTTTTGTGGCAAAATTACAAAATTCTTCTTTAATTCTTCATTTTTCATTCTTCATTCTTAATTTTTTTGTACCTTTGCAGCCAAATTTTACGAAAACTGATATGACAAACGCTGTAAAAACGAAAATTTGGAACGAAGTGCGCGATTATGCGATGGTTACCGTTGCGATGCTTTCCTACTGTCTCGGATGGTCGGCCTTCCTGCTGCCCAACACGATTACGACGGGCGGACTGGCTGGTATTTCATCCATTTTGGAGTGGAGCCCGCTGCACATTCCGGCGCAGGTGAGCTATTTCGTCATCAACGCCGGCCTGCTGGTGATTGCGCTGGTGACACTGGGCTGGAAATTTTGTGTGAAAACGATTTATGCGGTGACCGTGCTGACGATTTCGCTCTCGCTGATTCGCGACAAGGTGGCTGCCATGCACCTGCTTTCCGACCAGCCGTTTATGGCTGCCATCATCGGCGCAGTGTTCTGCGGCTCGGGCGTAGGAATTGGCCTTGCTTTCCGCGGTTCCACAGGCGGCACCGACATCGTGGCGGCCATCATCAACAAGTATCGCGACATCTCGCTCGGGCGCATCATCATGCTGCTCGACGTCGTCATCATTTCCTGCTCCTACTTCGTCTTGCGCGACTGGGAGCGCGTCATCTATGGCTACGTGGTGCTCTACGTCACGGCTTTCTGCATCGACCAAGTGGTGAACAGCATGCGTCGTTCGGTGCAGTTCTTCATCATTTCCGAGCACTACAAGGAGATTGGCGAGCGCATCAATAAAGAGCCGCGCCGAGGCGTCACCACCATCGACGCCCACGGCTTCTACAGCGGCAAGGAGCAGAAAATGCTCTTCGTGCTGGCCAAACGGCGCGAGAGCAGTCGCATTTTCCAAGTCATCAACGACATCGACCCCTCGGCCTTCGTTTCGCAGAGCGCCGTCATCGGTGTCTATGGCGAGGGCTTCGACCGCTTCAAGGTGAAGCACCGTGCGCCGAAGCCGATTAAGTAAATTGTTTCCAAGAATTAGAAAAGTGACAGTATCTACGTCGTAGTGCTGCCACTTTTTTTACGTTATTATTCGGGACAATTACAATTCGTCGTCGTCCCAGATGCTGCCGTATTCCTGGTAGTTCAGGCTTTCGAACTCCCCGTCGCCCGCAAACTCTTTTGCAGGGTTGCCACTTTTCGTCGGGTCGGTCTGGTCGTTGGCACCAGGACCGCTTTCCATCAGAAATTCTTCACAGTCTCCTATCTGAAGGATTTTAGTAAGTGGTTGATTATATTGATATTTTATTGTTTTCATATACGTGCCTCCTACTTGATGATTGTTTTCTTACCGTTCATGATATAGACTCCCTTCTGCGTGGGTTTGCCGCTTAGGCGACGACCGTCAATCGAGTACCATACGTCGGACTCGAAGTCGATGATTGAAGGCAGATCGCCAATCGAGGTTGTACCACCCGTGACGCTTCCCAAGCTGAGCGAAGTGACACTGGCATCGAAGATTCCAGGCTTGAAGAAGGCACGGAAAGGCGCACTGCCAGCCGATGCGTTCAGCACGAACAGGTTGCCATCTTTGTTGAGGCTATAGATGTTGGCGGTGTTGTCCTGCACGGTGTTGCCCACGAAGCGATAATAGCTGCCAGTGGTGGAAGTAATGGCTCCTCCTCTGCTCACCTCGACATTCTCGCCGATGAACTTGATGGTTTTGTTGCTCATATCCCATTTGCGGCCCCATCTGTTGCCCGGGAAAGCCACAATGTAGGGAGTATTGGCCTGTATTTCTTCGACAAAGTCGAAATAAACCTGTGTGCTTTCATCGCTGGCGAAGGACTTCAGCCAGAAGTTCTTACCCTTGTCAGTGCTGCTGCGGAACCAGTCTATTTCGGCATCATCAGCCGTGACTTTTCCTGCCTTGAAGGGAAGCACGAGCGTATTCCAGCCGTTGGTACCATCGGCAGCAACAGTGAAGTCGTAGTTGAACTCGACCTTGGCTGCCGTAAAATCAACAGGCGAATAGAAGCCGTTGTTGTCCGTCAGGGTGATGGTTTCGGCGGTGTAGTTACCATTACTATTTTTGACAACATTTTTTCCGTCCAAACCGTTCGGTTTCGTTCCGCTATAGATATAGACCGTGTTGGCAAGACTGTTTGGGGTAATTGAGGTGATGCTGGTTCCAGTTACGTCAATAGCCACAGCCTCGGGTGCATTCGTGGCTGCATCATAACTGGTTCCAGAAGGAATTGTGAAGTTGCTCTCGCCATCTTTAGAGTAAGTCATAATAACTGCAGCGGGGTAGTAATTACCGTTGAATATCCATGAATAACTGCCGTTTTTGACATAACTCGTTTGTAATTGGTAATAATTCTTATTTCTGTCCAAGTTATTCACAGAGATGGGAATATCCACATGGCTATTGGCAGGGACTTTCATCGAAATGTCATTTACCACAGCATTCTCACCTGCAGGAATAAGTACCCACAGGAAAGTTCCATCGTAGTCGGTTCCCGTTTCGTTACTCACTCTTACTGTGGCATTGAATTTATCACCGTACAGATAATATGTACTACCGGAGCGTGGAGTCGTGTTCTCAACAACAGCGTTGGATAAGGTCAAAGTCACATTGTTTGTTCCGCTGCTTCCGCTGCTTATAGTCAGTGTCTTCGACGTATTACTAAGTGGAGTGTAATACCCAGTTCCTGTTGGTTTCCATGCTTGGATATAAACAGTTCCTGTAAATCCACTCGGTGTGTAGGAAATCACACAATCCTTTGTCTCTCCCGCAGCGATATTGAAAGTTTTTCCTGTTCTCAGTCCATTGGCATAAACCCAAAGGTCGCCACTATAATCGTCAGGGCCATTGTTTTTAACCCTGAAAGTGACATCGACCGTTTCACCCAAAGTAACGCTGTTGCTGCTGAGCGTGATGCTTTGCAGACTGAGGCTGAAATTATTTTGCGCAACGTCTAACACGGTGCCCGTATCGCCATTTTTCTGAATGCCGACGACTGCACCTTGACCGAAATGGTATCCATCTTGACTGCTACTTCCACCGATGCCCTGCTCATTAGGATTCAAGGCTGACAACTTGAAATAGCCGTCGCTCATTCCGCCCCAACCCCAGTTGATGTGGAA
>DFHC01000154.1:0-2600 GCA_002372575.1 bacterium UBA3734 | reverse complement strand
GTAGCCATCGCACACGAAAGCGTGGCCGCCACCCGACGACTGACCACTGTAAACCATCGGACGACCCTGTACCAATTCGTTGTAAAGCAGTTCAATCCAATTGGCATAACTATAATAACTACGGTCTTTATACGTGGTCGTACTTGCATAGTCGAAATAGTCTTTCAGTGCATCTGCCACCATGGCGGTGTTGGTTCCAGACTGCTCTCCATAATTCATTTTCAACGAAGCACCACAATATTGCATTAGCGTGGCAACGGCAGTTCCTTGGGCGCTGCTATAGCCAGCACGATAGTCATTAACCATATCCCAGCTGAAAGTGGTGGCGGGCAAGGCGGCCACGGGTATGCACGAAGAACCTCTGTAATCTTTATCGTATCCAGGAACTGCCGATGTCTGTGCCTGTGGCCATTCGTGGTACTTCATCACCTGTGCCATCGCCGTCGCCACACAGCCCGTGGCAGATTTTTCACCTGTCGCATATTCTGGACACAAATCGTTGTACGGTGAATTTTGGTTCCAAACCGTAGCAACCAACGGCTCAATAGGCTGCTTCACAGGTGTTCCTGCAAGAAAAACTTCATTCTCCACTTCCGGATGCTCCTGCAGCCATGCAATCTGGTCGGCATAGCCCTGCAACCACGCCCGCATGTTGTCGGGCATCTGGTTGGTGCTGAACGAGCCGTTGTCGGTGTAGCCGAGCACGGCAGGCGTGCGGTCGTCGCCGCTGACAATTACAAAACCGTCTTCCTCGCCCACGTTGAACACATAGTAGAGTGCATTCTCTTGCGCATCCTGCACCAGCTTCATCTGGCGATGCGCCAGCTTCACACGACGCGGACCGCCCGGGCGCTGTTTGTTTTTTCCGTTGATAAACGCCTGTGCCTTCTGTGCGGCCTCGTCTTTTGTCACGGGGCCTGCCATCATCGTCATCGTTACGAAAAACGACAAAAAAAGTAATAGTTTCCGTTTCATATTCTTCTCTCTTTTTTTACATCAATTTATAACAATCTCGCTGCAAAAGTATATATTTTTCGTGAAAAAACCATTTATTTTGGAAAAAACTTGTACTTTTGCGTGAAAATTATGCTGAAACAACACTTTTACGAGGGTCTCATCGAGGCGGGATGCGACGAAGCGGGGCGCGGCTGTCTGGCCGGAAGCGTCTTTGCCGCGGCGGTCATCTTGCCGTCGGACTACGCCCATCCGCTGCTGAACGACTCAAAGAAGCTGACGGAGAAGCTGCGCTACGAACTGCGCCGCGAGATTGAGCGCGATGCCGTGGCGTGGGCTGTGGGCAGTGTTTCGCCCGAGGAAATCGACCGCATCAACATCCTGCGGGCGTCGTTTTTAGCGATGCACCGCGCGCTCGACCAGCTCCGCGTGCGACCCGAAGCCATCATCGTCGATGGCAACAGGTTTGAACCTTACAAGAGCCTCCCCCATCTGGGGGAGGTTGGAGGGGGCTTCCTTCCCCACACCTGCATCGTGAAGGGTGACTCGAAATTTCAGGCCATCGCCGCCGCCTCGATTCTCGCCAAAACCTATCGCGACGACTACATGAACCGCCTGGCCGAGCAGTTCCCGATGTACGATTGGCACTCGAACAAAGGCTATCCCACCGCGAAGCATCGCGAGGCCATCCGCGAATTCGGCATTTCGCCCTATCATCGGCGGTCGTATAATCTTTTGGGCGACGGGCAGCTGGCGTTGGAGTTTCGGTGATCATTTCTCTCAGCTATATGTGCTCATTATGAGTTGAAAAAATTTGCTGACGTAGGCCTTTATCTGTAAATTTCCTGCAACACCTGCAGCGACCGCAGCTCCGGAAAATTCGGCACGTGGAGCCGATAGTAGGTAAGGATGAACTCCGTGCAGCGGTTGCGCTCGTCGCGGCTCATGTGAAAAAGGTGCATCGACTCGTAGCCCATGCGCATGAGCAGGCCGATGTGGGCGGCCTCGTCGGGCTTCACGAAGTCGGGATGTGCGGGCGGCGAGGCCACAAACGTGCCGCTGCGCAGGTCGAAGCAGTCGCCCTCGCAATAGTCCGAAAGATTCGGGAAAAAACCGATGAAGCGCGACAGTCGCATCATGAAAACAAGGTGGAAATTGGCGAAAGAGCGCGTCTGGCCGTCGAGCCAGCGGATGCTGTTCTCGATGTACTGGAAAAGCGGTTCGTTTTGCTGCTCGCCGCGCGTGGCGTGGAGCAGGAACTCGGCCACGAAGAGCGTGATGGAGAGTTTCGCCGCGTCGAAGGGAATCGTGGTGAAGGGATAGGCCATCTGCACGTCGCGCAGGCGTTGCAGGGCAGCACCCTGTCGGTGGTCAAGCTCGATGGAGAGCAACGTGAGCGGCTGGAAAAGCTGCTTCTTGAGCTTTCCGCGCTGCGTTTTCGGCATCCGACACGCAAACGACACGCGACCGAGGTTGGCCGTGAGCATTTCAACGATGATTTTCTCCTCGCCGTATTTCGTGGAATGGAGCACGATGGCTCTGGTTTTTGTCAGCATTCGAGGCCAAAATTACGAATTTTCTGCCGAAAAATAAAAATTTTTGCAAGAAAATTTGGAAGATTTGCAAAAAAACCGTACCTTTGCACC
>DFHC01000009.1 GCA_002372575.1 bacterium UBA3734 | reverse complement strand
ACGTCGCTCTGGTAAGTAGCCTGTGCCTGTGCCGACACTTGCGGCAGCCAGCCTTTCTGGATGTTGGCCACCGTCAGTGCTGTGGTCTTCTCGATGAGACCGTACTGCCGGATCAGCGGATAATTCTGCTCCGCCGCCTGCCAGCACTCCTCTAATGTCTGCCCCTGTGCTGTCAAGCAGCCAAAAGCCAGGGCGAAAACGAGGATTCTTTTTTTCATATTCATTTCGTTTTTGGTTTCGATGGTGCAAATTTACGCTTTTTCTTGGATATTTCTATTACCGAATTGTACGAAAAGAATACGAATTTGTACGATTTTCGCCTTTCTTGCTTGTTATTCTCCTATAAATATACTAATTTTGCAATCGAATCGTACAGAATTGTAATCATGGGCGACAGCAAGAGCATCAATTACTTCTCCATCGACTCCGCCAATCTGCAAGAAATGGCTGGAGCCGAGAGTCACGTGTTCAACAACGACGACCTCAGCATCATCCTCAATGGCCGGCCATCGGACAGGACGTTCTTCCGCGAGGGCGAGGTCTATCAGCTGCCTGAACCTCGCCTGCTGCTGTTCATGAGCGGCGAGGCTGACGTGCATCTGGACCTGGAGCAGTTCCACTTCGAGCGCGGCATGGTGGTAGTCACTACGCCCGACGTGATTCTGGAGTTTGAGCGCATCGGGAGGGATGTAGAAGTGTGCGGCATTGCCATGAAAGAGGCCGTGCAGGTGGCTGAACGTATCGTCACCAATGCCTCTGCAAAGGATTTTGAGCTGCTGTTGCGCTCCCTGTACCTACTTTGGGATCTTGCCACGCTGTCACCTTACCGCCGCGACGCCGTGCTGCAGATGCTCAGGGCCATGGTGGCCAATGTGCAGTACATCAAGCAAGCCTCCGACAGCTCGACGGACAAAACGGCCGTTTCTCGCCATCAGGAGCTGTTCCAGCAGTTCAAGACGCTGGTGAGCCGCCATTGCGAGCGCGAACGTAACATCCCTTATTACGCCGACCAGTTGCACATCACGCCCCATCACCTCTCGGCGGTCATCAGCCGCGCCAGCGGACGCAGTGCAATGTACTGGATCAACCGTGCCGTCGTGCTGCGTGCCAAGGTGCTGTTGCATACCAGCAACCTGCTGATTTACGAGATTGCCGAGCGTCTTCACTTCGCCAATCCGCCTGCTTTCAACAATTTCTTCAAGCGCGAGACGGGTCTCACGCCCATGGAGTACAGGGAAAGGAACAAACAACATACATCATAAACATAAGGATTATATGAATTCGTTAGAGGAATTTTTCAAGAATAGCTATGACGGGAATGGGGAAATCGGCTGCATCCATTCCTGCCCGGAACTGATGGACTGTATCCAGCAGCTGGGCTTCCTCCCACTGTTGGAGAGCGGCATACAGGGCTATGCGGCAGAAAGTATGATGGCCGAGGAGTGTCGCTTCACGCAGTTCGACGATGGCTCTTGGGAGTGGCCGCTGTGGCAGTGGAAGGGCTCTGCACTGCGTGAGGGCGGCTGCGTCTATGGCAAGTTCTTTGCGGGCAAGGCGGGATTCATCAGTCGGGCATGGTGGCCCGATTTCTACAACTGGCGACGCAGCCAGCATCCCGCGCCCGAGGAGGGCAGCATCGAGGATGCCATCCTGACCACGCTGCGCGAGCATGGCAGCATGATAGCCCGCGAACTGCGTGCCGCCTGCGGTTTCACGGGCAAGAACATGCGCTCGAAATTCGATGGCTACACCGCTCGCCTGCAGATGGCTACTTACATCGTGACCGAAGATTTCGTCTATCCCGTAGATAAACACGGTAGGGAATACGGCTTTGGCTGGGCGCTGCTCACCACGCCAGAGCGACTGCTGGGCCGCGAAGCCTGCCTGTGCGACCGTTCGCCCGAAGAATCCTACGAGCGTATGCTTGCGCACCTTTCGCAATTGTTGCCCAAGGCCACCGAAAAGCAAATCAAAAAGCTGCTCAAATGACGGACGATATCACTTTTTCGACTGATTTTGGAAAAAAACTTTCGTCTTTCGTGATTTTCTCTCATCTTTTTTGTACCTTTGCAGGTTGAATAGACATTATTTAAAACAAACGAAGACAGATGAATATTTCATACAAATGGCTGAAGGAATACGTCGATTTCGACCTTTCGCCAGACGAAGTGGCTGCCGCACTGACCTCAATTGGTCTGGAAGTGGGCGGCGTTGAGGAAGTTCAGAGCATTCGCGGCGGACTGCGCGGGCTCTATGTCGGAAAGGTGCTTACCTGCGAGGATATTCCCGATACGCACCTGCACCTGACGACCGTGGATTTGGGCAAGGACGAGCCGCAGCAAATTGTGTGCGGAGCACCGAACGTGAAGGCCGGACAGAAGGTCATCGTGGCCGACGTGGGCTGCGTGCTCTACGACGGCGACAAGGAGTTTCAAATCAAGCGGGCGAAGTTGCGCGGACACGAGTCGAACGGCATGATTTGTGCCGAGGACGAGATTGGCATCGGCACTTCGCACGAGGGCATCATCGTGTTGCCCGACGATGCCGTGGTGGGTACTCCGGCGGCGGAATACTACCAGCTGGAGAGCGATTTCGTCATCGAAGTGGATATCACGGCCAACCGTTCCGACGCACTCTCGCACTGGGGCGTGGCACGCGACCTTTACGCGTGGCTGTTGCAAAACGGCTATCAGACGGCGCTGCACCGTCCGTCGTGCGACGCTTTCGTGGTCGATAACGAATCGTTTCCCATCGACGTGGAAATCGAGAACACGGAAGCCTGTAAACGCTACGTTTGCCTGAGCGTGACCGACTGCGACGTGAAAGAAAGCCCCGACTGGCTCAAGCAGAAGCTCACGACCGTCGGCCTGCGTCCCATCAACAACATTGTGGACATCACGAACTACGTGATGATGGCCTACGGACAGCCGATGCACTGCTTCGATGCCGATATGGTGACGGGCCACAAAATCGTGGTGCGCACGCAGCCCGAAGGCACGAAATTCGTCACGCTCGACGGCGAGGAGCACACGCTCGGCGAACACGACCTTTCCATTTGCAACGCCGAGGAGCCGATGTGC
>DFHC01000130.1 GCA_002372575.1 bacterium UBA3734 | reverse complement strand
GTCACCTGCTGCTTGGCATCGCTCCATGCGTCGTCGGGCGAGCAGTGGCTTTCCACGATGAGGCCGTCGAAGCCCAAGTCCATTGCCTGCTGCGAAATCGGTGCAATCAGCTCGCGCCGACCGCCAATGTGGCTCGGATCGGTGATGATGGGCAGGTGCGGATTCCTGCGGCGCAGCTCGATGGCAATCTGCCACATGGGGGAATTGCGGTAAATCTTGTTGTCGTACGACGAAAAACCGCGATGAATGGCCCCGAGCCGCTTCACGCCGGCGGCGTTCAGGCGCTCGAGGGCTCCAATCCACAGCTCGAGGTCGGGATTGACGGGATTTTTCACGAAAACGACAACATCGTGACCCTTCAGCGTGTCGGCGAGGGCTTGCATCGCAAAGGGATTTGCACTCGTGCGAGCACCCACCCAAAGGATATCAACGCCGTATTTCAGGGCGAGTTCGGCATGTTCAGACGTAGCTACTTCGGTGGCGATGAGCATTCCGAGTTCGTCTTTCACGCGCTTCAGCCACGGCAGTGCCTTCTCGCCGTGTCCCTCGAATCCGCCGGGTTTCGTGCGCGGCTTCCACACACCGGCACGGAAGTTGTGGCAGCCCAGTTCCTTGAGCTGTCGGGCTGTGGTCATCACTTGTTCTTCAGTTTCAGCCGAGCACGGTCCTGCGATGACGAAAGGGCGCTCGTTGTCGCTCGGTAAGTTCAGTTTTTCTAAATTTAGTTCCATAAAGACCCACCCCCTACCCCTCCCTGTATGGAGGGGAGTAGAATATTTGTTGGGGGTATTCTACTGTTGTATTGTTATGATTTTATTTTCCAAAATAGTTCTCCCCCCTCTATTTGGAGGGGGTTAGGGGGAGGCTTTTCTTAATTCTTTCCAATGCTTCCTTGATGTTCTCCTCTTTCGCGCAGAGCGAGATGCGGATGTAGCGCTCGCCTTTACTCCCGAAAATGAAGCCCGGAGTGATGAACACGCGAGCCTCGTGGAGCACGCGCTCGGTGAGCTGCTCTGCGTTGGTGTAGTGGTCGGGAATACGCCCCCAGAGGAACATACCCACTTGGTTGGGGTCGAACGTGCAACCGAGCGCAGTCATGATTTGTTCGGCCCACACGCGGCGACGGTGATAGACATCGAAATTCGCCTCGCAATGCCAAGCCTCGTCGTTGGTCGTCAGGGCCTCGGCTGCTGCCAGTTGCAGGCCGCGGAACATACCGCTCTCTATGTTCGACTGCACTTTCAGAATCCATGAGATGAACGTGGCATTCGCCACACACATTCCCACACGCCAGCCGGGCATATTGTGGCTCTTCGACATCGAATTGAGCTCGATGCAGCAGTCTTTCGCGCCCTCCACTTGCATGATCGACAGCTGCTCCTTGCTCAGAATGAAGGAATAGGGGTTGTCGTTCACCACCACAATGTCGTGCTTGCGGGCAAATTGCACCAGCCGCTCGTAGGTTTCACGACGGGCCCTGCCGCCAGTCGGCATATTCGGATAGTTGGTCCACATCAGTTTTACGCCCGTGAGGTCCATCTGCTCCAACTGGTTGAAATCGGGCTGCCAGCCGTCGGTCTCGACGAGGTCGTAATTCACGATTTCCGCGCCCAGAATCTTCGAGAGCGACGTATAGGTGGGATAGCCCGGATTGGGCACGAGCACGCGGTCGCCAGGGTTGCAAAAGGCGAGCGTGATGTGCAAAATGCCTTCTTTCGAACCGATGAGCGGCAGAATTTCGGTGTTTGGATTGGCCTCCACGCCATACCAGCGGCGGTAGAACGCTGCCATCGCCTCGCGCAGCTCGGGCGTGCCCATCGTGGGCTGATAGCCGTGGGTGTCGGGCCTTCGGGCCACTTCACAGAGCTTCTCGATGGTCTGCGGCGAGGGCGGCATATCGGGCGAGCCAATAGCCAGCGAAATGATGTCACGTCCCTCGGCATTCAACTGTGCCACTTCCTTCAGTTTCCTACTGAAGTAGTATTCGCTCACTAAGTTTAATCTATCTGCGGGTTGTACCATTTTATTTGACAATTTGACGATTTCACAATTTGACGATTTCACAATTTCACAATTTCACAGCTCCCCTCCCTTTGGAGGGGTCGGGGGAGGCTTCGTATTCTCCCAAAATCTTCAGTTCCTTGGTCAGCGGCATGATGGCGTCGATGGCCTGGCGATAGCGCGTCAGGTTCGAGTAGGTGACATCAACGTAGAACATATACTCCCACTCGTGGCCAATGACGGGCAGCGACTGGATCTTGGTCAGGTTGATGCTGTAGAACGAGAGAATCGTGAGCACCTTCGAGAGCGACCCCTCTTCGTGGGGCAGCGAAAACACGAGGCTGGCCTTGTCGGCCTGCTCCAGCGAGCGCATGAAGTCGGCCTTGTTCGGGTTGCAGACCACCAAAAAGCGTGTGAAATTGTGCTTGTTGTCTTCGATTTTGTTCTCCAGCACCTTCAGGCCGTACATCTCCGCTGCCTCGGCGTGGCAGATGGCCGCCCAGCCATGGCACTGGTGCCGCCGGATGTATTCCGCCGAGCCTGCCGTGTCCTCGGCCTCCACCGCCTTCAGCGTGGGGTGGTTAGAGAGAAACGCCCTGCACTGCATCAGTGCCACCGGATGCGAGTGAACCTCGGTGAGTGTCTCCCACGAGTCTTCAGGCAGACAGCAGATGCTGTGCTCAATGTGGAGCTTGTGCTCACCCACGACCGCCGTTCCCGAGTCGCGCAGCAGCTCATAGTTGTGGAGCAGCGAGCCAGCGATGGTGTTTTCGATGGCCGTCAGTCCGATGACCGTCGGGTCGCGCTTGATTTGCTCATACACCTGCTCAAACGTCGAGCAGCAGATGAGCTGCACCTGCTCGCCACAGAAGTACTGTCGGGCCGCAATGTCGTGGAACGACCCCAATTCGCCTTGTATTGCAATTCTTTTCATCTTTTCTATTATAGTTTCTATTCTCGTTTCCCCTTCCCTTTGGAGGGGGTTAGGGGGAGGCTTCATTGAAGAACCCCGCTCTCACGTCTGTGAAGCGGGGCTCTCGTCATTCTCTCTCTCATCGTTGAACTATACTCACGGCCTTACGCTTCACAGGTATCTGCAAAGTAAAAGTAATAGCCATAAAAATAAGCGCTCAATCTTTTCATTTTATCATTTTTCGATGATTTCGGCTGCAAAATTATCACTTTTTCAGCAATCCTGCAAGCATTTTCGCATTTTTCTTCGCATTTTTTCGTTCTGCTGGCTTTTTCACCATCAGCAAAGGAAACCGGAAGGGCTAACGCGCAACCCTTAATTCCATATACTTCCAGTTCTCTACCCAGAGGGGCATTCCGTTTCCTTCAGGCGCTTCAGGTGGCAAAGCAGCAGCTTGCCGTCACCGTCTCTGAGGTGCATGCCGTTTCCTCGGCAATAGCGGAAATACTTGCATTCGGCACACTCCCCGCTGCGCATCCATTCGCGCTGGCGATAGGCTGCATAGCGGTTCTCCCAGACCTCCATAAAATCGTCTTCGTAGATGTTCCCCTGATGATAGTCGGCACGGATGCTGGTGCAGGCCGCGATGGAGCCATCGGCCATCACGGAGCCTACTGTCACACCGGCACGGCACGAGAAAAGGCGGTTGCGCACCTCGCCCTCGTAGTTGCCGAGAAATCCCTCGCAACCGTAGTCGGCACGGATGATGCCCTCTTGTCGCGTGGCTTTGATAAAGTCGAACACACCGCGAAACTCCTCGTTCGTCAGTCTCATATCTGGGTCGGTGGCGGCGCGACCCACGGGGAAAACGGTGAAAAGTCGCCATCGCTTGACGCCTTTTGACACGAGAAACTCCTTGATTTCGTTCAATTTCGGATAGTTCCGACGATTCACGCAGGTGACGATGTCGAAGAGGAAACCCTCTGTGGCCACGAGCATATCGATGGCCTGGCCCACCATCTGGAAACTCTGGCTGTTGCCTCGCATCCAGTTATGGTCATTTTCCAGACCGTCGAGGCTGATGGTCATTGAATGGATGCCGGCCCGCAAGAGTCCCTGCCAGCGCCGATGTGTCAGATGTAGGGCATTCGTCACCATCCCCCAAGGGAATCCCTTTTCGTAGATGGCTCTTCCGCATTCCTCGATGTCGCGACGCATCAGCGGCTCACCTCCGGAAATGACGACAAACACCTGGTGAGGGTCCGTCTTCGCGGCGATACTGTCAAGGACACGAAGAAAGTCTTCCTTGGGCATGTCCTTGCGCTCGTTCTGCATCTTGCAGTCGCTGCCGCAATGGCGACAGTTCAAATCGCAGCGCAGCGTACACTCCCAGAAGAGCTGCTTCAGGGGATGCTCCTTGCGAACAATGTTTTCCTGCTGGCGCCAAAGTTCGAGAGCCACTTTCTTCCTAAAGGCCAGCGGCGAGGCTTTCATTTCTTCTTCAGTGTGGCGTTTTGGGTGATTTCATAGGCGCCATAATACCACTTGCCATCGCCGTCTTTCGTCTTCACGGCCCTGCCGAAGGCCACATCGATGGTATCACCGAGGAATTCCCCGCCATTTGCCGCGCCGTCGGTATCTTCTAAGATGATTTTAGTTGATTCCGAGAGTCTGCCAGGCCAACCCGTTATCTTCAGGCGATAATTGCCCGACTCATCCGTCAGCGTGGAATCGATGGGATAGACACTGACTTTTCCCGCCCTGTCAACTTGAATTTCCTTCACTGAAGACTTGATGCCCGGAATAGGGTTGCCCGACTCGTCTGTCACCTGTCCGTTGAAGATGTAGTCGGCGTGGGGAGTACCATACTCAACTGGCTCCTCTGAGGAGGAACAAGCATAGCCCAACATCGACAGCAGAGCTGCCAAAACCGCGTTGTAGTAGCGGCGAAATCTTGATTTCATCACTTTCATAGTTGGTTACGGTTTTTTTATTGAAAATTCACTGTTTGGCTGCGAAGCGCTCGATTTGCTGACGAATCAGCTCCTCGTCGTTGAAATAGTCGATTTTCATGGCGCGGCGCACTTCGTCCATCGTCTGGGCGGCCGTCTCGCGTGCGCGCGCGGTTCCTTTCTTCAGAATGTTGTAGATTTCGGGAATGTCTTTTTCAAACTCACGACGACGCTGACGCATGGGCTCAAGGAACTGGTTGAGCACTTCGTTGAGGAATTTCTTGCACTTCATGTCGCCGAGTCCGCCGCGCCGATAGTGGTCTTTCAGCTCGTCGAGG
>DFHC01000181.1:2553-2799 GCA_002372575.1 bacterium UBA3734 | reverse complement strand
TCGATGACCGACCTCGACGTGCAACTGCGCTGGCGATTCTAACGCAGCAGAGATAGGTAGAGTTCTGTCATCTGCTGCGTCACGCGCTCACCCTCAAACTGCTGGATATACGCCTGACTGCGTCGAATGCTTTCCTCGCGGCCTTCAGTTCCGCACAACCGTTTTTGGATGGCCTCGGCCATCGCCCGCTCATCGTCGGGGCTGACATACAGGCAATCAGGGCCGCCAGCCTCTTCCAGACACGAA
>DFHC01000181.1:188-2542 GCA_002372575.1 bacterium UBA3734 | reverse complement strand
CACATTGTCTGGATCGACATACAAGCTGTGAGGACCGCCTGCCTCTTCCAGACACGAACCCGTGCAGGCTACGACAGGCAGTCTACAACTGATGGCCTCGACGATGGGGATGCCGAAACCCTCGTAGCGCGAGGGATAGACGAAAACCTCGGCTTGGGCATAGAACAAGGGCAGTTCCTCGTCGGAAATGCCGTGGAAAACCCTCACGCGGTGGCTCAGGTGGTGGTTTTTTGCATAGGAGAGCACTTTGTCGGTGTATTTCGTGTGACGCCCGACGATGACAAGCGACAAATCTTCGGGAAGAAAATGTAAGGCCTTGACAGCCAACAAAATATTCTTGCGCTCTTCGATGCTGCCGACGTGAAGGATGTAGCGTTTAGGGAGGGTTGAGGCGTGTGGCGTGTGGTGTGTGGTGTGAGGAGTGCGAAATCGAGGTGCGTAGCTTTGGTAAATGACGCTGATGCGGTCAGGATCGACGTGGCCGAAATGGATGATGTCGCGTTTCGTACACGCGCTGATGGCGACGATGTGATCAGCCTCGCTCAGGGTCTGGCGGAATTTCCACGCATAGATTTTCGTGTCGATGGCTTTATAAAACTCGGGATGGCGCAGGAAAATCAGGTCGTGGATGGTCACCACGCTCTTGATGCCCGATTTTCGAATGCCAATGGGCAATTCTCCCGATAGTCCGTGGTAGAGTTGCACGCCGTCGCGCTGCAGGTCGCCGACGATGCCGCGGCTTCGCCAATATGGCTTGAAAAGCGAGGAAGGAGGAGCGAGGAAAGAGGAGCGAGAGGTTGTGGGGTAGCAGAAGCTGACGTTCGGCCTCTGCTCAATCTGGTTTCGCAGCTCTTCCCGGCCTTTGTCGGGCGCATAGAGTCGCAGTTGCAACCGATTGTCAGTCGCAAGATTGTTCACGAGCGTGCGGCCGTAGCTGCCGAGCCCCGTGCCGTTGCCGACGATGCGCTTCGCATCGAGTCCGATGGTGATTTTTTCGCATTCTTGCGCCATATTTTCCCGTTTTCGGCCACAAAGATACAAATAATTCTCCTTTCTGCATCCTTAATTCCCAATTTCTTCGTAACTTTGCACACAAATCAATCCCTTTTATGGACAAAACAATGAATTTTCTTGATAGAAACGAATTCAACTTTGAACCCAGCGAAAAGGTGGTCGAGGCCATCCGCAATTTCGACCCCAAGACGCTGTGTTTCTATACGCGCATCTACGATGAGGGCAAGAAGAGCGTTGTATCCGTGCGCCTGAGCGAAATTTATGGCGTGCCCGAGGAGCAGGTGCTGTTGGCCTATGGTGGCGAAGACATTCTCAAAAATGCCATCCACTACTACCTGATGAAGGAACGGAGCAGCGAGAGTCGTGAAACTTGCTCGCATGGCGGCGACGCAACGACTGAAGACAAAATCAAGGGCGACGACAAGAAAATTTTGATTCCCGAATACTCGTGGTGGTACTACAACCGCGTGGCCAGCGAGTGCTACGGCACGTTCGAGATGTATCCCCTGCATGAGCAGGACGACACCTTCGCCTACGATGTAGATGAAGTCATTGAATACACTCGCCGTATCCGTCCGCGTATGCTGCTTTTGGCCTCGCCCAACAATCCTACGGGCAATAGCCTCACGCCGCAAGAAATCGGGCGTATCATGGAGCATATTCCCGATGATACAATGGTGCTCATCGACGAGGCCTACGCCAGTTTCATCACCTCTGATACCGACTACATCGCCCCGCTCGTGAACAAATACCGCAACTTGATCATCTCGCGCACGCTCTCGAAATTCTACGGTCTTCCCGGGCTGCGCTGTGGCTTTGGCTTCATTGGCGAGGGGCATACCCATTTCGTCAGCTACATCAACAAATATCTGGGCTACAACCGCTTTTCCGAAGCCGTTGCGTTGGCCGCCTTAGACAGCGACGAGCACTATCGCCGCGTGGCCGACGACATGGAGTGGGGTCGCCAACTCTACAAGAAAGCGCTGGGCCATCTGTCCGGGTTCAAGGTCTATCGTTCGGTGGCGAATTTTATACTCATCAAATATCCCCCCGAAATCAAGGAGGCACTGCAAAACGCGCTGGCTGCTCAGAACTACAAAATCAAGTTTATGACCGACAAGGGCTTGGAGTCGTGCGTGCGCATCACGCTTGGACGCAAGGAACAGACACAGACCGTGGTAGATACGATTTTGCAGGTCGTGAATGGTAAGTTGTAAATCGCCAAAATGAAAAGAAGAATGATAGGAGTGATTCTTGCCGCCGGAATGGCGAAACGCTTGCGTCCGCTGACCGATTCGAAGCCGAAATGCCTGCTTGAAGTGGGCGGAAAAACGCTGTTG
>DFHC01000181.1:0-139 GCA_002372575.1 bacterium UBA3734 | reverse complement strand
CGGAAAAACGCTGTTGCAGCGCACGGTCGATGCGATGGCGATGGCTGGCGTAGAGGAATTTGTCGTCGTGACGGGCTATCGCGAAAAGATGATTCGTGAGTTTCTCACCTCCCACTTTTCGCTTTTCACTTTCCACTTT
>DFHC01000056.1 GCA_002372575.1 bacterium UBA3734 | reverse complement strand
AGGTGCGTACCGACATCAAGAAGAGCCTCGGCATCATTGATGCACCTGAGTTCAAGAGCTCGTTCAACCGTCCGAACCTCTACTATGAAGTGCGGCAGAAAACGCAGGACATCGACAAGCAAATCATCCGTTTCATCAAGCAACACACGGGTAAGAGCGGCATCGTCTATTGCTTGTCGCGCAAGAAAGTGGAGGAACTTGCCGCAGTGCTCCAGGCCAACGACATCAAGGCCGCCGCCTACCACGCCGGACTCGATTCGCAGCGCCGTTCCGAGACACAAGACGACTTCCTCATGGAGCGCATCGACATCATCGTGGCCACCATTGCCTTCGGCATGGGCATCGACAAACCCGACGTGCGCTTCGTCATCCACTACGACATCCCGAAGTCGCTCGAAGGCTACTATCAAGAGACCGGTCGGGCCGGACGCGATGGCGGCGAAGGGCTTTGCATTGCTTTCTATGCCAACAAGGACCTTCAAAAGCTCGAAAAGTTTATGGAAGGAAAGTCTGTGGCAGAGCAAGACATCGGTAGGCAGCTTCTTCAAGAAACCGCTGCTTACGCCGAGTCGAGCGTGTGCCGACGGAAGATGCTCCTCCACTATTTTGGCGAAGACTATCCGAAAGACAACTGTGAGAATTGCGACAACTGCCTGCATCCGAAGGAGAAACGCGAGGGCAAGGAAGCGTTGCTCATCGTGCTCGAGGCCATCCTTGCCACAAAAGAGAACTTCCGGCAGGACTATATCGTCGATTTCGTCTGCGGACGGATGACCGACGACATCACCTCGCACAAGCATGATCAACTTGAAGAATTCGGTGCCGGCGAAGACCTGCCCGAGAAAATCTGGAATCCGGTCATTCGTCAGGCCATTATCGCAGGCTATCTGCGTAAAGACGTGGAAAATTACGGCCTGCTGAAGGTCACTGCCGAGGGCAAACGCTTCCTCAAGAATCCGCATTCGTTCATGATTGTTGAAGACACGGAGTTTGCCAACGACGAAGACGACGCGCCGGAAAGCGGCGGAACGGCTGTCGATCAGATGCTTCAGGCCATGCTTCGAGGCCTGCGGAAAGATATGGCAGCGAAACAAAATCTTCCGCCTTACGTCATCTTCCAAGACATCTCGCTCGACCAAATGGCTACGAACTATCCCGTCACCATCAGCGAACTGCAGAACATTCAGGGCGTGGGAGAGGGGAAAGCCAAGCGCTACGGGCAGCCCTTCTGCGACCTCATCAAGGCCTATTGCGAGGAGAACAACATCGAGCGTCCAGCGGAATTGCGCATCCGCACAGTGGCCAAAAGGTCGATGCTCAAAGTGTCCATCATCGACAAAATCGACCGCCGCGTCGCCCTCGACGACATCGCCAATGCCCAGGGACTCGACTTTGATGAACTGCTCAACGAGGTGGAAACCATCGTCTATAGTGGTACCCGCCTGAACATCGACTATTTCCTTGAGGAAGTCATGGACGACGACCACATCGACGACATCTACGACTATTTCTGTGAGAGTACGACCGACGACATCGACACCGCCCAAAACGAGCTCGGCCCCGACTATTCCGAGGACGAAATCCGTCTTGTGCGCATCAAATTCCTCTCAGAAATGGCCAATTAACCCCTCCGAAAAACGCCAAATTCCCCCTGCGTCGTCAAAAAGTCAGGCAAATATTTGGAAATTTGGGAAAAAGGATGTAATTTTGCACCCGAATTTCGCCCAAGTGCGAATAAAACCAATGTAGAACTACAAATTAAAAAGAGAAGAAACATGATTATTGTACCTGTAAAAGAAGGTGAGAACATCGAAAGAGCATTGAAGAAGTTCAAGAGAAAGTACGAGAAAACCGGCGTTGTGAAAGAACTGCGCAAGCGTCAGCAGTACAACAAGCCCTCCGTACTCAAGCGCCTTCAGATGCAGCACGCCATCTATGTGCAGAAGTTGCGTCAGAGCGAAGAATAAAAAAATCGCCGAAAAATTTGGGCGTTTGGAAATTTTTTCGTAAATTCGTTGCCTGAAACAAGTAGTAAAGGCAACCCATGATAGAAAAATTCCTAAATTACCTGAAATACGAGTGTAACCGCTCAAAGCACACCGTAGAGGCCTACGGCAACGACCTTCGGGCGTTTGAGGCCTATTTCAAGGGTTTGGAGAGTCAGCTCTCGTGGGAGTCGATAGACTCAGACATCGTCCGCGATTGGATGGAGAGCATGATGGATAAAGGAAACACTGCAACATCGGTCAGCAGAAGACTGAGTTCGGTGCGTTCCCTTTATCGTTTTGCCCTGTCGAGAAAACTAATCGACCGCGACCCGTCGCATGCAGTGAAAGCCCCCAAAAAGCAGAAGCCGCTCCCGCACTATTTGAGTGAGACGGAGATGGACCGACTGCTCGACGACGAGGAGTGGGGTGGAGGTTTTGAGGCCTCGCGCGCGCGTACAATTATAAATATATTCTATGCCACTGGCATTCGTCTCTCAGAGTTGATCGGCCTTAATGATGAGTCTGTCGATTTCGGCAACCGCCTGATCAAGGTAAACGGCAAGCGCAACAAACAGCGACTGGTGCCCTTCGGTGACGAACTCAGTGAAGACTTGCGCCAGTACGTTGAGCAGCGCGACCGTGAGGTAGTGCGACAAGAAAAAGCCTTCTTTGTCACGAAAAAGGGAGCCAGAATGACCCCAGAGCAAGTCCGTCGTGAAGTGCAACGACAGCTCACGAAGGTCACGAGCATGAGAAAACGCTCCCCGCACGTGCTTCGCCACACCTTTGCCACCGCCCTGCTCAATAACGACGCAGGTATCGAAAGCGTGAAGAACCTGCTCGGCCATGAGAGCATCTCGACAACAGAAATCTACACGCACACCACTTTCGAACAACTGAAGAAAGCCTATGCCGTTGCCCACCCACGAGGGTGAAGGGCAATGGCAGGACAAGTTAAACGATAAACACTAACCTTTTAAAAACAGGAGGTATTTATGGAAATCAAGATTCAAGCCTTGAAGTTTGATGCAACCGACAAACTGCAGGCATTCGTAGAAAAGAAAGTAGGCAAACTCGAAAAGACCTACGAGGAAGTACAGCAAGTGGAAGTTCAGCTGAAAGTAGTGAAGCCCGCCACCGCTATGAATAAGGAAGTGAGCCTGACGGCAGCCGTGCCGGGCAACAAGCTTTTCGTCACAAAAACTTGCGACACATTCGAGGAGGGAGTGGACCAATGTGTCGATGCAATGAAGGTGCAATTGACGAAATTCAAAGAAAAATTGCGCAATAAATAAAAAAAAGTGAGAAAAATTTTGGAGAATAAAAAATAATTCGTATCTTTGCAGCCGTTTTACG
>DFHC01000138.1:245-12491 GCA_002372575.1 bacterium UBA3734 | reverse complement strand
TGCCCGCGCCGCATACAACCGGCAGAAAGCCGGAAAAAGGGCGAAAGCGGGTGCAAAGGTACAACTATTCTAACGAACGGCAAAATTTTTCGGGGATTTTTTTCATAAAAAATTAAAAAATGCCCGTTTTTCATCGAAAAAAGATGATTTTACCTGCCTATCCACGATTCTGGATTGAGTTTTGTCTGTCCTTTGCGAAGTTGGAAATGCAAAATATTGTCGGGTCCTACAACGCCGAGAGCCTGACGAGTGCGCACTTTTTGACCCTTGAAGACACTCGCCGTACGAAGGTTGCTGTAAACCGAGAAATAGGAACCGTGCTTGACAATGACAATCCACACGCCGCCATACTGACTGACGGCACGCACTTCTCCGTCGTAGATGCAACGAGCCTGACAACCGCTGGAGCCTTTGATGTTGATACCCTTGTTGTCAAGGAAGACACCGCGCAGTCCCTCCACGGAATTGACGCCAAAGCGCCCTACGATGCGATAGGAACCCGTAATGGGCACCGGCAGGCGTCCCCTATTGGCCTCCAGGCCGCCACTCAACACCCTGTCGGCCTTGGTTGTGACGGGTGCATCATCAATATCTTTGCGGGCCGACTCGAGTTCTTTCTTGCTGCGGTCGGCGTCGGCCTTGGCCTTGCGTTCTGCCGCCACTCGATTAGCCTCTGCCTCACGGGCACGCTGGGCAGCACGTTCTTTCTGTCTGGCATCGGCCAACTGCGCTGCAGCCTTGGCCTCCTCCTTCGCCTTGGCCTCACGCTCCTTCGCTTCGGCAATCCTGCGGGCATTTTCGCGCTCGGCAGCTTCGGCCGCAGCCCGTTTCCGCGCCAGTTCTTCCTCTCGGCGCTTCTTTGCTGCGGCTTCCTCGGCAGCCTTTTTCCGAGCCTCTTCTTCGGCACGCTTGCGGGCTTTCTCTATTTCGATGGCAATCAAGCGGTCGATTTGCTCATTCAGGGCGGCATCTTGTTGTTTTTGCTGGGTGATGATGCCTTGGATGGTTTTTTGCTGTTTTTGCAGCGAGTTCACCATGTTCTGCTGTTCCTGCTGCTGCCCCTCGAGGGCTATTCGCTCTCGCCGACCCTTGTCCAACAGCACGTTTTTCTGACCTTTCAGGGCCTCTAACTGCGCCTTTTTCTCCTCCACCTGCTGCTGCTTGGCTTTCACGACCTCGCCTTGCGCCTTTTGGTAAGCGCCGTATTGTCGGGCGAAACGCATCCGGCGAAACATCTGCGCGAAATTGTCGGCAGAGAAGACGAACATGAGCGAATTGACGGAGTTGCGATGGCGCGAGAGATATTGCATCGACTTCACGAACTTCAGTTTGCGCTCCTTCAACTGTTCTTCGAGCGTGGCAAGTTGGGCTTTCAGGATGTCGATGTCGCCGTCGATGCCGTTGATGTCTTTTTGGATGCTTTCGATGTTGCGCTGGTGCTCGCCGATGGCCGTGTTGATGGTCAGCAGCGTTTGCAGACGTTGTTTCACGTCGGCCTTGTTCGCTTTCAGAGCCTGCTCCTGCTGTCGGATTTTCTTCTGGATTTCCTGTCGCTGGTTTTGCAGGTTTTTGATGTTCGAGTTGGTGTAGGTCTCGGTTTTGGCCTTTTTTGTCGTGGTTTTCTTCTTTGTCGAAGCCTTCTTTTGCACAGGCTTGGCTTTGGTCGATTTTTTCTGCGCAGGCTTCGCGACAGGTTTCCGAGGCGCACGTTTTTGGGTGGCAACGGGCTTTTTGGTCGTCTTTTTCTGGGCAAAAGACGGCTGTGCCGCAATCATTACGACCGCAAGCAAGCACATGAACCCAATTTTTCGAGTCAGCCTCATACCTTACACCTTAATTATATATTAGAACGAAAGCAATTTTCCGAGGATATCGGAGGGCGAAACCTTCTTATACTTGGAAGACACGGTGGTTTTCGTGTCCCAATCGGCCTTGTCCTTCACGTTTTCCATGTCAATGGCCACCTTCACGGTCTTCAGTTTTTTCGTGGCCGTCGTTGTGAACTGAAAGTCCTGATGCAAAGGGAATTGGCCTACGCCGAGCGGCCTGAAGTTCGAGTACATCCAAAGCAGCGACGAGGCACCGCTCGAAGCCGAAGCATAGTTAATGTTGGTCATGACGATTTGCCCGTTTGCGGCGGTCGTCCAGTTGTAGGTCATGTTTCCTCTGGTCAGTTTCACGTTGGTGCCATCCACGTTGAATTGGGCGAAATCACTCATGTCCACGCCATTTTTCCCAGGCACGGCCAGTTGATTCCAAAACAGTGCCTGAAGGCTGTAGAAGTTCAGGTCGTTGTTTTTCAGGAAGTCGAGCTGCGTGTAGTCGGCCTCGATGTATTCCTTGTGCAGGCGATTGACTATCAGCACGCGGTCGGGCGAGAATTCGATTCGTCCGACCTCCGTTCCGAGCAGCGGCACGAATAGTTGCAGGCGAATCACCTCGTCGCGACGCATCCGCAGGGAGCCAGGAACCGAGATGTCTTTCGAGCCGATTTTGATGTTGAATGTCATGTCTGTCACGATGTTTTTCGCGCTCACGCCGTTGTCGATGATTTTTTTCAGGTGATCGACCGTCGTCACCATCGGTTTGTCGATGGGAGCGTCGGTTTTTGTTTGCGTCGGGGGCTGCGTTGAGGATGTCGTTTTCGGAACGATAGGGTCTTTTACGATGTTCTTCTTCGACGCACACGACGCGAAAACGAGGGTCAAGCCGACCGCGAACGTGAGGAATAGGCTCTTTTTCATTATTTCTTCTCCTTTTCTTTGATATATTTCTTTTCTCTGATTTTCCACTCGATGAGGTCGGGCCGCTCCGGATTGTAGTCCAGAGCCTGCTGCCAATAGCTGACGGCCTGCTCCGGCTCATGGTTCTTGATGTAGATGTCGCCAGCGTGCTCTAAAATGACACTGCTCGGCACCGAATCGGTGGTGTCGCAGGCCACGGCCTGGTCAATGTAGATTTTGGCCTCGGCATAGCGCTCTTGCACGAAGAGAATCCACGCGTATGTGTCGAGATACGTGGCATTCTGCGGCTCTTCCTTAATGGTTTTGTAGCTCATGAGCTCAGCTCGCTGCAGGTCTTTCTCCTCGGTGCTAAGGTAGTAGGCGTAGTTGTTGAGGCAGGGCACGTGGTCGGCCTTCCACTGCAGGCAGCTGTCGTAAGAAGCGAAGGCTCCGGCGTCCTGTCCTTTCTGGTGGAGCAAGTCGCCCATGAAATAATAGAGGTCGGCCACGAGTTCCGCATTGCTGTCGGGCTTCACTTGTGCCACGCCGCGTTGGAACGAGCCGAGCGCCTCGTCGCGACGGTCTTGCTGGTAGCAGGCCAGCCCCTCGTAATAGTAGAACACCATTTCGGCGGGTGTATAGCGCGTGCCGTCTTCACAGATGGCGATGACTGCGTCCCAATCCTGCTTGCTCAGGTAGCTTCCAAGCAGTTGCATGCGCGCTCCGACGTTCTCGGGGGCGATGCTGAGCAGCTGTCGGAGAGCCACGTTCAGGCTGTCGGCGGGCATCTGCTTCAGCGTCATATAGGCCACTTTCATCTCCGCCATGTCGGAATCTTTCGGGTTCACGAGCAAAATCTGGTCGAACAGCACCAGAATTTCCGTGCTGTCGCCCTGCGCCTGCTCGTTTTCCTGAATGGCTTGCCGCATCATGATGGCCTTGCTTTCGGTGGTGGCCTTCGGACTGACAATGATGTCGAGCATCATCTTCCGCGCGAGCGAGTCCTGACCGATTTCGCGGTAGTAGTCGTACATCGAGGCCTGCACGTAGCTGTTATCGGGATCTTCCTTCAGTGCCTCGGAGAAAATCTTGTGCGCCTCTTTCTGCTTGCCGTTCTGCATCAGCCAATTGCCCATCATCACGCGATAGTTCTGGTCGCTGGGATGCTTGTCGGAGAGCGATTTCAGGGCGTTCCAAGCCGATTTCTTGTCGCCTTTCATCTCGTAGATGCGCATTTTCGAGAGCGTCAGCTCTTCGTTCGAGCCCTCGATTTCCTCGATGCGGCCGACTGCGCGAAGCATCCCGTCGTAGTCCTTGTCTTGCTGATAGAGGCGAATCAGCATTTCCAGCACGTCCGTGCGCTTGCGATTGTTCGCAACCAACTGTTCATAGACGGCGGTTGCCTCCTTGTACTGGCGGGCGTTCATGTAATGTTGGGCAAGCTGCTCCTGATAAATTTCGTTCTCGGGACTCAGCTGCGAAGCCCGTTCCACGCTGCGCCGCGCGAGCGAGTCCTGCCCGAGCTCAGCCTGATACATCGACTTGTAGAACCATGCTTCTGCCGCCATGGGATTGATTTTCAGCGCATGGTTCAGCAGGCTGTAGGCGGCATCGTATTCGCCGGCATTTTGCAGCTTCACGGCCTCCAGAAAGAAGTAGTTGTAACGCAGCGAATCTTCGTAAGAAAGGGAGGAAGGAGGGAGGTTGATGGTTGATGGCTGATAGTTGATAGAGGAGATTTTTGTGATGGGTCGAGTGGAAACGCCGCACGACACCACAGCCACAGCCATTCCGACCGCAGCCATCAGTATTTTTATCCAGCGTTGCTTTTCCATTTTCTTGTCAATTCTGCTTTAAACTCCCCTCCCTACTTGGGGAGGGGTTGGGGGGAGAGGCCCTATTTCACTCCCGTATGCCCATAGCCTCCTGCACCGCGCTCCGTCTCGTCGAGCTCCTCCACCTCGACAAATTCGGCCGTTTCGTGTCGGGCGACAACCATCTGGGCGATGCGCTCGCCGTCGTTCACTACAAAATCCTCTTGCGAGAGGTTCACCAGCAGCACGCCCACCTCACCACGATAGTCGGCATCGATGGTTCCAGGCGCATTCAGCACCGTGATACCGCGTTTCAAAGCCAGTCCGCTCCTCGGCCGCACCTGCGCCTCGTAGCCCGCAGGTAACGCAATGAACAGCCCTGTGGGCACCAGACAGCGCTCCAGCGGTTTCAACACGATGGGCTCGCTCAGGTTCGCCCGCAAATCCATGCCCGCACTCTGCTCCGTGGCATACTGCGGCAGCGGATGGTGACTCTTGTTCACGACTTGTATTTTCATCTTCTTGCTTGTTTCCCGAAAATCGGTTTTCTCAACTAATCTGCAAAGTTAGCAAAAGTTTCGCTTCAAAGACACATTCGGTCGTTAAATAAAATAAAATCAGGGTGTTTTTTCAGCGTTTCAACAGTTTTCTGACCCGATTTTCGTAACTTTGCACACATGAAGTGGCAACAACTGATTTCTAACAAGCGGCTGGGACAGGAATTTCGCCATTCCGACCAGCACGACGACCGCTCGGAGTTCAAGCGCGACTACGACCGGCTGATTTTCTCGGCTCCGTTTCGCCGACTGCAAAACAAAACGCAGGTTTTCCCGCTGCCGGGCAGCATTTTCGTTCACAACCGGCTGACGCACTCGCTCGAGGTGGCCTCGGTGGGCATGTCGCTCGGCAACGACGTGGCCCGACGGCTCGTACAGCAGCATCCGGAGCTGGCGGGAACGCTCTTCGAGGAAATCGGCACCATCGTTTCGGCGGCCTGTCTGGCCCACGACATGGGCAATCCACCCTTCGGACACTCGGGCGAGAGGGCCATTCAGACGTTCTTCTCCGAAGGTCCCGGGCTGGGGCTGAAATCGCTGGTTTCATCGGGATTTTGGGACGACATCACCCACTTCGAGGGCAATGCCTACGCCTTCCGGCTGCTCACCCACAGCTTCCTCGGGCGGCGCAAGGGCGGCTACGTCATGACCTACTCCACGCTGGCCAGCATCGTGAAATATCCCTATTCCTCGACCTGCGCCAACAAAAAAGGGAAATTCGGCTATTTCTACACCGAGGCCGACTCCTATCAGCGCATCGCCGACGACCTCGGCATCCCGCCCTCGACGCGCCATCCGCTGGTCTATCTCGTGGAGGCTGCCGACGACATCTGCTACGAAATCATGGACATCGAAGATGCCCACAAGCTGAAGCTGCTCACCTACGATGAAACCGAGCATTTTCTACTCAATTTCTTCGATGAAATCGGCAAAAATCGCATTTTGCAGCGACTGAAAGACGAGGAAGTGAGCGACGTGAACGAAAAAGTGGTTTTCCTGCGTTCCTGCGTCATCAATCTGCTGGAAAGAGCTTGCGTGGATGTGTTTGTGGAGAATGAAGAGACCATTTTGGCAGGAACCTTCGAGGGCAGCCTCATCAAAAACGCGCCCGAACGCATCCGCGAGGCGTACGAGGCCTGCGCAACGCTCTCGCGCAGTCGGATTTACCGCAGCAAGCCCGTTCTCGACGTGGAACTGAGCGGCTACAAAATCATCGAAACGCTCATGCAGACCTTCATCGAGGCCGCGATGAACCCCGAGCGCTTCCACTCGCAGCAGTTGCTCGACCTCGTCAGCTCGCAGTACGACATCCGCTCCGCCGACGTGGAAACGCGCATCATGGCCGTCATCGACTATCTCTGCGGCATGACCGATGTCTTTGCGCTCGACATCTATCAGAAAATCAACGGAATTTCGCTGCCCATCGTCTGAAAATCAACGACTTACAGCGTGGCTTTGTAAATCACCTTGTTGGCTCCGCTGGTGATTTGCAGGGCTTCGGGGTGCTCGCTGATGAAGGAGTCAATGTGGCGGACGCGCTTTTCTTCCAAAATTTCATCAACTGCAATCAGAATGCCTGTCTCCTCAACGTCGCCAAAGCCGTTGTTGATGGCTGTTCCGAAGAGCTTCATCGTGGGCGAGAGGCTCATGTAGGCATTCACGAGCGGAGGAATATTGAAGCCCAAACGGCGTATTTCCGCGTTCAGGATGCGGTAGTCTTTCTTGAAGTCGTCTTCGCAGAAAAGTTCAGCCAGTTCTTTGGGGTCAGCTTCAATTTTCAGCGGTTTCATCGGGACAATCAGGTTCTCATTGTCGCCAAAATGCTTCTGTAGGAAGTAGAGAATCATGTCGCGTCCGCGCCTTACGTACGACGGGTACATCGTCACCTTTCCGAAGAAATATTTCACGTGCGGATTCAGCACCGTCAGGGCACCGATACCGTCCCAAAGATTGTCAAGTGCAAAAATGCTTTTTGTGTTTTTCCGCACGTTCTGATAGTCGAGCGACACAAAAGAACGGCCCAACTCCACGGTGTGGGGCATATATTCCTCGATGAAACGGGCAGAAAAGCGAAACATGTGGCTCGTGGCCAGTTTCGGTTGCCCGTCGGGGTCAATTTCCCAGTCGGTGCCAAAGATGTAGCGATAGCCTCCAATGATTTCCTCGGCCTCAGGGTTCCACACGATGAGCTGCTTATAGCAGTTCTCGCAGGTGTCGAAATCGTCAATATCAACCGATTTTCCCGTGCCTCCGCCGGCCTCGCGAAAGGCGATTTCGCGCAGTCGTCCGATTTCCTGCATCACGTTGGGCGCCTCGTGAGCCGTAATCACGTAGATTTCGTTGTTGCTCTTGTTTGTGATGCGCAACTTCCGGTCGGCTGTCAGTTCTTGCTTCAGCAACGCCTTGTCAACGGGAGGAATGATTGGTTGTTCCATCGTATGCTAGTTTCGTTAATTTTTTTCCGGTAAAGAATAGACTTGCTCCTTGACCCACTGCGCCCATTGTACCGGCGACTTCGACTTGTCGAACGTCTGCCAGGGGATGGGCTTTCCGATGGTGACGCGGAAGGTTTTTCCCACGTTTTTGTACATTTCATCAACGAGCCAGAGCGTTGCAATCGTGAATTTCAGCTTCAGGCGGTCGCCCAGATTGGCGATGCGATAGAATTTCTCGGAGTTCCGTCCGCCGAAATGGATGGGCACCACGTCGCGATGCGTTTCCACGCTCTTCGACACGAAGGTTTTCTTCCATTCGATGTCACGAATTTGTCCGTCGCTACCCTTGCGCGAACAGATGCCGGCGGGGAACATCAGCATGTGGTGGTCGGACCTGAAACCCGCCTCTACCATTGCCGGGAAGTCGCGGCTTTGCTTGCCCGTTTTGTTGATAGGGATGCAGAGCGGAGCCAGTCCGGGCAGGTTCATGAGCAGGTCGTTCACGAGGTAGCGGAAATTGTCGTCGTAGTGTTCGCCGATGATGCTGCCGAGCGCCACGCCATCGATGCCGCCAAGCGGATGGTTCGACACGAAGGTGTAGAGCCGTCCGTCGTCTTTCGCGGGCAGGTTTTCTGCGCCTTCAATTTCCAAAGTCATGTCAAGGTATTTCATGGTGGCTTTCAGCCATG
This sequence comes from bacterium UBA3734, assembly GCA_002372575.1. GTDB lineage: Bacteria > Bacteroidota > Bacteroidia > Bacteroidales > Bacteroidaceae > Prevotella. The sequence continues at coordinate 4,273 of DFHC01000138.1, read as the reverse complement.
GCGTTCCCGTCAGGCCGCGACTCTCCCAGAGGAAATCGTTCACCTCGTCTTGATGAATCGTCTTTTTCAGCCACGACACCGCCGGACGCGGTACCCACCGCGCCTTTTTACCCATTTTTCCCTGCAACACTGCATCAATGTCAATCGTCTTCCGATAGTTTTTATCCTTTTCCGTCATTCTTTTATCTTTACGAATTGCAAATGTAGCATTTTTTTCTGAAAAAATAACCATTTTTTCAAAAAAACTACCCCAAAAAGTTGATTTTTATTCTTTTTGGGGTAATATCTGACCATTTTTCTACTTTTTTACACGTTCAGCATCCGCCGAATCTCACCGACACTGAGCGCCACCTTCTCGTAGTCATCCATGAGATTTACATCGAGCGTATGGCGAGCTTGCGAATAATAGGGTTCGCGAAGTTCGAGCTGCTCACGGATAAAGGTCTGCACCTCTTCGGGCGTTTTGTCAAGCAGGAGTGGGCGCACGCCTTTTCCAATGCTCAAATGGTGGAAAAGCACCTCGGGCGATGCCTTCAGATAGATGGTTTCGGCCTGTCGGTTCATGTAGGCCATGTTGTCGAAGAAGCAGGGCGTGCCGCCGCCGCACGAGATGACAACATCCTCGAACTCGGCCACTTCGTGGAGCATATTGTGCTCAATCTGACGGAAACCGTCCTCGCCGCGCTCGTCGAAGATTTCCTTCACGGTCTTGCGCATTCGCGTGGTGATGTACCAGTCGAGGTCGTAAAACGGAATGCCGAGGCTCTTGGCGAGCTCCTTTCCGACGGTGGTCTTGCCGGCTCCCATGTAGCCGATGAGGATGATTCTGATCACTTCCTGACGATTTTCATACATTCTTCGTAGCTGAGTTCGGCGGCGCGGTCGTGCAAGTTCTTCGGCAGGCGATAGTTCTTGCCGTCGTAGGCGATGTAGGGGCCGTAGCGACCGTTGAGAACCTCGAGTTTCGCATCTTCGGCGAAGGTTTTCAGGTGGCGCTGCTGCTCTTGCTGACGCTTTTGGCGGATGAGGCTGACGGCCTCGTCGAGCGTGATGGTCATGGGGTCGGCGCCCTTGGGCAGCGACACGAATTTCTTGTCGTGCATGACGTAGGGTCCGAAGCGTCCGATGCCGATGGTTACGTCTTGCTCTTCGAACTGACCGATGGTGCGCGGCAACTGGAACAGCGCTACGGCATCCTCGAGCGTGATGGTTTCCATGGTTTTGTCGGCGGGCAGCTGGGCGAAGCGCGGTTTTTCATTGTCGTCGGCAGCGCCTATCTGCACTACGGGTCCGAAGCGTCCGATTTTCACGAACACGGGTTTTCCCGTCGCAGGGTCGGTGCCGAGCTGTCGCTCGCCAGCCTTGTGTTCCGAGCGCGACTTGATGACCTTCTCCACCGTGGGCTCGAACTTCTTGTAGAACTTCTGCATCATCTGGTTCCAGTCGGTTTTTCCCTCGGCAATCTGGTCGAAATCCTGCTCCACCCGAGCCGTGAAACCGTAGTCCATGATATCGGGGAAGTTCTGCATCAGGAAGTCGTTCACCACGATGCCGATATCCGTCGGCAGCAGTTTTCCCTTCTCCGACCCGATGGTTTCTTTCTTCGTTTTCGAGGTGATTTTCTGCGCCTTCAGCGTGTCGATCGTGAAGGTGCGCTCGTGGCCTTTCTTGTCGCCTTTTTGCGTGTATTCGCGCTGTTGGATGGTTGAAATCGTGGGCGCGTAGGTCGAGGGGCGTCCGATGCCCAGTTCTTCGAGCTTATGTACGAGCGAGGCCTCGTTGTAGCGGATGGGGCCTTGCGTGAACCGCTCGGTGGCGGTGATTTCCTGTCGCAGGAGCTGGTCGCCCTTCTTCATGCCGGGCAGTTGCATCGCCGAATCGCCGCCTTCGGCCTGTTCGTCGTCGAGAGACTCGCGATAGACTTTCAGGAAACCGTCGAATTTCACCACCTCGCCCGTAGCGACGAACATGCCCTGCGGAGCAGAGATTTCCACCGTCGTCTTTTCCATTTCGGCATCGGCCATCTGCGAGGCGGTCGTGCGCTTCCAGATGAGTTCATAGAGGCGGCGCTCCTGGGCCGTGGCCTCGATGGTGGGTTTGTTCATGTAGGTTGGGCGGATGGCCTCGTGCGCCTCCTGAGCTCCCTTCGAGCGTGTCTGGAACTTGCGCGGACGACTGTATTCGGCTCCGTAGAGGCTCAGAATCTCCTGCTTGCTGGTGTTGATGCAAAGGCTCGAGAGGTTCACCGAGTCGGTACGCATATAGGTGATATGTCCGCTTTCGTAGAGGCGCTGTGCCACCATCATCGTCTGCGAAACCGTAAAACCGAGCTTGCGGGCGGCCTCCTGCTGGAGCGTGGATGTGGTGAAAGGCGGTGCAGGTGTGCGTTTCAGCGGCTTTTTCGTGATGCTTTTCACGGTGAATTCCGCGTCGCGACACTGCTCGAGAAACGCCAGCGCCTCTTCGTGGGTCTTGAAGCGTACCGACAACGAAGCCGTGAAGGGCGTCTGCTCCTCGGCGGCGGCCAGCACAAACTTCGCGCCGACGTGGTAATAGGGTTCGCTCTTGAACTCCTGAATTTCGCGCTCGCGCTCCACAATCAGCCGCACAGCCACGCTCTGCACTCGTCCGGCCGACAGCGCAGGCTTCACCTTGCGCCAGAGCACGGGCGAGAGCTTGAATCCCACCAATCGGTCGAGCACGCGACGTGCCTGTTGTGCGTTCACAAGGTTCATGTCGAGGCGACGCGGATGCTCGATGGCGTCGAGGATGGCCGGCTTCGTAATCTCGTGAAACACAATGCGGTTCGTATTCTTCTCGTCGAGTCCGAGCACCTCGCACAAATGCCACGAAATGGCCTCTCCCTCGCGGTCTTCATCGCTTGCGAGCCACACCTTCTCGGCCTTTTTCGCGCTTTGTCTCAAGTCTGCAACGACTTTTTTCTTCTCCTCGGGAATCTCATAGTCGGGCTGCAGCGACGTGGTGTCGATGCTCATGTCCTTCTTTTTCAAGTCGCGGATGTGGCCATACGACGACATCACCTTGAAATCCTTCCCTAAAAAACGCTCGATGGTCTTGGCCTTGGCCGGACTCTCTACGATGACTAAATTCTTCTGCATAGCTGATTTTGAATGACGAAAACGGAAAAATTCCCTTTTTTCGGATGAATATTTCTTTTTAGGGCGCAAAAGTAATCAAAACTTTTGCTTACACCTTAATAATATATTGTTTTTTTACAATTTTTAACCTGTCGGACGACAAAAACGATGAAATCTATTGATTTACAAGCCGATAATGCCGAAAATGCTTTCAACCGCACCAGCGCGGCTACTGACATAGTCGGCGGCGGCTCGTCCGAGTGCTTCGACGCTTTGCGGTTGGCTGATGAGCTGGTCCATGCGGGCGGCAAAATCGTCGTAACTGCCGATTTCGATGCCACCGCCACAGGCTTTCAGTTCTTGCGCCTCCTGGAATCGCTGGTTGTTGGGACCGAAAAACACGGGTTTTCCCCACACAGCAGCCTCCACCACGTTGTGGATGCCCACGCCGAAGCCTCCGCCCACGTAGGCAATGTCCCCATAGCGATAGATGCTGGAGAGCAATCCGTAGCAATCAACTATCAGCACGTCTGCCGATTCGAACTGATAGCAGTCGAACTTCGTGTAGCGAACCACTTTGTAGCCGTTGAGTTTCTGCTCAATCTCTTGCAGGTGGCTTTCATCAATAACGTGCGGAGCGATAATCAGTTTCCACCTCCCATAGCCGAAAAGCTGTTTGTCGCGGAAATAGCGGATGAAAATATCCTCGTCGGGCGGCCACGACGAGCCGGCGACGAAGACGCCAGCTGGACGCACAAAACCTGCACATGCCGTAACTACTTCATCGTCATCTGGATTCGGGTCGTTACTAATGTTGTATTGGCAGAAGTACGCTACGTTTTCGAGACTCTCTGCCGCTTCCTTCACCTGCAGCACGCGGTCGAAGCGCGTGTCGCCCACAACATCGACATTGTGGATGCCGAGCGTGGC
>DFHC01000138.1:0-195 GCA_002372575.1 bacterium UBA3734 | reverse complement strand
GACATTGTGGATGCCGAGCGTGGCGAGCAGCTCTTTGCTGACCTCGTTTTGCACGAAAAAATGCGTGAAACACTTCAAAACGCGGCTATATTGCCGTCCGTACCAGCGGAAAAAGACCTGATTCGGGCGGAAAATCGACGACACGCTATACACGGGCACGCCGCGATGCTTCAGAACGTGCAGGTAGTTATACCA
>DFHC01000158.1 GCA_002372575.1 bacterium UBA3734 | reverse complement strand
ACTCGTCGATGAGTATCAGGAAGTAATCAAAATGCAGCAGGGACAGGACAACCTCAACGAGCAGCAGCTCAATCAGGTGAAGGATGCCGTGTGGCAGACGTTTGTCCAGAACCGCATCGTCGAGAACGAGGCGAAGGCCCTCGGCCTCACCGTCACCGACGAAGAGGTGCAGAACATTCTCAAGGAAGGCACGAACCAGATGCTTCTCGGCACGCCGTTCGTGAACCAGCAGACGGGTCGTTTCGACGCCAACGCCCTGCAGAAGTTCATTGCTGAATACAAGCAGCAGAAAGACCTCAATCCGCAACTCGCGGGCCAGTACGAAACCATCTATCGTTACTGGAACTTCATCGAGAAGACGCTGCGCCAGCAGGTGCTCCAGCAGAAATACCAGGCTCTTCTGGCCAACTGTCTGCTGTCGAACCCCATCGAGGCCAAGCGTGCCGCCAGCGAGGAGCACGAGGAGAGCAACATTGAGCTCGCCGTGTTCCCCTACAGCAGCATCGAAGACAGCAAGGTGGAGGTGACCGATGCCGACATGAAGGCGAAATATGCTGAAATGAAGTCGCGCTTCATGCAGCCCGTGGAGAGCCGCGACGTGAAATACGTCGATATCGAGGTGCAGGCTTCGCCCGAAGACCGTGCCGAGTTGCAGAAGCTGTTTGCCGACTACAAGCAGCAGCTCACCGAGGCCGCCGATCCCGCCGAAGTGGTGCGCAAGAGCACGTCGCTCGTCAGTTATCTCGGCCTGCCCGTTGCAGCCGATGCTTTCCCCACCGACATCTCGAAGCGCCTCGACTCGATGGCCGTCGGTAGCATTTACGGCCCCGTGGAGAACAAAGACGACAACACGCTCAACCTCATCAAGCTCGTGGCCAGGACGCAGCTGCCCGACTCCGTGGAATTCCGTCGGATCGAGGTGGGTGGCGCAAGCGTAGAGGAAGCCCAGCAGCGTGCCGACTCCATCTATAACGCCCTGCGCGGCGGTGCCGATTTCGAGGCGCTCGCCAAGGTCTATGGCCAGACGGGTGAGAAATCGTGGCTCACGACTCGCCAGTATCAGCATGCCCCGACAATGTCGCCCGACGACAAGAACTATCTCACGCAGCTGAATGCGATGGCCTCGGGCGAAATCCGCAACATCAAGCTCTCGCAGGGCAGTGTTGTGGTGCAGGTGCTCGACCGCAAGAGCATGATTACGAAATACACCGCAGCCGTCATCAAGAAGACCGTGGATTTCTCGAAAGATACCTATTCGGCTGCCTACAACAAGTTCAGCTCTTTCGTCAGTGCCAACCAGACCCTCGACGACATCGTGAAGAACGCCCAGAAGAGCGGCTATCAGGTGCAGACGCGCAACGACCTGACCACGAGCGAGCACTACCTCGCAAACATCCGTGGCACGCGCGAGGCCCTGAAATGGATTTTCGAGGCCAAGGAAGGCGAGATTTCGCCTATGTATGAGTGCGGCGACAACAACCACCTGCTCGTGGTGGCCCTCGACAAGATTCATGAAGCTGGCGAGCGTCCGCTCAGCGACAAGCAGGTCAGCGAAATGGTGAAGGCCGAGGTCATCAGAGACAAGAAGGCTGCCCAACTGATTGAGAAGGCACAGGGCATCAAGTCGATTGCCGACGCCAAGGCCCAGGGCGCCAAGGTTGATTCCGTCAATCAGATTACCTTTGCTGCCCCCGTGTTCATCGCCTCTGCAGGTGCCAGCGAGCCCGCGCTGAGCGGTGCCGTTGCCGGAACGGCCAAGGGTGCGTTCTCGAAGGCTCCGGTGAAGGGAAATGCCGGTGTCTATCTCTTCCAGGTTGTTGACCGCCACAGCCACGACCACGGCGAGGCTGCCGCTCCGAAAGAGCAGGAGGCTCGTATGCGCCAGCGTGCTCTGCAATATGCCGGCAGCTTCATGGGAGAGCTCTACCAGAAAGCCAAGGTCAAGGACGACCGCTACCTCTTCTTCTAATCCGCAAGAGAGGCTACAGCATAAAAATGCCCGATGCAGTTCGCTGCATCGGGCATTTCACTTATCATTTATCGTTACTTTTATCAAAACTCCTCGTCCTCTTCGCTGACTTCCTCAGCATCGAGGCTCAGGTCTTCTGGATTCTCTTCAAAGGTCGTGCGATAGCTTTCCTCGGTCAGCTTGTCCTCGTCGAAGTCGTCGTCCTCTTCCTCCTCGTCGTATTCGTCGATTTTGTCCACGACATCCTCGCCGTCCTCGTTAGATTCCTCGTCTTCATCGAACTTCAGGCGAGGTTTTTCCACGATGGGCTTTGCCTTGGCGAAAATGGCCTCCACCCACAGCCCCTTCTCAATCTCGAGCACTTCGAATCCGTCGGCCAGCTTTTTCTCGCAGAGGCCACCCTTCTTGTGCAGTCGGTCTTTGGGAACCGTGGTGGTGCTGATTTCAAAGCCGCTTTCAATGATGTCGCGAATGCTCTGCGAGAGCGACTCCCAGCCGCCTCCGAAGTTGCGGTCGATGACTTCCATGAGTTTCGTAGCCGAGATGTGGCGGATATTCTCGTAGGTGAGGTCGGTGACGCGCATAATCGGGCGTTTTTTCACCGCATACTTCGTCTTTGCGTTGTCGCCTGTCTTCACGGTGCTCACCTTGAAGCCCCGCGCTTGGTACTTTTTGACGACTTCGGGCTTGTCGATGGTCACTTCCTCCATCTCAAACGCCGTCTTGATGATGTCCACGTAGCGGCGGATGTTGTCCCGGAGTTCAACGTCCTTGTAGGCAGCATCAAGCATCCTGAAAACATCGTTCTCCTGCAAATCCCAAACGCTGCTCTTCGTAAGTGCCTTGAGCGACACGGATTTTTTCGTTTGTTTCTTCATGTGTTTTTATACTGGTTCTGAATGTGGATGCAAAAATAAGTACTTTGGGCTGAATGAGCAAACTTTTTCAGTGTTTTTTTTCTGAAAACGTCTTTTTTTTGTAACTTTGTCCTTTCAACGAAGAAAAAGTCTTGAACAAATGAGTGAACCTTTAGCTGAAAGACTGCGCCCGCGCTCGTTCGACGACTATGTCGGGCAGCAGCACCTCGTGGGCGAGGGAGCCGTCCTGCGGAAAATGATCGACGCAGGACACATTCCGTCGTTCATCCTCTGGGGACCGCCCGGAGTGGGGAAGACGACGCTTGCGCAAATCATTGCCAACCGGCTCGAAACGCCGTTCTACACGCTCTCGGCAGTGACGAGCGGCGTGAAAGACGTGCGCGAGGTCATCGAAAAGGCGAGAAGCGGACGCTTTTTCTCGGCAGCCTCGCCCATTCTCTTCATCGACGAAATCCACCGTTTCTCGAAGTCGCAGCAAGACTCGCTGCTCGGTGCCGTGGAGCGCGGTGTGGTGACGCTCATCGGTGCCACGACCGAGAATCCCTCGTTCGAGGTTATTCGCCCGCTGCTTTCACGCTGTCAGCTCTATGTGCTCAAGCCGTTGGAAAAAGCCGACCTGCTGGCACTGCTGAATCGGGCACTAACTGAGGATGTAGAGCTGAAAACGCGGAAAATCGAGCTGAAAGAGACCGACGCACTGCTGCGCTACAGCGGTGGCGACGCACGAAAGTTGCTGAACATCCTCGAACTGGTCACGACTGCCGACGAGGCCGACCCACTCGTCATCACCGATGACATCGTGGTGGCGCGACTGCAGCAGAATCCCTTGGCCTACGACAAAGACGGCGAGATGCACTACGACATCATCTCGGCCTTCATCAAGTCGATTCGCGGCAGCGACCCCGACGCCGCCCTCTACTGGATGGCACGGATGATTGAGGGAGGCGAAGATCCGAAATTCATTGCCCGACGCCTGCTCATCAGTGCAGCCGAAGACGTGGGGCTGGCCAATCCCAACGCACTCTTGATGGCCAACACCGCCTTCGAGGCCGTAGAAAAACTGGGCTGGCCCGAGGGGCGCATTCCGCTGGCCGAGGCCGCGGTCTATCTGGCCACGTCGCCGAAGAGCAATTCGGCCTACCTCGGCATCGACTCGGCCCTCGGCATCGTCCGCCAGACGGGAAATCTTCCCGTGCCGCTGCACCTGCGCAATGCGCCCACCTCGCTGATGAAAGAACTCGGCTACAGCGACGGCTACAAATACAGCCACGACTTCGAGGGGCACTTCGTGGAGCAGCAATACCTGCCCGACGAGCTCACCGCCACGCGCATCTGGCATGCCCAGCACTCGCCCGCCGAGGAGAAACTCTATCAGCAGATGATTCGCACGTGGGGAGAGAGGTTTAAGGATGGGTGATGGATGATGGATGATGGATGATGGATGATGGGGGTAATAATTAAAAAGGTGACGATTATATCAATGAGAAAATCAATACGATATGCGATGACGTTGGCAGTGCTTCTCGCCCTGCTCACAGGCTGCTCGCGCGGAAAGCAAATGAGAGCGCGGCTACAGTACGTGGCCGCCTGCAACCAAGCCGACATGGTGTTTACGAAAGCGTGGCTGCCCACGGTCGATTCCATCGCCGATTATTTCCGCAGCCACGGCACGGAAAATGAGCGCATGACGGCCCTCTACCTGAAAGGGCGCGTACACCACGACCTCGGCGAAACGCCGCAGGCGCTTGATTGCTACCAGAAAGCCGTCGAGCAAGCCGACACCACTCGCGCCGACTGCGACCTGCGCACGCTCTATGCCGTCTATACCCAGATGGTGAGCCTATTTCAGGCGCAATTTCTGCCCGACAACCAAATGAAGGCACTGCAGGAGGCCGAGCGCGTCGCGTGGAAGGGAAAAGACACGCTGGCGGCACTCGTCGCCTTCGACCTGCGTTCGCGACCCTATCATCTGAAAAACGAAACCGACAGCGTTCTCATCATCGAAAAGCAGGCTCGCGAGCTCTACCTGAAATACGGCTATAAGGACAAGGCGGCACAGGCCGTCCTCGGCAGTATCAGCATCTTGCTCAATCGCCGCCAATATGCCGAAGCCAAGCGGTATATGAAAATTTTTGAAGAGGAGTCGGGGTGGTACGATTCTGGCGAGAATACCGTGGCCGGAAAAGTGCTCTACTGCTACGACAAGGGGCGCTATCTGATGGCGACGGGGCAGGTAGATTCTGCGCTGTATTACTTCCGGAAAACCGTCGCGGCAGGCAAGAAAGAGGCTGGTTATCACGGGCTTATGACGTTTTATGATGCGAAAAACAGGCCTGACTCCATTGCCAAGTATGCCAAACTCTATGCTGCCGCCAACGATTCGGCCTATCTGCACGTGAATCAGGAGAAGGTGCATCAAATCACGGCGATGTACGACTACAGCCACCACCAGCGCATGGCACAGGAAGAGGCGCGGAAAGCCCAGAACAGAAAATATCTCATCATCGGCATCTTCGTCGCAGCCCTGCTGGTCATTGCCTCGGGCTACGCGAAATACAGGCGTTTGCAGCGGGCGAAAATCGCAGAAATCAACCGTCTGACAGCCGACTATCAGTATGCGAAGGCCGACCTCGACCGCCTGAAAACCACCCTGTCGGCCATCGAAAATGCCCATTTCGAAGACGAAAGGCTGAAGCAAGACCTTCGCGTGGAAATCACGCAGCTCAACGCGCGAATCCAGAACTACGAGCGGCAGTTGCAGCAAGTGAGAACCGACCACAAGTTCGATGCACTGAAAAACAGCGAGATTGTGGACCTTTTCAACCAGAAAAAACGCCACACGCTTAACAGTTCGAAACTCACGGACGACAAATGGAAGGAGCTGGCCGATGCTTTCGCCCACTACGTTCCGTCGTTCACGGCGAGCATCGCCAAGGAAAAACAGCTTTCGGAGCAGGAATGGCGCGTCTGTCTGCTTCAATATCTCGATTTTTCGACGAGCGAAATGGCCATTGTGCTCAACACCACCGCGCAGGCCGTCACCAATGCCAAGGCGCGTGCGAATCAAAAGCTGTTTTCCGAAGAAAAAGCCTCGACTTTAGGCCGAAACCTGAAGAAAATCGCGATTGTGTAAATCCCGTGTAAAAATTTTGTAATCGCCTGAATTTCAAACGATTGCAAACTTATTTTCGCCGAATTGTGTAAAAGCGGTGTAAAATATCGCGCGAAAAAATTTGGCGACAGCCCCTTTTCCGTCGTATTTTTGCAGCGACATTTTAAAATTTAAAATTGAGTTATGAAAAAGTTAATGTTTTACCTGTCGCTTCTCATCCTATTTGCGAGCGCAGCGTGTAGTGCATCCAGTTCTGAAAAATCTGGCGAACAAAAAGATTCGTTGGACAGTGCTTTCAAAGCAAAAACTGATTCCATTATGTTTCTTATCAGGGCAAATGCAGAGGAAGATCATCCAGAATCTACTAACGAAAACGTCCCCCTCAAGTCATCGGGAATAATCGGTTGTCCGCCTATTACTTTAGTTTTCATCAACGGCGAGCGATGTCGCGACTTCGCCTATGAACATAGTAAGATTTTCAATGTCAAAGAATTTACCATCGAGAAGTTGAAAGCGTTCCTCAAAAAACGGAATTATATTTTTGACGATGTAAAAATCTTGAAAGACGATGAATCTTTGGAAAAATATCGTAAGGGAGGATACGTGGCTTCTGGTGCAGAACAATGGATAGAAACCGTCTATGAAATCAAGGCTCATCCCATCAATCAAAAGGGGGAAATTTTCGAGATTGTAGCCCATATGCCATCGTTCCCTAACGGCTACGACGCTCGAACATTGTTCATTGCGGAAAATGTGCGTCATCCCAAAGAAATGCTTCGGCAAGGCATTTACGGAATGGTTCTCGTTGATTGCGTCATTGGAAAAGACGGGGCAGTCGAAGAACCAAAAGTTATCGATTATCGCTTGAAAGACCAATCGGGCAAACCGTGCAACGATCCTACCATCAAGAAACTCTGCGATAAAGAGGCATTGCGAGTCGTCAAAAAGATGCCGCGATGGGAGCCAGGCAGACGGGGAAACGACGATTCTGTGCGCGTTCGCAAACATATTACCGTCTTTTTCTTGGAGAAAATACCGCCTCGGCTTTTGAAAAATAAAGAGTAAATAATTAAAAAAAATGAGATATGAGAACAAACAACTTTTGGCGTTTCGCCACGATTTTTTTGCTGTCGCTGATGGCGATTCCAACTTGTGGAACAACCGTAGAGCAAATGCCCCAATTCCCGGGCGGAGATAAGGCTCTCAAAAAATTCCTTGAGGAAAACACCCATTGTCCTCAGGAGATGATTCGGGACAGTGTTTCCGGAAGATTTATCGTCTCTTTTCTCATCGAGAAAGATGGTTCAACCACGGATTTTAAAATCGTTAAAAGATTACTGAAAGACAAGGATGGACACCCGATTGCCTACGATTCAAAAGTGATTGAACAATGCGAGAAAGAAGCGTTGCGAGTGCTCAAACTGATGCCGCGCTGGGCTCCGGGGACGCAAATGGGTGTGCCAGTCCGCGTAAAATACCGTGTTCCCGTCGTTTTCAATCAACCCAAGCCGAAACCCCGACAGGACAGATGGGCAGCACAGCAAAAGAAAGAATTTATTCCCGTGGATTGGGGATTTGTCAAAAAGGAGGCGACCGAAAATCCTGAGCGAATCAAGGAGTTGATTGCAAGATTTTCGGCGAAGAAAAGAGGAAAAGCCCTGACCGACGAGGAAAAAATCCTCGCTTTCTACGGTCAGTCGTGCCTCACGAACGATAGCGACACCGATCCGCAAGTGTTTGAAATGTACGAACTCCGAAGAGCGGGAAAAAAAGAGGAATGTCTGGCACTGACGAGGAAAATGCTGGAAATCAATCCATTGAATCTGGATGCGCTGACTACGGCCAGCAACATTCTGTTTTCGTTGGCGAAAGACTCAACGAGTCTGAATGAAGCAAACGATTATCTTCTTCGTTCCAGATCTATTTTCTGGACAATGCTCTTGACGGGAGACGGCTCGGCTGAGCATCCTTTCTATGTCACGAAAATCAGCGACGAATACAATTTTATGCGTCATTATCTGAATATTTGGAAGATAAAAATGCAGGAATACGACGGGAAATGCGACATCATAACACTTGACGGAAGCAGTTTTCGATACGACCGCCCACAGATTTATTTCGATGTGACGCGGGTGAGGGAAGTGAACTCATCGCGTCAAAATAAAAACAGCATCCCGAAAAAGGAAAATCCTAACAGCACATCGCCCCCAACCAAAGACAGCGTTTTGATATTGATTAACGGCGAGGAGTGTCGCGACATTTCTTACGACTTCATTGCAAACGGAACTCACGAAGATTATCAGAAATTCCTGAAATCGCGGAATTTGAGCCTTGAGCGGATTGATATTTGGAAAAATGAGAAAAAGAAAGACCAATTCCGCCGGAAATTCGGCAATTGGGTGAAAGATGTCGTTGAAATCACGGCCCGCCCCATCAGCGAATCAACGAAAACCCGCTGAGGTGGAGGCAGGTTCTTTTCTGGTCGTGAATATCGGGTGGATTTGTGCCCCCAAAATCGAAGAATTTATGTAATCTAAAAAAACGAATTATGAAAATAATCAACATTCGGCGTTTCGCCACGATTCTCATGCTGGCGCTGCTGGCGATTCCAATTTGTGGAACAACCGTAGAGCAAATGCCCTCATACCCCGGTGGCGACAGGGCTCTGATGGAATACTTTGAACACAATCTGCAATGTCCGAAGGAGGTGAAGCGGGCAAAGGTTCACGGAAACGTCGATGTTTCCTTTGTCATCGCGAAAAATGGGGCTGTCGAAAACGTCCAAGCCATCAAAACCGTTTTGTTAAAACGGTCGGGCGTTCCGTGTCAAGATTCCACCCTCATCAAACTCTGTGAACGGGAAGCGGTGAGAGTTTGCCAGAATATGAAAAAATGGATTCCGGGCAGAAGATTCGGGTCTGCACACAAGACGAAATTCTGGGCGTCTTTCGTGTTTAACGACCCGAAAAAAGTACCTTGCGACATTTATCATAGCGAAGAAATCTGGGACGAAGACCATTTAACAAGTATGATAGATGTGTTCAGACTCGATTATCAATGGCGAGATTCGACAGGGAGGCTATCGGTTACGGAAGATATGAAAATGAAATACAGCCAGCCCGAGGGATTTTCTGAAGACAATTCCGAAGAATGTTTTAGAGCAAATAACCGACTGTCTTCCACATTTTTCGGCTGTTTGAACACGCAACTTCATTCCGACGACGGGCAGTTTGTTTCCTTCTTGCAGTTTGCACCACTTTACTCGAAAATAGACGAAAAACGGCTGCGTTGGGTTTTTGGCGATTTCCCGAAAGAAAAACTATTTAACATACATCATCTTTACAAGATGCGAGGATTCATCAAAAGACACTATACTAAAAGCGGCTTTTATCGGGGTAAATACTACTATATTGATGAAGTCGGTAACTCGTGGCGCGATTCCATTACGGTTTACAGTGCGGAGGAAGCCCGCAGAAAGTGGAATGCCGACTCGGCCTTTACTTTTTCGCTGCATCTACGCCCCGAGGACTACTATAAAAAGGATTTCAAGCACGTAAAAATTCTGTTGATACAGAAAAAAGGCCACGGTTACGCCTACATAACTTCGTTCTACACCGACAAGGCGAAGGAAAATTTCGACAAATACTGGCGCAGAATCGAAAGAGTGCTGCGGTTCAGGGAGTGAAAATTCGAGACTTTTTAGGGTGCAGAATCCAGAAAATTTTGTTATCTTTGTAAAATCAACCAAATCGAAACCCAAATTATAAATCATTATGAAAAAGTTCCTGATTTTCCTAATTCTTTCTCTGTTTACTGACATTTGCTATTCGCAGGATGATTTATCGAGTATTTTTAAGGTGATAGAAGACACTGTGGCACAAGAAGAAATTGATTCCTTGATGGCTTTGGTCAAGCCCAAATACAAATGGATGGGCTCGGAAGGAAAGATCGTTGCCGACAGTATGAAGTTGAAATACCGAAAGCCCAAGAGATTTGGTCAAATCGGTATTACAGAATGTTTTGATAATTATCCTAAATTGAAATCTACATTTACCTGTATGGGAAATCAACTACATTCTAATGACGAGCAGTTTATTTCTTTTATGAATTTTGTCTATTTTGCTGAATACCATCGGAAATTGTATTATTTATCTCATAAGCGTAAGGAAACGGTCGATGCACAACCATATTGGCAGAGGCTAGGAATTCTCAGGGATTATTACGGCGACGAAATCGGCGAATCGTGGGTAGATTCCGTTACGGTTTATAGCACGGAGGAAGCCCGAAAAAAATGGAATGCTGATTCGGCTTTCGTTTTCAATCTGCATTTGCGCCCAGAAGACTACTACAAAAAGGATTTTAAGCACGTAAAGATTCTGTTGATACAGAAAAAAGGTCAAGGCTATGCCTACATCACTTCGTTCTATACGGACAAGGCGAAGGAAAATTTCGACAAATACTGGCGCAGAATCGAAAAAACGCTAAGGTTTGAAAAGTGAAAAGTGAAGAGTGA
>DFHC01000037.1 GCA_002372575.1 bacterium UBA3734 | reverse complement strand
GGATGCAAAATTATTGAAAAAAATCGAGATAAACGCACGAAAAGTGCAAAATATAAGCTAATTTTGCAATGTGAAACGTTTTAAATACTTTTTAAGAACCATTTCGACGGGTATTTTCCTGTTTTTAACACTTTGCCCGTCGCTCGCGCAAAAAAACGAAACCACGGCGGCGGCAAGTCGTGCCGACTCGCTGCAAATCAGCCTGCTCACCTGCGGACCCGGGCAGGAAGCCTACTCCATCTACGGCCACACGGCCATTCGAGTGAAAAACCTCGCGACGGGCGACGACATCGTCGTGAACTACGGCATTTTCGACATGAGCAAGTCGCACTTCGTGCTGCGGTTCATCTTCGGCCTCACCGACTACACGATGGGCATCACCGATTTCAGCCATTTCTGCGCGGAATACGCCTACGACAAACGCTGGGTGAAGGAGCAGCCGCTGAACCTCACGCCCAGCGAGAAACTGCGCATCGAAGAGGCTCTGATGGAAAATTATCGGCCCGAAAATCGCGTCTATCGCTACAATATTTTCTACGACAACTGCACCACGCGAGCCCGCGACATGATTGTTGAAAATCTGGACGGGAAGGTTGCCTACCCCTCCACGATGCTCGCCACTCCCTATCGCGAGCTGATTTACCAATATTCCTATCGCCATCCGTGGACGAAGTTCGGAAACGACCTGCTGCTGGGCGTGAAGGCCGACGCGCCGACCACCGACGAGCAGCGGCAGTTCCTGCCCGAATACCTGATGCGCGACTTCGAGGAGGTAGCCGTCATTGGCGAGAACGGCGAGCGGCGGCAACTTTGCGACACGACCTACACCGTCGTGCAGGTGGAACCCTCGCGCGTTGAAATCGACCGCTGGAATTCTCCCCAAACCCTGCTTCTCGTCTTGCAATTCATCATCCTCGCAATCATCGTTGCCGAACTTTTCATGAAAAAATGGTGGTTTTGGTGGTTCGACGCGCTGCTGATGCTGGTTTTGGGCGTGTGCGGACTCATCCTCACGGCCATGATTTTCTCGCAACACCCCACCGTGAGCCTCAACCTGCAGATTCTCTTCCTGAATCCGCTTGCGCTCGTGGGCGTCTATGCCGCGCTGAAGCGGAATCCGAAGCACTGGTTCTGGACGTTCTACGTCGTCTGCATCGTGCTTTTCCTCCTCGCAGACTTGTTCGAAATACAGCATTTCGCCGCCGGACTCACATCTTTGGCATTTGCTTTGCTATTCAGAATCTTGATCATAAAAATCCCAAATCGAAAATCGTCAAATTGTCAAATCGTCAAATCGTCAAATGAATAAATACCTTGCCCTTTTCATCGCCGTCATCACGGGAACGGAACTGCAAGCCATCCAGCTCGCGCCGCGACTCGTCGTCAACATCACCATCGACCAACTGCGAACCGACTATTTAGAGGCTTTCACGCCGCTCTACAACGCCTCGGGATTCCGCAAACTGATGAAAGACGGCAGGGTCTATGACGTGGCTTCCTATCCGTTTTCGCCCGTAGATAACGCCTCGGCGGTCAGCACCGTGGCCACGGGCACCACGCCCTACTACCACGGCATCATCGGCAAGCGATGGCTCGACCGCGGCACGCTGCGGCCCATTTTCTGCGTCGATGACCCGACGCACTTCGCCTCGCCCCATCGTCTGATGACCTCGACCGTGGGCGACGAGCTGAAAGTGAGCACACACGGCACGGCCATCGTCTGGAGCGTGGCGGCGAGTAAGGAATCTGCCATTTTGTCTGCCGGACACGCTGCCGACGGCGTGCTCTGGATCGACACGGAAAAGACACGCTGGCGCACCTCGACCTACTACTCCGCCACGCAGCCCGAGTGGTTCAAGCTCAATTCGAGCGTCACAAGGGAAATCGCGAAAAACAAGCAACTGACAAACGACGAGGTGGTGGATATGTCGCTCAAAGTGGTGAAGGGAAGCGCGATGGGCTCCGACGAAGTGAGCGACATGCTCACGGTGACGCTCTCAGCGGCCAACCCCGACGGCACTACGACAGATTGGCAGACCGAAATGGAGAGCGTCTATCTGCAACTCGACAACTCGCTGGGCCGCCTCATCACGGGCATCGAGCAAGCCGTGGGACGCGAGCGCGTGCTCTTTGTCGTGACGAGCACAGGCTACACCGACGAGCAAGACGGCGACCTTTCGCAATACCGCATCCCCACGGGCACGTTCTACATCAACCGCACGGCCAATCTGCTCAACATGTTCCTCTCGGCCATCTACGGCCAGGGACGCTACGTCGAGACCTGCTATGCCAACCAGATGTACCTGAACCACAAGCTGGTGGAGCAGAAGCGCATCAACATGTCGGAGCTGCTGCAACGCTCGCAGGATTTCCTCGTGCAAAACGCCGGAATCGCCGATGTTTACACGTCAGAACGGCTTTTGGCCGGCAACAACGACATCCTGAAGCTGCGCAAAGGCTTCAGCCCGAGCCTCAGCGGCGACATCATCATCGAAGTGGCACCCGGATGGCGCCTGCTGAACGAAGACACCAACGAATCGTTCACCTCGCGCTCGGGCTACGTCCCCTTCCCCATCATTTTCTTCGGCGCAGGCACGCCCTCGGGCCGCATCCAGACGCCCGTCACCACAGACCGCATCGCGCCCACCATCGCCAAGAGCATCCGCATCCGCGCACCCAACGCCTGCTCCACGGAGCCGCTTTTTTGATAAAAAAGTGAAAAGGTAAAGGCAAAAGCACGAAAAGTTGGAAAAATTTTCGTAACTTTGCAGCCGCTTTATAGAATTAAGGTGGAAATTTCTGTAAAAAATAGTCAAATCGTAAAAGTCAAATCGTAAAATAAGATGAATTTCAATAAATTCCTGAAATCACTGTTCGGCGACAAGTCGGCACGTGACATGAGACTGATTCAGCCGCTCGTGGAGACGGTGAAAAAGGCATATCCCGAAATCCAAGCCCTGAGCAACGACGAACTGCGCGCGAAAACGAAGGAAATCCAGCAGTATGTGAAGGAATCCGCCCGCGAGCAGAAAGAGAAAATAGCCGAACTGAAGGCCACCATCGAAGACACGCCGCTCGACGAGCGCGAGGCCATCTTCAACCAAATCGACAAGCTCGACAAGGAAGCACTCGAAATCTATGAGAAAGCCCTGAACGAGGTGATGCCCGTGGCGTTCAGCATCGTGAAGGAAACGGCCCGACGCTTCGCCGAAAACGAGGAAACCATCGTCACGGCCACCGATTTCGACCGCGACCTGGCAGCCGACCCGTCGAAAGACTTTATTACTATCGACGGCGACAAAGCCATCTACCACAACCACTGGACGGCCGGCGGCAACGACCTGAAGTGGGAAATGATTCACTACGACGTGCAGCTCTTCGGCGGTATCGCCCTGCATCAGGGAAAAATCGCGGAAATGGCAACGGGTGAGGGTAAGACGCTCGTGGCCACGCTCCCCGTGTTCCTCAACGCACTGACGGGCAACGGCGTACACGTGGTCACCGTGAACGACTATCTGGCCAAGCGCGACTCCGAATGGATGGGGCCGCTCTACGAATTCCACGGCCTTTCGGTGGATTGCATCGACAAGCACCGCCCCAATTCCGACGAGCGCCGCCGCGCCTACGAGGCCGACATCACCTTCGGCACGA
>DFHC01000091.1 GCA_002372575.1 bacterium UBA3734 | reverse complement strand
TCATCATCCCATGGAATAAAGCCATGATGGCGCACAGCCCCTATCAAAGACCCATAAGCAAGTGAGTATCGTATGTCGTTATTCTCACAAAACTCATGTATATCCTTCATAATATCAAGGGCTACATAATGCACCTCATCAATTGTCATTTTCCGCATAAACGTTTCCCGACCTTCTTAATTAAAATCCAGAATCGAACTTTCAACTTTTGTAAGCCAACTGCAACAAAAGTATTAGGAGCATATAGTGAGTCAACCAAATTAACATTTACACCACATTTCCTCATCTGTTTACAATAGCGATTATCTTTATATAAAGAAAAAATTGTAAACCCTTCTTGATGATATTGTTCAAGTTCCCCAGGATACTCTTTCGTACATTCCCAAGGGAAAGATATCGTATTTACACCTAAGCTTTTCAACCTTTCAGGATTTACATTTTCATCAAAATTGGGATCTTGGGGCCCATGAACGCAATACATAATATTTAGCTGCTTAGACACATCACGTATTCCATTCAACTGGTCTATATTATATACCTCTATTACACATCTATCTGACATATCAACCATATCAGCTTTATCAAAAAGAACCTGAAGTTGCTGAGCAAAACATCTCGTATTCTTCCTTTCCCACAACCTCCACAAATCAAACATTATAAAAAGATTGGGGTCATTGAGCATTTCCTCGACAATCATTGGAAGATTCATAGGACTTAAACCTTTAGTGGTTTTTGCGCATAACTTTTGATCCATAAACCAACTTTCAGAGAAATCGCTAGAAGTTATGTTATCGGGGGGAGTAATTTCTACTAAACCAAGATAATGTTCATTCAGCAAATGAGCTAAGGCGACAAATAAGCTATCACTCGTCTTGGCTATATCTATTTCCATCACTTCGACACCTTTTTTTCGCCAATATTTGAAAGGTTCGTAAGCATTAACATGATATACTCCCTTATAAAAACCACATCCATGCATGCCATAGCAAAAGCCATTTTTTAGTTCATGAAATCGCATACTCACATCTGTTTTATTTGTGCTTTAAGCCATGAAGAAGAAATTCTTTCCGTTCTTGGGATAACAACATGATTTTTTCCATGTTCAAGACACCAAGATATAGCTTTTTGAAAACCCGAATGAATTTGGTCTGGCCCAGTAACAAAGATATCAAAATCAACTGATTTAACAATATCGTCCACTCCCTGATACACAATCACTTCATCTACAAACCTTATGGATTTTACCATATACATTCTTTCTTCTGTAGAATAAACCAATGTGGTTTGAGGTTTGTACTTTAATACAACTTCAGAATCCTGAACTGCCACTATTAATTTCCCCCCCCCAGTCAAGGATTTCGCATTTTTAAACAAGTTAACATGCCCAATGTGAATAAGGTCGTATACACCAACCGTTAAAACATTTTTCATCTCATACTATATCTTCTTAACCATTCAATAAATTCTCGAACAGCTCCACTTCCTCCTTCGCTGTCACATATAAAATCCGAAATTGGAGTTAACTCTTGACAGCAATTAGATGGAACGCCCACAAGTCCTCCACTGTCTTTTATCATTTGCATACAAGGCTTATCGTTTAAATCATCTCCAATGTAAGCCACTTCTGAGAGGTGCCCTCTCTGTTCTTTGAGAAATTGGATTAAAGTGGAAACTTTATCAGAGATGCCTTGAAACAGATAACTGACATTCAATTCTTTACAGCGATTCTCCACTATCTTTGACTCCCTCCCTGTAATAACTACGGGGACTATATTCATTGCAGGAAGCATATCGTGTATTCCAAAACCATCCTTAATGTCAAAGGCCTTCATCACCTCGCCATTGGCACCCATGTATATTCTTCCGTCTGTCAGGGTACCATCGACATCCATAACTAAGAATTTGATCTTATTACTCATACTTAGATGGCGTGATAAAGGAAATCTTAATACCTGTTGAAGCAATTTCTTCAATAAAACGCTTATAAAAAGCATTTCTACGGTTTACCTGTTCAACACTAACCGGTCTGCGAAGGTTCGGGTCTGAATAATTCTCATTAATATTCACTGCAAAGCCATCGAATCCTGCAAGCAATATTTCCTTTGTATCACATGCTTTCAAGAAATTAAGCATAATAACTGATGAAGAATCGTGGGTTCTACCATCACTAATATCAATCCAATTCTTATAGTTCAGAATCTTAACCTTACCGCGAGCACCTTTAGATACATTTGAGGTTGTAATCACAGATTTACCTGCCTCCACTGCTGTGTCATAAACATCCTGTCGGGTGGTCATCAAATAATCAACATTAAAAGATTCTGTTAGATTCAAACCTATTGAAATCACATTCTCTGATTGATTATACTTTTCAATCTTCTGTCTGTATTCAATAATGCTTTTACCAGGTGCAATTAACAAGACTTTTTTACCTCCTAGAATTGTCTTCATTTCAGATACGACACCAGAATCGTCTACCTGTTTGCTCTCATTATATTTGCGCCAGAGCTCTTCAGCATAATTCTTATCAAAAGATATCTTCCTCCCTTCCTCAATCATGCTAAGCAATTCACCAACTTGATCGATTGGTAACTGATGCTTGTTGTAAAAATGGCCTGCATAACTTGGAGTGCAATGATTCGCTGATGACAAATAATATTCTGGAGCATATCCCCAATAAAACTCTGAATGCCATTGGTTAATCACCTTATCAATAACCTCCAAAAGCGGACTGATTCTATAGTTCTTTCCATAGAAAAGATTCAGGTGCTCCAATAACAGTTCCGTGTTCAGATTACCCGCACCTTTTCCCATTCCCATTATAGATGCATCGAGCATAATATCTCTATTTGTCGGAAATTGCAGCATAGCACAAGCATTTGAGTAGGACATCTGGAGATTGTTGTGAGAATGGAATCCCAACAGCATTGAAGGAATAAGATTATGGTCAACAAGATTAAGAGCTCTGTTCATGTCGTTTGGGCGCATTTCACCGAAACTATCCACAATATAGAATCCCGAGGCATCCGGCAACTCCTTATTCACCATTTCAATCAATTCCAGCAACTCTGAATCTGTATAACGCAGAGTAATCATTGGCTGAATAAACAACCTATATCCCTTCTCTATAATTTTTCGACCAAGAGGAATAATATCATGCATATTCTTCTTGTGAAAAGCCACTCGCAATCCATCGATACTCTTCTCATTACGAGGTTTCAAATTGTCCACATTGAACTTACCATAGTCCATCATCGCCACATAAGTAATTCCAGTTTTTTTGTTCTTAAGCAAGCATTCACTTATAACCTGCTCATTGATGTACTGAGTACGTCCCGACGTAGAACCTTTAACTTCGTCAATATAGCCCATTTCTATTACATCCACACCCGATGCTTCCTGGGCTGCCAGGATCTGTTCCATATAGACCTGACCAAAATTAAAATCATTTACACACCCGCCGTCTCGTAGGGTGACATCTAATACTTTTATAGAATTCATTTTAATATGTTTTATTTATTTTCACATTTAGCATGACCTGTGCAAGATCAAAGTCTTCTGGATTGTCGATATCAACAGCCTCTTTAAAAGAGACCTCCTTAATAAAAGGTTTTACTCCAATCCTGCGCTTATATTTCATGAATACCTCTTTTGTAAACACATAGACGCCAGAGGTCTCTTGATAAATCGGTTTTAAATCTTGAGTTCTAGGCAAATTCGATGCATCAAAATTTAACGGCTCCCCATCCTGCCACAAATAGTCTTGCAACTTCACGGCACAAAACGCAGAATCATAATTTCCTGATTTAACTGCTTCAATGCATTGTTTCATTGTTTCAACGGTTATAAATGGGGCAGTTGCATGTGCATAGACATAGATATCCGCATCTTTTTCATTCATAAAACTGGTGAAAATCTGTGTAAAATTGGATGTAGGCAAATCAAGTTCCTTGGAACGCTTGAGAAAAATGACACTTTTAGGCAAGAAAGGAACAACAGCCTCATCACTGCAATATACAAGAATCTCATCACACAGTTCCGTTTCTTTAAGACTATCTAGTTCATACTGCAACAAAGGCTTTGCTCCCAGTGACCTTGTATTCTTGCCAGGACAACGCTCGTTTCTGAGCTTAATAGGCATAATTGCAATTACTCTCATATATTATTTAATTTTCGTATGTTGGAAGTTACCGGAAGTTACGAGGTTTCCAATCTCTGAAGTTAACGGACATTAACTTTGCTGCAATAAGGCTATTATCTGCTTGCTCCACAAGTCGTAGGCTCGTTAATTACAGCTAATTCCTTTTAGCTCCAAACAAGCGGAGGTTGCGAAAGTTGAATCATACAAATCATCTACAAATAACATTTATTAACTTTAAGCCCCTCGGGGATAAAAGGTACCAATCCAACTCTCTCCGATATTGTCTTATGTACTTGGGTTCCATACCAATCAATTTCATCTACGCTCAAATGAAAAACTGACGAGGAATAAGCCGTTACTGCTTTTAAAAATCTTAAATCTAAAACTTCAAAAAACTGAGAAGGAACTTTCTTTCGGAAAATGGTTAGTCCTTCTATCTCTTTTTCGTATTCATATAAATCTCTTGGATGAGGTTTTAATAAAATTTGCTCTATTGGATATCTGGAAATAATATCTTTCCAGATTCTCCCATGCTCCTCTATACTAATATAATCTGGATACAGTGCCTGAGTGAATATTATTATCTTTTTTGACATCAACATCTCTATATCTCCAGGTGTCATATCAAATACCTTTAATATGAAATTTTTCTTTTCAATAGAAAAGGTTTGCCAAATACCCTTCAGGTTGAAACGATGTATGTTTTTTTTACGAAAATAGTATAGATAATCGTCAGTTGACAAAATAATATCGCTGCATACTTCATTTTTTCCCCATCGATTAAAATAAACAGGCCCATAAACAACTTGTCTGAAGCGATGAAGAAGTATTCGTTTCTTTGAAGTAAGATGCTGTAATTCTTTCTCTTCTGCATATGAGAAATGAACATTGTCTTTATACATGACTGAGTGACAATATGGTCCATCCTCTAACAAAGTGTATCTGTGACGCCCAATAAAAACTGCATGATATGGCAAATGGTCCAATGTAAATAACTCCGTTTTTTTGAAATTGGGCAACTTAAACCATTTAATAAAATACCAACGTATCCATATCAAATTCTGGTTCCACCAAAAACTATGTTTCCATGCCGGCATACGATAAACATGATTGAGTTTATATCCAAAGTCTGGATACATCCAATCTTCGATGATAAAGAATGTTTTCTTTATTTCTTCATAGCTTGAATACATTAAATATTCAAATAAAGAGAAAGCCGTACAGACCATGCATATTCGTGGATATCTCTTTTTCTTAAAAAGCATAGATTTCTGATCTTAAAAACAAACCAACTACAAAGGAATGTCTATCACTTCTAGGACCACGCACAAAGAGTCTGATGAGCTAACTATAAAGTAGTTACTCTCAATCACTGATTATTCATTTTCTCATCGACTGCCTTCACTATATCATTGACATCCTCTAGTTCCATCATCTCTTCTGGCTCAAAACTGATGTCGAAGGCCTCCTCCACGTTTGAAAGAATGCTCAGATGCCCCATGGAATCCCATGCCGGAAAATCACCCACAGTGCTGTCACCCGTTACTTCACTCTTGTCAACCTCACAGGTTAATGCCACAATTTCAATTACTTTCTCTAATGTTTCCATATTGCTTAACTATTTTAGTTCCTTTATGATACTTTCCTTTATCTTCTCGGGGCTCAAACCTACCTGATTCAAAAGGTATGTATAACTTCCAACAGGCATAAACGTATCACTAATACCCAACTTAAGTAGTTTTGGATGTTGAGGATGAACAGACAAAGATTCGGCAACAGTGCTCCCTAATCCTCCAATGAAACTATGTTCCTCCAAAGTCACTATTAACTGTTTATCCAGTTCGATGGCAGAACTATCAAATGGCTTAATAGTATGCATGTTCGTTACGGTTGCAGTTATTCTTTCTTCGTTGAGCATGTCTGCAACCTTCATTGCGGTTAAGATCATGCTGCCTGTTGCTATCAGTTGGATATCCTTACCTTCCCTGAGTTTCACAGCACTGCCAACCTTAAAATCGTAGTCTTCGTCATATATAGAAGGGATACCTGTACCACCATATAGTCTTATATAAACAGGACCATCATGGTTTACAGCAAACTCCAGGGCTTTCATCGCTTCCAAGGCATCACATGGAGCAATAACTGTCATTCCTGGTATTGTTCTCATTAACGCCATATCTTCAATAGAATAGTGGGTGTTACCCATATATTGAAGTGAAAGGCCAGATCCAATACCAACGATTACAATAGGCAATTTCATATAACCACAATACTGACGAACCTGCTCAAAACTGCGCATTGTAATAAAACAGGATTGAGCCACGCACACAGACTTATACCCTTCTTCTGTCAGCCCCGCAGCTGTTCCTATCATATTCTGCTCAGCTATACCCATGTTCATAAAATGATCAGAATATGCAACCTTGAACTTATCAAGTCCGGCAGGAGTAGACATATCTGATGAAAGAACCATTAAATCATTCCGTTCCTTCATCAGGTTTATCAGGGATATACCAAAGGCACTTCCTCCCTGTCCTGCCATGGACAGCAGCTTAACATTTATCTTATTCTCCATCGTATGCCTCCTTTATCTCATTAATTGCCTGCTCATACTTTTTCTTGCTCAAGACACACTGATGTGAAATCTTGTTGTTAATCAGGAAAGAGATACCATTCCCCTTGATAGTATCAGCAATAATAGCCCTCGGTCCTTTAAATTCTTTTGAAAACACAGATAAAAGATTCTCAATGGAGTGCCCGTCAACAGTATCTGTCTCGTAGCCAAAATCCTTAAGTTTGTCCTCTAATGGATGAATATCCATAATTTCCTGGGTAGGGCCGTCAAGTTGAAACTTATTCCTGTCTATAATAAGCACTACGTTATCCAAGTCAAAATGGGCAACAGACATGACGGCCTCCCAGACGATACCTTCATCCATCTCTCCGTCTCCTAATAGTACATATATCGTATTATTAAGACCCTTCATCTTACATGCCTTTGCGACTCCTACAGCATAGGAAATACCTAATCCAAGACTGCCACCCGAGAATTCTATTCCTTTTTCTATATTCCTATGGGCATGACCATGGAACTTGGTGCCATCAGTTTCAAATGTAGACAGGTCTTCTTCTGTTATAAGACCTTTTTTCCATAGAGCGGTGTACAATGCCAACACGCCATGACCTTTACTCATAATAATCCTGTCACGACCCTCATCAGTCATGGAAGGTATATTTGCGACTTCATACAGGCATCGCATAATCTCCATGGCAGAGAAACCGCCACCAATATGTGCCCCGAAACTCGTACTCAGAGCCATATCAAGGGCTTTAAGTTTCATTTCGTAGCAGTCTTTTTCTATTTTCTGAATATCCATGATTACATTCCTCCGTCAATTCTTATAACCTGCCCTGTGATATAGGATGCCTCATCTGATGCAAGAAATGCGACTAGGTTTGCCACTTCCTCTGGCAATCCTTTCCTACCCATGTCTGAACGGGACAGCATCTCAGCCTGAAACTTCTCATCCATCTCGCCCCCCATCTGTGTATCTATAAGCCCCGGAGCCACAGCGTTAGCACGAATACCAAATGGAGCCAACTCACGGGCAATTGTGCGTGTAAAACTAATCATGGCGGCTTTACTGCCTCCGTATGTCGTCCATCCTCCTTGATTATCCAAGGCTGTGACAGAACTCATATTGACGATTGCCCCTTTCTTTTGCTTCATCATCATTTTAGCAATCAATTGTGTCACTAAAATCTGGGAGAAGAAGTTAACCTGAAAAACCTCCTTGACCTTCGCCAAAGAGGTCATCAGTAAATAGCCTCCTGCGGGAACACCAGCATTATTCACGAGAATGTCTATCGTTCGTTTCTGTTTACCTAGTTCACGAATAGCTGACTTGATACCCTCTTCATCAGAAAGATCAAAATAGATAAAATCAATAGAAACTCCATTCTTTTGGGATATCCCATCTGTATAGGCTATAAAGTCAGGGCTCTCTTTGCGAATGGCACAAATGATATTTGCACCTTCAGAAGCGAACTTTTCCACTATCGCCTTACCGATACCTCGGTTACATCCAGTTATCATGGCTGTCTTGCTTTCAAGCCTCCCCATATCATTCAACTTCAATAACAGGCAAACAAATAATCTTATCAGTATAGACATGAGCAGATCCCCATGACAAACCGGAACCAAAACCACACATTACCAATTCATTCTCCTTTGATTCTAATGTTTCACGGATTTGAGAAGTCATGGTTATAGGTATAGTACAGGAACTTGTATTACCAAAATAGGGCATACTGTAAGGAACCTTTTCCTCTGATAGTTTCAGTTTCTTACGAATTTTCTCATCTATCATCTTATTAGCCTGATGAATCAGGAGATAATCTATGTTAGGCAGGTCAATAGCAAAATGTTCCACCAATTCCTTAATGCACTTTCCTGGCCTGGTAATTGCAAACGAGAACACCGACATACCATCCATAGAGCACTGCATGCCATTACGCTCAATACCTTCATCATACTTTTTCACGACCAATGATTCTGAAGTTGTTGGGTTGCGAATACCCACCTCACGACAGATAATTGCCTCCCAACCACTACCATCACTGCCAAGGTTAAATTGCATCGGATGCTTAGCCTCGGGATTATACTCTAAGAATGTTGCTGATCCAGCATCGCCATGAAGCGGCCAAACTGTCTTATCGAGATTAGACTGATTCTTCGAAGTCATTTCACCAACACACAGCAACGCCCGTTTAAGTTGTCCGTTCTGCATCAATGAAGATGCAACACTCAATCCATATACATAACCAGAACAAGCAAATGGCAGGTCAATCGCTATCACTGATGTTTTTAGTCCCAGTTTATCCTGAAGAATATTTGCTGTGTTTGGACAGATATAAAAGTCACGGGAGGTCGATACAAACATGATCAGGTCGATGCTCTCCCGCTCCCAATCAGATGCCTCAAACAGTTTCTCCGCTGCTGCCTGACACAGATCCGAGAGTGTCATATCTGCCGGAGCCACATGCGAGCTGACGACACCTGTGACATTAGTGAAGTTCTCTGCCTCAATGGCTGTAAAGAAAGGCTGCTCCTTTGCGACCTTAATCTGCTTAGGCACCGCCGTAGCAACAGCTTTGATTTCTACGTTCTTTATTTCTAAGAATGCCATATAATTATTTTACTATTGAAGCACCGCCATCCACCAGAAGAGGGACTCCTGTAATGAAAGAAGAGGCATCTGAAAGTAAGAAAGCAGTAGTCCACGCGACCTCCTCAGGTTTCCCATATCTCTTAAGGAGATAATGCTCCATGTCCTTTTGGTAATCATCTTCCGTAAACAGCCCGTTTGTGTCTGTCATCGGAGTTTCAATCATTCCAGGACACACAGAATTACATCGGATTCCACGTGTTGAGAAGTCTACAGCACAGAATTTCATGAAGGAATTCAAAGCAGCCTTTGCCATGCCATAAGCAGAGTTGCCTACATTAAAGGCAGTCACCCCTCCCACTGAGACCGTGAAAACGTATGACGCATTCTTCTTTAATATCTTCTTTTTATAAAGATTCCTTGCCAGCTTCACATGTGACATCGTATTGACATTATAGACATTTTCCATAACATCATCTTTCAAGAATTTAATAGGGGCATTCACTACAATAATACCAGCATTACTGGAGACTCCGTCAAGAGCTGGTAATGATGATATTAAGGTGTTTAGTCCCTCATCCGTGGCGATGTCAGCCAAGACCATCTGATGCTCCTGGGCTTTTGACCTGTCAAGTTTACCAAGCACAGTCTGAAGGCGCTCTTTGTTTCTTGCAGTTACCACCAGTGAAGCACCTAACTTTGCGCATTCCAAAGCAGTCGCCTTACCTATTCCAGACGAAGCTCCAGTTATCAATATCGTCTTATTTTCTAATGAATATGGATTATACATAATTAATAATTGATGATATCAGGACATACGATATGGTCAGTCTCAAAATATACAGTCCCCCACGACAATCCCGTACCAAATCCACAACTTATCGTGGAAAGTTTCTTTGAACTATACTCAGCATTGCATTGGGTTACTATAGTAAGAGGTATAGAAGAGTTAGTCGTGTTACCGTAGTCTTTCAGACAAGACGGGGCTTTCTCGGGATCCATTTTTAGCTTTTTCACAATCTTATTGATCATGAATTTGTTTGCCTGATGCAGAACCAGCTTGTCTATGCCCGACAAGTCGATGTTAAACTCTTCGCATAGCTTCTTGATACTCTTCGGCGGTGTTGTAATTCCAAAAGAGAATACACTCATCCCATCCATCAAGTCTTCTACGCCATCTGTGGATAGTTGGCCGGAAAGCATGCCGAGTTCTTGCTTATATGTCTCAAGAGTATGAGGTTCACGCATACCACCCTTCTTGTGTATCAAAGCCACACCGTCAACGCTATTGGTGCCAGTTTGAAAATAGAGTGGAGAAGCATCTTCATCAAACTCTAAAGCCGTGCACGAGCCAGCATCACCAAACAAAGGTCTACTCTCTCGGTCCTGTCGATACTGAACGGACGTGATATTGTCTCCCGCAACCAGAAGAGCACGTTTTAATGTCCCTTGACTCATTAATGCAGCAGCAGAACTAAGCCCGACAACCCATCCTGGGCAGCCATGGTACATATCAAGTGACATGCACTCATTTTTTAACCCTAATTTCTCATGAAGAAGAAACACATTAGGATGGTTTGTGTAATCACTTGTTTGAGTGACATTGCATATCAGGTCTACCGAATCTCGTTCCCAGCCGAGATCATTCAGCAGTTTCTCGCAAGCTTTCAATCCCAGGTCAAAGGCTGTTATTCCATCGCTTGCAATATGTTTCCTTTCTACACCAGTAGACTCTATAACCTTCTCCGCCTCTTCAGGGGTATAGAAGGGTATATCCCTGTTTTCCTCCACTTTGGGAGGTACACAGGCGGATATACCCCTGATAGCGACATTTGGTATCTTCAGGAATGCCATTATGCCTTAGACTTAACTATGTTAAACAAATCCTCCACGGTCTTCGAGTTACGGATGTCATCACCCTTGATGGTAATGTCATACTCCTCATCCACCATGGCAATCACACTCAGAGCAATCAGAGACGACCACTCGTCTAGTTCCTTGAATACGGTACCAGCCGTAATCTCGCTTGCGTCAGTATCATCAAACTGAGCTGCAAAATTTTCAACAAAATCTTTAATTTCCATAACTAAATTAATTTAATAATTACAAATTTGTTAAAATATTATGATTTATGCATTGCACTAACTATACGATTATTTCTTTTTTCCATAAAAAATGTCTCCGTCAATAACTATTGAACCAAGATTCCGTCTATATAACATTCTCGTGTCTTGAGGATGCTAAACTACCCCAACGGCTCATTGCTATTTAGCAAAAAAAAAACAACATCACAAACTCCTTGATTGAAAGTTTCCAGTTAACCGTTCCATTGAATATAAGATACAAGACAAATCCTATTACAGAAAAGATAAGAAACGGCTTGATCAACTTTGAATAGCCATTCTTTAACGTGTCAATCCAATTTCTCTCTTTATAGAACATACCAGACTTGAAATAGAACCAAGCCAAGAAGAATGGGAGCAGGTCTGTTAAGAAAGAACACCATTTACTTCCTGAAAAGAATCGAATGTGCATCATAATCATTGACACAATCATCAGGCCGGCAGCAAAGTCTATAGAACTATTCCGTTTCAAATCCATCTCAATATGTTCGAATGCATATGCTTGTTTTTAGAAGACGACTTTTCTCCTAACAGATAATGCGATAGAAAAGGACTGAGTCTAATAATGTTGCCTATCAAAACCGAAATAGCGATAATCAACAAGACAATTATGGACGTTACAAAGAACTCTATCACAGGATTCAAATTATCCGAAAAAAAATGGCCAAAACATTTCAGATGTCTCGGCAGTATGAAATAATGGATCATATAAATATCCAATGTCCGCTTACCGACATATTGCATGGTTCGTCCCAATATCTTCTCATGAGAGAAAGAAGTATAGTGCTTGGAGAAGAACGCAAAAATAACCAAAATACTCACTCCGCCATATACAATAGCACCAATTGGTTTCCACAGTGGTAGAGTAATGTGATCAGAACAAAATACCATCAAAAAGAAAACCATAACAATCACTGCCATCCACATAGGATGCTCAATACACTTCTTCATTGCTGAGATATGCTTTCTCATTAAGACACCCATGATGAAGAATACATATAACCTCCAGTGCTTCATCCCTAAATACCGGAAGAAATCAGCACCAATTTGTGTTCTTTCAATGATTGTATGAGAGAAACTGATGCAATATATAAGAAGAGCAATAACAATTAGGGAAAAACTATGGTAGTCACTCTTCACATGCCGGAGCATCAACATTGTCAAGGTATAGAAAACAAAAAAGATAAACAGTTGGACCGTAAACCAGTACCATGATGTGGCAATACCCAAAAGTGGTTCAGGGTTGTATGCAGTTTTCCAATTGCAGGCTAACTGCCAGCAGAAGAGAGCGCAAAAGATAACAGAAGGTATGATGAGTTGCACAAATTTCCTCTTCCAAATTTCTGTAACAGTTCCAACAGTCCAGGAGAAGTCCTTTTTATATGCCACGAAACCACTAACAAAGAAGAATAGTGCTAAGAAAAAGTTGACCAGGATATGATCAAACGAATTCGACGAGTCGGCCTTATAGCCATATGTCCATACATGCGAATACACGACAAGGTACATACAAAATCCCCGAAGTGCATCGATATATTCAATTCGTTTGCTCATTGTTGTGCTGATAAAACGGGATTCAAATACTTTACTATCAGATTGGAGTAGAATACGGCACCTTCATTATTTGTATGATACGGATTATCATACAAAAGATCATTAGAGACCGCAGACTCTTTTGCATCAAAAAGCTGTTCAATTCCTCTTTCTTTCATGAAGTCAGCCAACCGTTCAATTGCAAGTCTATCTGATTGATACCTCAACAGATGCCTTACTGAAGGTATGATATATACAATACATCCACGCTTCTTGAGCGTATTCATACGGTCTGCTACAGAGGTCAAATAAGAAGTATTATTTGTAACGTAATCAGTCGAATCAACCTTACCCTTTCCAGGATAAACATAAGGTTCTCTTTGGGGCTTTATAATATCTCCATACTCGTCAATGCTTTTCAATGTATAAAACTGAGTGGCTTCCCCACCCCATTTACTCTTTAAATAATTGATTTTTCCTTTTAACAAGGGGAAAACACCACATACGGCACAAATCTTGTTTTGACGACTCAACTCAAAGAATTTACTAGGAAAATAATCGACTAAATAAGGTATGCTGAAAGCATCGCTCCCCCCTTGACCTGACCCTAAAAAGGAACTAAAAGAAAAAAGGACTATATCTCCTTTTCGGGAATGCTTCAGCGCGTCATTCAGATTTAAATCGACACCAAGTCCTGCATGCAAACCTAAATTTGCCACATTCATTTTCAGGCTATCTTGCAACAATCGAGTATTTATTGCCAAAGCGATTTCGCTACCTCCAAAAATTAAAAGACGCGGGCTCTTCATGGTATCCAAACGGTTATACTTTAACTCGTAACCTTTGTAATAACCATTAGGGTTGGAAGGTAAGGAAAAGGCTAATATTGCTGGAAGAATATAGGCAAACAGGACCAGCAACAAGATGTATTTCAAAAACTTGTTCATTACTTAGAACTGGAAATAGATAAACTCATTACGACCAAAGTTTCCAAATAATAGAATGATATATGCTAATGCAATTGATGATACTGTATAGAAAGACAAGAAATGCCGTTCGGCAAGTGATGTCTTTTTATACTCTATTGCATACTCTACGACAAACAATAGTAATAAGAATAAGAGGACTCTTTTGTCGTTAAAGAATAGAACCAGACCATCAAGATTGGTAAAGATACGACGTATTATCGTGAAGCCATCGCTGACCGTATTGGCACGGAAGAAGACTAAAGCAAACATCACCAAAAAGAATGTTACAACGCGATTCAGCCACAGCCACCATTCCTTTTTCTTCAACTGATATTTCTTTTCAAACTTCTTTTGTCGCTTCTCTTTCAGAATACAAACAACCAGATATATACCAAATATCGAGAATGATACAACATAAGTCCAATTAGCACCATGCCAGAAACCAGAGAGGAAGAATGTGAAGAAAATGCAAAAGCACCACCATTTCTGACTGGTACTACTTCCTACCAAAGGATAATACACATAATCCATAAACCATGTGGTCAATGAAATATGGTTTCTTTTCCAGAAATCCTGTACTGACACAGAGAAGAAATAGGGACGACGGAAATTATCCATGAGTTTATATCCCATCACTGCAGCACTACCAATGGCAATAAAGGAATAACCGGCAAAATCTCCATACAACTGAAAACAAAAGAATATGCTTGCAACCAAGGCACTTCCCCCTGTTGTCTGGATATCGAGATGGTTGTACACACTATCTACGAGAACGGCAAGATTATCAGCAATGACCAGTTTCAAGAAGTAGCCCCACAACATCAAGGTTACCCCCTTGATTGCCTGTTCAGAACTAAACTTATGCTTAACGTGGAATTGCTGCAATAAGTTGGTTGACCTTTCTATAGGCCCTGCCACCAACTGGGGGAAAAAGGACACGAAAAGCGCATAGGTGAAGAAGTTCTTTTCCACCTTGACAGACTTGTAGTACACGTCAATCGAATAGCCAAGTGCCTGAAAAATATAAAAAGAGATACCTACTGGCAACAACACCTTAAACTCAGGTATATGTATAGATATGCCTGCAAGATCCATTAAGGAAGCGACATTGTCGGCTGCCCAGTTGAAGTATTTGAAGAAAAACAGTATAGATAAATTAGCAATAATCGATAAAGCTAAAATCCATTTCTTTTTGGTTTCATACCTGTCAATACCTAATGATGCCAGGAAGGTAATCACCGTGCTTGCCAGTAGCAAGAGAGCATATACAGGCTCCCAGTTCATGTAAAAGTAGTAACTGGCAAGCAACAAGAACAGATTCCTCCATTTCAATGAAGGAATAACGTAGTAAACCAGACATACTACCGGAAAGAAGAGGAGGAAATCTAATGAATTGAATAACATAAGCTTAATTGAAACTCAATAGTGTTCCACCCCACGACAATCCGACACCAAAACCAGAGATCATCACTTTATCGCCTTTCTTAATGGAGCCGTTGTCAATACAATCTTTAAGGCCGATCAATACTGTTGACGATACTGTATTGCCTGTGTTATATAGATTGATGTAGAACCTATCTTTCGGCAAGAGACATACTTTGCGAATGGTACTTAACATGAACTTGTTGGCTTGATGGAACACATAATAATCAATACCATCCTTTTCTATCTTGTTTTTAGCCAAGATGTCTTTCATCATAGCAGGAACTGCATCCAATGTAAAATTGAAAATAGCACCGCCATTCATATAAAGGTAATCATCATGCCATATATGTCCTTCTTCATCTTCAACAGACTTGCCTGTCGGAGACTTTTGACGGGATGCGCCAGACTTGACAATCAAATGATTTGCCCCACTACCATCAGTACCCAATGAGAACTCACCGATCTTGGCAAAACCTTCTGTGGAAATCAAACAGGCTGCTGCCCCATCGCCAAAAATAGAACGATTGCTCTTATCTGACGGATGAAGGTATTTGTTGTAAGTTTCAGCAGTAAGCAGAAGAACATTACGGGCAATCCCTGCTTCTATCAGTCCTTTAGCAATTGCCATGCCATATATACATCCAGAACATCCTAGGTTATAATCAAAAGCGCCTGCAGATGTTGGAATACCAAGTCTGTCTTGCAGAATACAGGCTGTTGAAGGAAGGAAATAATCGGGACTTTGAGTACAGAGCATAAGAAAGTCTATTGACTTAGGATCTACATCATATTCCTCGAAAAGTCTGCGTGCTGCCTTTTCTGCCAGGTCTCCCGCTGTTTCGTTTTCTGCTGTAATACGACGAGAATCCACCCCGACCTTCTGGGCAACCTTATCAACACTCCACTCCGGAAACTCTTTTACAAGTTCCTCATTTGTTACTACCTTTTCTGGTAGGTAATATGAAATTGCTTTAATATATGCCATTATCAACTCAATTTCCCCCCTCCGGATATTTTTACATTGCTTCCAGTCATCCATGTGGATGCATCCGACAACATATAAACTGCGAGATTCGCAATATCTTCTGGTTGCCCGTAACGTTTAAGAGGATATTTTTTTTCATCTTCTTTCAGCTGTTTTTCGTCAACAGCTTCATTTTGTATCAGATCAGTCCATACCATTGCCGGACTGATACAGTTAACCCTGATTTTTCTTGGAGCCAACTCTAACGACAAACAGTTTGCATATGATATAACGGCCCCTTTAGAGGCACTGTACATGGAATTTCCCATACTGGGTGACCACGATGCAATGGATGCTATAAAAACAATAGATGCGCCTTTGTTTATCTTCTTTTGACGAAGTATTTCTGCTTGAAGCAACACTGGAGCTTTGAAATTAACATCCATCACTTGGGATATATCATTATCTGTCAAGTCTTTGCACGGCATCCGTTGACCTACACCTACACAATGGACGATGCCATCCAATTTTGAGAGTTTGCCCACTATTTCCATCAACGAAGCTTTATCTGTCAGGTCTCCTGCAACGATGGTATTTCTATCCCCTTCCATCAAAGAGAATGTCTCCTTTAGTTTGGCCATGCTACGACCATTGATCATGACAGATGCTCCCATTTTAGAACAAGTAATCGCTATGCCACGACCTATTCCAGAGGAGGCACCCGTCACAAGAACGGTCTTGTCAGACAAAGAGAATGGATTGTACTGCAGACTCATCTATTTAGCCATAATGAGATTATACAAATCCTTTACCGTCTTAGCGTAACGGATCTCACGTCCCGTGATGGTTTTTCCCATTTCTGTTTTAACAAAAGCTATGATGCTCATAGCTGTTAAAGAACTCCACTCGTCCAACTCCTGATATTCAGTATCAGCAGTTATTTCACTTGCATCAGTGTCATCAAACTGATTAGCAATTTTTTCAATAAACAAATTAAACTCCATAACGTATCGATTTATTACTTGATTAATTATTACCTTTGTTACTGCATATTCTCGGTATGTATAGCGACATTAGAAGTCCACCCAAGCATTTTCATCCTATCATCACTTTAGGTGTAAAAACCTCGAATTACCCTTAATATATCATTTACTTCCTCCATCGTCATCACGGGACTGATCGGCAGGCTGAGTTCCTGCTGGTGGATTTGCTCGGTGATGGGGAAAGAGAGGTCATTCCACGCCCTGTAACACTGCTGCTGATGCGGCGGAATGGGATAGTGGATGAAGGTTTGGATGCCGTTCTCCGCCAGATGGGACTGCAACGCGTCGCGCTTCTCGCACAGAATAGGGAAAAGGTGATAGACGTTGTGGGCGTCGGGCAGGCGCGTGGGCAGCGTAATCAGCGGATTGGCGATATGCTCGTAATAGTAGTTGGCGATTTCCTGCCGGTGGGCGTTGTCTTCGTCTAAATGACGGAGTTTCACGTCCAACACGGCGGCTTGAATCTCGTCCAAACGGCTGTTGCGACCTTTGTATTTAAAAACGTATTTCTTTTCCGAGCCGTAGTTGGCGAGGGCGCGTACGGTGTCGGCGAGTTCCTTGTCGTTGGTGGTCACGGCACCACCGTCGCCAAAGGCACCGAGGTTTTTTCCCGGGTAGAACGAGTGGCCTGCGGCTTCGCCCAGCGAACCAGTTTTTGAGAGTTGAGAGTTACACCCATGCGCTTGCGCATTGTCTTCGACGAGTTTTAGGCCGTGTTTTCGGCAGATTTCGCTGATTTTCTCCGTGTAGGCGCAGCGCCCGTAGAGGTGGACAAGGAGTATGGAGCGAGTACGCTCAGTAATGGCCTCCTCGATGCGGTCGGCGTCAATTTCGAGCGTGTCGAGGCGCGGCTCCACGAGCACAGGCTTCAAGCCGTTTTCCGTGATGGCGAGAATCGAGGCGATGTAGGTGTTGGCCGGCACGATGACCTCGTCGCCTGGCTGCATCACGCCCATTTCGATGTAGGCACGATAAATCCAGATGAGCGCGTCAAGGCCGTTGGCGCAACCCACACAATGCTTCGTGCCGATGTAATCGGCATAATGCTGCTCGAATCGCTCGTTTTCTTCGCCTTGAAGATACCAACCAGAATCAACGACACGACTCACCGCCTCGTGGATCTCGTCGGCATATTTCGCAGTAATTTTCTGTAAATCTAAGAATTTAATCATACTTTCTTGGAGGCACATCAATCCCTCCTCTCCGTTAGAATTCGAATCGGAGAGTCAAGTTGCGCAGCCATTGGCAAAGCGCAACCCTTTGACTATCAATGCCTCCGCGTAGGGAAACAACTTAGTTTCCGCAGAACCGTTTGTATAATCAGTCGTGTTTTCACTATTTATGGTGCAAAGGTACTCCTTTTTTTAGACATCGAAAAGGAATTTAACAAAAAAATGGAGTTCTAACCAGGACTTTTCACATTTTTTCATTCTTTGATACATTTTTGAAAATCGTGACACAAAATTGAATTTCGGTGGCATTATCTCGTAGAAAAATTGTACCTTTGCAGAAAATTTTGACGAAGTATGTTAAAAATTTTCAATCGCAAGACGATGGGCGAGATGATTCGCTTTGCCATGGTGGGGGTGTTTGCAACCGCGCTGCACTATGGTATCTATTGGATTCTCCAAAAATATATCAATCCAACAGTGGCCTATACGGTTGGCTATCTGTTGAGTTTTTTCGCAAACTACATGCTGACTGCCTTATTCACCTTTAAGAAGGAGAAAAATGTTAAAAACGGCATCGGCTTCGCAGGAGCGCACTTGTGCAACTATTTGCTAAGTATAACGCTTCTCAACGTATTCATTTGGCTTGGCGTTAGTCAGGAATACGCA
This sequence comes from bacterium UBA3734, assembly GCA_002372575.1. Lineage (GTDB taxonomy): Bacteria > Bacteroidota > Bacteroidia > Bacteroidales > Bacteroidaceae > Prevotella. Next base: position 22,007 of record DFHC01000091.1, on the reverse strand, counting down.
CCGCTACCCGTATATTGCATCGTGGTTCCCGTCAACTTTTTTATGGTGAGAATGGTATTCAACAAACTGAAATAGATGTAAATTTATTTCAGACGAAACTCCGTGGGATTCTTAAAGCCATTGAGGAAGTCGCGGGCGGTCATTCGTTTCTTGCCAGCCTGCTGGAGGTCGAGTATTTCGAGCCACGCGTCAGCAGTAGCAACGAAAAGGCGATTTTTCACCGTACGAAGCGTGCCAGGCTCTGCTTCGCAGGCTTCGGAAGCCATCTGGGTTTTGAAAATTTTCAAGTCAATAGGGGTATGCAACTCGGTCTCAGCAAGGGGAACAAGCGTGGTCCACGCTGATGGAACGGGCGAAAGCCCACGTACAAAATTGTAAATATTTTTCACTGACTGATACCAATCAATTCGGCAGTTTTCCTTGAAGAGTTTGGGAGCTGTTTTCAATTGACAATTGACAATTGACAATTGACAGCCTCTCCCCCGACCCCTCTCCAAAGGGAGAGGGGAGTATTCAGAGTATATTGCTGAAAGGATTTCTTCCTGCGGGATTACAGAAACTTTTCCACCGGAAGAAATGATTAAATCGACGGTTTCAAGGGCGATTTCAGCACCAAGATGCATCAATCCGTCGTAAACGTATTCCACGTCGGCATCGTCGGGAATGGGGAAGCGTTCTTGTAAGATTATTTTACCCGTATCAATGTCGTGGTCGAGGAAGAAAGTGGTGACGCCAGTTTCCGTCTCACCATTGATAATCGCCCAGTTAATCGGCGCAGCACCACGATACTGCGGCAAGAGGGCCGCGTGGACGTTGAACGTGCCGAAGCGAGGCATCGCCCACACAATTTCCGGCAACATCCGAAAGGCCACAACCACCTGCAAATCAGCGTGATAGCTGCGCAGCTGTTCGACAAAACCAGCATCTTTCATCTTTTCGGGCTGCAACACGGGGAGCCCCACCGAAAGGGCGTATTCCTTCACTGCCGGCGCCCGCAAAACCGAGCCATGCCGTCCGACAGGCTTGTCGGGCTGCGTCACCACGGCCACCACATTGTAGCCTCCCTCCACCAATGCACGAAGCGTTTCCACTGCAAACTCCGGCGTGCCCATGAACACGATTTTCAAGTCATTTTTCGTCATATTCGTCAAAAATTACGTGCAAAGTTACAAATTTCTTCCGCAAGTTGGACTCATTTCAATAAAAAGTTGTACCTTTGCATCAAAATCAATTTAAAATTCAAAACGAAGTATGAAAAAGATTCTTTTTTTCGCAGTGATGCTGTCGTTTGCAGTCAGCACCACTGTTCAGGCACAATTGAGAGAAGAACCCTACGATATGTGGGACGTTCTCGTGGGAGGAAAGGTCGGACCGTCGATTTCGACCATGACGGCAGTAGGCGGCGACATGAAGCCATGGTTCCGCGGAGCCCTTCTGACGGAAGTTTTCGTCAATCCGAACTTCTCCATGACTTTCGAGGCCGCCTATTCCAGAAAAGGCGCGAAGAACATCGTCGTAGATCCCAATATGATTATCGAGGAAGAGCGCGGGAACTACCTCGTTGGCCCCGAGAATCCCTACGAATACAATCTTGACTATCTTGACACGAGCTATCTCCTGAAGTATTCCTTCAACCAGAAACTGGGTTTCTATGCGGGCATCACCTTCAGTACGATGATTAGCGGAAGGGCGAAGGTTGCCGACCTCAACAACAACATCAAAGATGAGTTGCACAAGGGCGAATTTTCTTTCCCTATCGGCGTGGAACTGGTCGTGGCGAAGAATTTCACCATCGACGGACGTTGGAACTGGGCTCCGCGCCGAGTGGCTAAGAGCGACAAGGCCCGTATGCTGCTCGGAAAGGCTCGCAACCAATATTTCTCCCTGACCTTCGGCTACAAAATCCTTGTGTTTTGAAGCAAGAAGACGATATCCGGAAAGCGGTGGAGGTGATGCGCAAGGGAGGCGTAATCCTCTACCCTACCGACACGATTTGGGGAATCGGCTGCGACGCCACGAATGCCGAGGCCGTAGCGCGCGTTTTCCAAATCAAGCAGCGCGAAGACTCGAAAGCGCTGATTTGCCTTGTTGACAGCGAAGGCCGCCTGCAGCGCTACGTGCGAAACGTGCCCGAAGTGGCATGGAACATCATGGAGCTGGCCACCTCGCCCATCACCCTGATTTTCGACAAGGCGAGCGGACTGGCTCCGAACCTCGTGGCCGAAGACGGCAGCGTGGCCATGCGATTGACGCACGAACCCTTCTCGAAAGAGCTTTGCTATCGTTTCCAGAAACCCATCGTGAGCACCAGCGCCAACGTGAGCGGAGAGCCTGCTCCACAGCATTTCCGCGACATTTCCCCAGCCTTGTTAGACGCGGTGGACTACGTCTGCTGGAGCCGTCGGCAGGAAAAGAAGCCCCACAAGCCCAGCAGCATCATCAAGATTAGCGAGAATGGAGAGTTCAAAATCATCCGCCAGTAGCGCACTGCAAGAGCGAGTGCTGCGCTGGACCGCCCGCATTCCCGAGCGGCAGCTGATGATTGTGCTCGCGCTGCTGATTGGCTTTTTCGCATCGGTGGCGGCCTTCGTGCTCCACGAACTCATCCATCTGATTTCCTCGCTGCTCACGTCGAGGTTCTCGGCAAGCTCGGCCAACTGGCTCTACCTTGTTTTCCCCGTCATTGGCATTTGGCTGACGATGCTGTTCGTGCGCTACGTCGTGAAAGACAACATTTCGCACGGTATCACGCGCATTCTCTATGCCATCTCGTCGAAAAAGTCGCGACTGCGCGGCCACAACTGCTGGACATCGGTCATTGCCTCGGCCATTACGATTGGATTCGGCGGCTCGGTGGGTGCCGAGGCTCCGATTGTGCTCACGGGCTCGGCCATCGGCTCGAATCTCGGCCAGTTTTTCCGCTTCGACAACAAAAAGCTGATGCTCCTTGTGGGCAGTGGCGCGGCGGCAGCCATCGCAGGCATTTTCAAGGCGCCGATGGCTGGTCTTGTCTTCACGTTTGAAGTGCTGATGGTTGACCTTTCGATGGCTTCGCTGCTGCCGATTCTCACGGCGAGTGTCACGGCCACCTGCTTCACCTATATTTTCATGGGCAGCGACGCGCTTTTTGCCATCAATCTCGACACCGAATGGCAGCTCAGTGCACTTCTGCCTGCGATTTTGCTCGGCGTGGCCTGCGGACTCGTGAGCCTCTACTTCATTCGCATGATGGACGTGTGCGAGGGCGTTTTCAGCAAGCTCAAGAATCAACGCTACGTGCGTCTGGCCCTTGGCGGAACGCTGCTCAGCCTGCTCATTTTCCTGTTTCCCGCGCTCTACGGCGAGGGCTACGGCGCGCTGAACATCCTGCTCAACGGCGAAAGCGAGGCCGACTGGAACCAGATGCTCAACAATTCGCTGTTCTATGGCCACGGGAATATGCTGCTGTGGTACGTTGCGCTCGTGCTGCTGACGAAAGTGATTGCCACGTCGGCCACCAACGGTAGCGGCGGTGTCGGCGGAACGTTTGCGCCGTCGCTTTTCGTGGGCGGATTCAGCGGATTCCTCTTCTCGCGTCTCTGGAACGTGAACGAGGTGGGGCCGTTGGTGTCGGAAAGGACTTTCACGCTTTTGGGAATGGCCGGTGTAATGGCCGGCGTGATGCACGCACCGCTCACGGGCATCTTCCTCATTGCTGAAATCACGGGCGGTTATGCGCTTTTCATTCCACTCATCGTGGTGAGCGTGGCAGCAGTCATCACCATCAGCCTGTTTGAGCCGCACAGCATCTACGCCATCCGCCTGGCCCGACAGGGCAAGCTCGTCACGCACCACGTCGATCAGTCGGTGCTCACGCTGATGACTCTCGACAGCATCATCGAGCGAGAATACACCGCCGTACAGCCCGACATGCCGCTCGGAAGGCTCATCCACGTCATCAGCCAGAGTCGTGGCGATTTTATTCCCGTCGTAGATGCGGCAAACCATCTTATGGGCGAAATCGACGTCACGCGGATGCGCCACGTGATGTTCCGCACCGAACTCTACAGCCGATTCACCGTGAGCGACGTGATGACCGACGTTTCCGCGACGCTCACCACCGCCGACCCGATGACCGACGTGATGCAGAAATTTGAAACCACCAACGCCAACAACCTGCCGGTGGTTGACGTCGATGGTACGCTCAAAGGCTACATTTCTCGCGCGCGAACCTATAATATGTATCGCAAGACCGTAGCCGACTATTCCGCCGAGTGATTTTTCTTAATAGACGGGCCACTTTTCGCTGTGCGAAAGGAAGAGCAACGAGCCCGGGTTCACGCCGCAATCGAGGTGGTGGACATACATTCCGCCGCCCGTGTAACAGGCGATGTAGCCGTCTTGCGTGTAGCTGACAGTGGGTTTGCCCTCGGCGTTGGGATATTTCTTGCGCGAGGCGATGATGACGAGCTTGGAAATGGGGTCGTAGCCGATGGCACAGGGCGAATCGATTTCGCGTCCGTCGATGAACCTTACCTCTTCGCCCGTCTCCAGATTCAGCGCGGTGTAGGTATTCACCTCGTTCCATTCTGCGTCGTAGGTAGAGCCGATGAGGTAGAGCCAGCCATTGCCCAGAGCCATGTGCGTGGCGTGGGCCAGCGTTTTCACGTTGTCGCTGAGGTCGATGTGCTGGATTGTGGGCTTAATGTCGTTGTAGTTGCCCCACGAGGCCAGATAAAGGTCTTTTTCAGTGGCGATGAGCTGGTTTGGATTCGCAACGACGACGATGTCCTTTTCTTTTTCGAGCGTCGTGGCTGAGAGTTTCACGAGGTTCGAGTTGTAGGTGTAGTCGCTGTTCCACGCATTGCAGACGTAGATCGAGTTCTTCCGATAGGCGATTCCTTCGAGATTGGCACCGACAACAGCCGATTTTTTCACAACCGTGAGCGAAGCCGTATCGACTTTCGACACCTCACCCGTGTAAGACGACACAAAGACCGATGCGCCGTCGGTGCACAGTTCGCGTGGAGCCGTGAGCGTGATGGGTGTGAGGTCCTTCAACGTCGTGGCGTCGAGCACCTCGATGCGGTTTTCGTCGGTCGTGGCAATGTAGATTTTCGAGCCGCAGCGAATGGCGTGGTTGGGCGTGCCGCCGAGGGCTCGTCCGTTGACATTCTTGAAGACGTCGCGATTCATCGTCAGCGTGTTGTTGGCATAGCTGAGGAAATCGAGCGAGCCGTCGATTTGGCTGAAATAGCTTCCCTCGTTCAGGATGAAAACGCCGTCGGCCACCTGAACGTCGATGTAGTCCTTGGGTTTGGTTTCAGTGTCGTCACACGCTGTGAAAACGATTGCGCCCGTGAGCAGGCTGAACAGGAATCTTGTGTACTTTTTCATAATTTTTTCAAGTTTGATGGTTGATTTTTGAGGGTTAATATTCATTTTTTTCGATGTTCAATCTTAAAACTTAAACGAGAGGCTCAGCCGCCACGAACGCCCGGGCATCGGATAGTGGGCGACAAGGTCATACTGTCGGTCGAAGAGGTTTTGGAGGGTGACTCGGGCGGTGAGGCGGTCGCCGAGGAGCGTTCGCCAGAGCGAGACATCGGTGGTGGAGAAGCCTGCGATGCGCGTTCCGGCGGCGTGGTCGGTACTTGTCCAGCGGGCCGATTGCCCGCTCGTGGTCAGCGCAAGGTTCGTCCACGGATTTTCCCACGAAATGGTGGCCGTGAAGCTGTGAATCGGCGTGTAGGGCAGCTGTTTGTGGTAGTCGGGCGCGTCCTTCACCGTGCCGTTCATGGCTCGTTGCAGGCTGTAGTTCGCGCCGAGGCTGAGACGGTGCTGCCCGAAACTTTGGCTTGCGAATCCCGTGACGTCGAGGCCGAGGATGTGGGCACGGTCGATGTTGGCGATGCGCCACACGAACATGTTGAACGGCACGGCCACGATTTTCTCCGTCACGCGGTTGTAGTAGGCGTCTGCCGTGAGCGAAAAGTGCGATTTCCGCCACGTGAGCCCCACATTGAACTGCGTGGCACGCTCGGGCTGCAGCTGGGCCGCGCCGATGTGGTAGAAATAGAGTTCGGTGAAGGTGGGCAGGCGATAGATTCGCTTCGCCATCGCTCGCAGGTAGAGCTCTTCGCGCGGCAGAAGTCGGTAGGAAAGGCTCAGCGAGGGGTCGAAGGAACTGTGGTTTTCTCGCTCGCTTTCATTGGCGATGCTCCAGAGCGCCCGAGCCACGAGGGTCAGCCTCGGCCACTGCGCCTTGGCCGCAAACGATTGCAGAAAAAGATTGCGGCGCGGGTGTTCATCGTAAATGGAGAGCGTGCTGTTCAGGGTATTTCGTTGAAAATCAGCGGAATAGTCGAGCGAAAGCCAGGGCGATGGCTCGAAGAGCAGTGCCGCAGAACCGTAGGACTCGCGCTGCCAATAGCGGGCATCGCCAAGGGCACTTCCAGGCGTTCGGTTTTCGTAGTCGGTGTGCGCCCAGTCGAATTTCGCGTTCAGAAGCAATGCCCAGCGTTCGACGAGTTGCGCGCGGAGTCGCACTTGTCCGAAGGCGTTTTGGTCGGTCAGACGTTCGTGGTTTTCGTTGGTGTAGTAGCGCACGATGCCGGGCAGATGGCGGTGGCTGTGGTAGAAATAGCCCTTGGCCGAGAGTTGCACAGACGCGCTCGGCATCCAGTGCAGGTTCAGCTCGCCCCGACCCGTGTTCATGCGGCTGTTGGTGCGACGCTCGCGTGAGGTCAGCGTCACGTTGTGGAGCGTGAATGGGTAGTCGTTGTCGGCATGGAAAAATTCGCCGAAGGCCGAGAGCGCAAGTTTTTCGGAGAGCGGCTGCGAGAGTCGGACCGAGGGACTGACGAGGCCGAAGGAACCGAAAATCAAAGCCCCTCCCCAGCCCTCCCCGAAGGGGGAGGGAGAATGGGTGATGTCAGAAGTGCTTTCTAATATTAATGTCGCGGCAGCGGCCTGATTTCGGGCAGGCTGAAAAATGTTGTCGCCATCGCCAATTTCGAGTCTGAGGCTGCCGAACTGCTCCAACGAAAAGCGCGAGAGGTCGATTTCGCCCGTCTGACAGTCGGAAAGCGCAATTCCGTCATAGACCACCGCCGTATGGCGCGCTCCGATGCCTCGCACCGACACCGTTTTCATGCCGCCTGCGCCGCCGTAGTCGCGCACGGTTGTGCCTGCGAAGTGCTTCAGCGCGTCGGTCAGGGAATGAATGCCGAGAAGTCGCATCTTTTCTGCATCGATGCGCTGCGTGGGAATCGTGGCTCGCACAGCATCGTTTTTTCCACGCGCCACCACATCCACGCGCTGCAAATCGCGAACGATGCTATCGCCCTGTGCATCAGCAGCAGCGACGCACAGCAACGACAGCATCGTTGTCCATATTCGTGAAACGGTTCTCACGTTCCTGTCAAATTCCCATCACAGCCTTCACGAGCCACAGCACCAACGGAATCGTCACCAAGAAGATGCCGATGACGTCAATAATCGCGCCCGACTTAATCATCTTCGTGATGGGAATGTAGCCCGAGGCATAGACAATGGCATTAGGCGGCGTGGAAACGGGCATCATAAAGCCGAGGCTCGACGACAAGGCCACACCCACAGCCACGGGAATCGGGCTGAATCCGGCCGAAAGAGCGGCTCCCACGGCCAGCGGACCAATCATGCCCACGGCTGCCGTGTGCGACGTGAGTTCCGACATAAGCAGCGCGGCCAGGCAGAACACCGACACAAAGAGGATTTCCGACGGCTGACCGCCCATCATGGCCACAATCTGGTCGCCAATCCAAGCCGACAGGCCCGTCGAATACATCATTCCGCCCATGGCCAAACCACCGCCGAAGAGCAGCAGCGTGCCCCACTCGATGCCCACGACGGCCTCTTTCCAGCGCAGCGTCATCTCGCCCTTGCGGATGTTCGTCGGCAGGAAGAAAAGCAACAGGCCGCCAATCATGGCAACAATGGCTTCGGGGAAAATCTTATTGTATTGCTTCAGAATTTCGCTATCGTGTCCGAACACCACGTTCAGAATGCCCGGCGTCACCCACAGCGTCACAGCCACGAGGAAGGCGAAGAGCGTGTTTTTCTGCGCCGTCGTCCACTTGCCCAGCTGGTCAACGTGCTCGCGAATGAATTTCTGTGCACCCTCGATGTGCGTCACGTCGGCGGGGAACATACGAGACAAAACGATGTAGGCAATCACGAAATAGATTACCATCGCAATGAAGCCCCAAACCATCCAATCGAAGAACGAAATGTGGTAGAGCGTCGGGTCTTTCTCGGCCAGGAAGCCAATCATCATGATGTTCGGAGGCGTTCCAATCGGGGTGAGCACACCGCCGATGGAGCACGAATAGGCCGTCATCAGCATCAGACCCGTGGCGTATTTGTAGCTCGAGAGGTCGATGTTGCGACCATTGGCCGCCATCATTTCGCGAATGGCCTCAAGCAGTCCGAGCGCAATCGGGAACATCATCGCAGCCGTGGCCGTGTTGCTGATCCATCCCGAGCAAACCATGCAGGCCAGACCGATGGCCAGGAAGATGCGACGCGGATTGTCGCCCACCCATTTCATCGACATGATGCCATAGGCGATGCGCTTGTCCAGTCCGTTCACCATCATGGCCTTCGCAATGATAAAACCGCCCATAAACAGGAAAATCATCGGATTTCCGAAGGCCGCGAACGCCTCTTTCATCGACACCACGCCGAAAATGACGCAGAGCGTCGGACCGACGAGCGATGTCACTGGAATCGACACCGGCTCCGTAATCCACCAAATGGCCACCAGCGTCATGATGGCCAGCAGTTTGTGCGACTCAGGCGTCAGCGCTTCGATGGGCGTAAACCACACCAATAAAGCACAAATCGGCCCCAAGAAGGCTCCGATCACATGGCGTTTTCTGTCGAACGACGCGCTCTCCTGAGCCGCCGTTTCCTGCACGGGTGCAGGCTTTTCTTCGTTATTCTTCATAAGAATTTCTCGATTATTGATGACTTGTTAATAACTTTCGACCGCAAATTTACGAATTTAATCGTAACTCACAAAAAAAAGAGAGAGTTTTTTCAACCCTCTCTCTTCATATTCATGCATTTCTTATTCAAATTATTCCCAGCTGTGCTACGAAATACAGGAGCAAATAGCCAAGCAGCATTGAAATGATACCCACGATAAGGCCTATTTTCGCCATGTCGTTTTGCTTGACGAGGTTGGTGGCGTAGGCCAGTGCGTTTGGCGGCGTGGAAATGGGCAACACCATGGCCGACGAGGCTGCGATGGCCACACCAATGAGCACCGTGGGCGTTCCGCCGATGGCATCGAGCTTGTCGCCCATAGCTCCGCAGACGAAGGCAAGGATGGGCATGAGCAGGGCTGCCGTGGCCGAGTTCGAGATGAAGTTGCTCAGCGCATAGCAAATGAGACCCGAGAGCACGAGAATCAGAATCGGCGAGAAGTTGCCGAAGGGAATGCTCTCAACGGCGTTGGCAGCCAGTCCGGAGGCGTTCAGGCCGTAGCCGAGGGCGAAACCGCCAGCCACCATCCAAATCACCGACCAGTTGATTTCCTCGAGGTCGTACTTCGTGATGACACCCGTCAGCGCGAACACCACGAAGGGAATCAGCGCAACGGTGTAGGAATTGATACCGGTGACAGTGTCGAGCAGCCAGAGTAACACCGTCACAATAAACGTCACGATGACAATCCACGTGCGCGAATCCTTCTTCATTCCGCCTTCGATTTTCAGTTCCACGGTCTTCTGCGAGAAAGGGAACACAGTCTTCAGTATCCACCAGCTCAATAGCAGCAGCACGATGACCAAGGGCAGCATGAACATCATCCACTGGCCGAATCCCAACCCGAGATTGAGGCCTTCGGGATCGTTCAGATATTTCATGGCGATGGTGTTCGGCGGCGTACCGATAGGCGTTCCCATGCCACCGAGGTTGGCCGCCACAGGAATCGACAGTGCCATTGCGATGCGCCCCTTGCCCTCAGCCGGCAGCTGTTTGAACACGGGCGTGAGGAAGGTGAGCATCATGGCGGCGGTGGCGGTGTTTGAAATGAACATCGAGAAAAGTCCCGTGATGAGCAGGAAGCCGAGCAGCACATTCTCGCTCTTGGTGCCGAAAAATTTCAGCAGAAACTTGGCCAACTGCGCGTCGAGACCCGTTTTCGAGGCGGCAATCGCAAGGATGAAACCGCCGATGAAAAGCATGATGACGGGGTCGGCGAAGCAGGCCATGATGCCCCTGTGGCTGAGCAGCGTGCCCACCTCGTCGGGGTTGCACATCCACTTGATGCCGCTGTCGCTCGTGAAGAGCAGCATCAGTCCGATGATGGCCACCGATGTGGCCCACGACGGCACCACTTCGAGTATCCACATGAGCGTGGCGAAGGCGAAAATGGCGATGATGCGCTGCTGCACGACGGTCAGCCCGTCGATGCCGAAGGCCGTTGTCGGCAGGTTCCAAAGCGTCAGCGTAATCAGCAGCACGGCGATGGCCTCGGTGGTCTTGACAAACACCCTATTCGGATGAAAACGATTCTCGTGGCGTATTTTGTGGTACGCCTCTACCAGGTGAAAACCTGTGAAATTCTTAAACATTTCTCAAATCTTTTTTTTAAAAAACGATTATTTGGGTTCGTAACACTTGATTTTCGTACCATCGTAGCCCACAGCCATGATGTAGGCCGGACTTTCGCTTGCATTCCACTCGCAATTGGTATGCGTTGCGGTGGTTCCACCCTCGCCACGACCATAGTTCGTGATGTGGAGCAGTGTGCCGTCGGCCTTGTAGGTCTCGAAGCCCACCACGTTCTGCCACATGCTGTGCTGGATGCGTACGTTGTTATTCGACTTCACGCAGCCTTTGCCCACGGTGTTGCCCACGAGTTCCTTCTTGTCGCGGAAAATCGGATAGTTCCACGCGTCGATGAAGTAGAGTCCGCCAGGAGCTTCGGGATAGCCCGCTTTCTTGATTTCGTTCTCCACGTTGTTGATCATCGACTGCGTGATGGTGAGCTGAGCACCGCTGTAGTCGGCCACGTGTTGGTCGATGACTTTCAGGATTCCGACTTTCTTGAAGAAGTCGATGAAGTCGATCTTCGCCATGTGACAGAACTGGCGCACGAAATTCACCTGCTGCGGACCACTGCCTGCGGGCACATCCATCTTACGCATTTTCTCGTAGAAATCTGGATAAGCATCGGGGGCGAAACCTGCGAAGCGCGTATAGACGAGCAACTGATAAAGCGGAATGAGCGTGGCGAACACGTCTTTTTCTACACTCGGCAACCACGTGAGGTCTTTGCGCACACCGCCGTCGAGATAGCGATAATAGCGGAAGCGGTTGGCTTCATTCTCCAAGCGGTGCCAGCCGTTGGGCGAGAACATATGCTGCACGTAGGCTGCCATCACGTTGTTGGTCACCTCGGCGAGTCCGGGCCAGCGGAAGCCATTCGTCTGGTTCACGTGGCCGAGCTCGTGGCCGATGGCCCATGTCGGGAAGTTGTCGCCGGCAACGAGCGCGTCGTTTACAGCCACAATCGGCACACAGCAGTTGTCATTGTTGGCGTGCATATAGCCGGAGCTCTTCTCGACCGTGGTCACGGTTTGGTGGTTGGGGAAGTCGTATTCATACTTGATCAGACCCATGATTTCGCGTTCCAGACGAACCAATTCGTCGTACTGGCTCATGAGCAGTTCGCCTTGGTTCGGGCATTTCTTCTTGATGTTGTCCACGGGGAACACGCAGTTGACGTACTTGCCGCGCATGTCGAGGCAGTCGCCCTTGGCATTCCTCAGCAGGCGTTTCCAGTCGGCGTCGGTATGTCCTTTGAGATACGGGCTGAAATAGCCTTGCTCCACGCCGTTGAGGAAGTGGATTTTCACCTTCGGAGCCTTTCTCCAGTTGTTCGTGAAATAGTCGATATAGCCGTTACCCTTGTGGTTGACCTTGATGATGTTCAGACCGTTGCGCACGCCATAGCGGCCCGTGGTGAACACCTTCGGTCCGAAGTTGCGGATTTGCAGCTGGATGCCGTCGCTCTCAATACCTTCGACGAGCATCACGACGATGTCGCCAGGATTGAAAGTGATACCCGTTGCATTCTCATAGTGGCTGTAGGTGAACCACGTCTTGAGTTGTCCGATGAGCGAGTTTGGCGGAATAAACGCACCGAATTCACCCACGCGGAACTCCGTGGAATAGGTTCCTTCATACATGGCGAGGGCGGCGTCGCGGAATTCCTTCGTCTTGACTTGCTCGATTTGCTCGCGCGTCACGCCGTCTTTCAGCTTCGTGCAGAGGTTGTCGGCAAAAAGGTCCATGATGCTGCTCATGTATCCAGTTCTCTTGAAGAACTGCATTTCGGCACAGCTGGCCCAGTTGCCCGTGCCGCTCTTGACGGTGAAGCGTACTGTCTTGACATTGTCAATGCCCGTTTCGCCGAAATCGACGGGGGTTGGACTGGCGCTTCCATTGAAATTATAGTCGCCGAGTTTTACCCATGTCGAACTGCCTTCGACTTGGTACTCTATCGTCACCTGCCCGAAATTACCATTGGTATTGTTGTCTTGACGGGGCGTGTAGAGCACGTAGTCCACGTGCGACGGTTCTCTCAGGTTATACACCAGCCTGACGGGGAAGCTCGTTCCCGAGTAAGGCGAGTGGTAGAGCGTGCTCAAATTCCCGTCGAAAGAGCGGTCGATGCCCTCTCCGCTTTGCGACTGCGAAGCCGTTCCGCTGGCAACGGGGATGAGTTCGTCGCCGATGTCGTAGCCTTCCTGTGTCACCTTCATCGTGCGCTTGACTGTTCCGTCGGCAGAGGCGAAGGTCACCGTGCACTCGCGGTCGGAGATATCGTAGTTCGTCTGTGCGAAAATTGCCGTGTTTCCATTGGCTGTCTTACGCAGTGTCAGCCAGTCTTCGCTGGCTGTTGCCGTGTAATCACAGTTGGCGGCCACGGCAACCGTTGCAAAGTCGCTGTTTCCGAGATTGACAATATCTTTAGCGATGAAAAGTCGCTGTGTGCTAACACTTTGACCTCTAAGGTCGAAGGACTGCGCCAGCATTGTCGAGCAGAACAAGGCCAGCAGGAATGTTGTTACTGTTAGTCTTTTCATTTTTTTTCTCTTAATTTGGAATGTTGGGACGCGCATAATTCGGAGTTGCAATCGTAAGAATGGCTTTAACCATGGCATCGTCGCAGGTCTTGAGCCCGAGCGATTCCATGTCGGCCTTGAATTCGTCGTACATGTCGGCGGTCATCAGATACCAGTTGCCGTCGTAGATGCGCAGAGCCACTTGGCGCAGCATTCCGCACTTCTCAAAGTAGGGGAAGAGGTTGTAGCCCGTCAGTCGGCTGGCCTTGCGGATGTAGTTCATGATGAAGGGCACGCTGTTTTCCGAGCGACCGCAGTGCGACGTGGTGATGTAGTTGCTTTTCGTCCACGTGCTATTCGGATACTGGCTTCTGAACACGGCGAGCTTGCCGTTTTTATTGTTGTTCTGGGCCGAAGCCAGCAGTTCGTACTTATCCACGCCGTCGTTTTTCTCGATTTTCGAGCCTTCTTGGTCGTCGGTCTGGCGAAGCGCCTCGTAGAGGTCGGGGCCGAAGTCTTTCAGGCCGAGCTTATCCACTGCATACTGGTAAAGCGCGACATACGGGCGCACGGTGGCATAGTTCGTGTAGTCGAACCAGAGCGGGCCGTCTTTTTCCTTATCGGTCCAGGAGTCGTCCTGCATCGACGCGCAGAGTCGCGAAAGGTTGCTGTTCCAGGAATAGCTGGCACGGTTGTTATAGGCGTTTTTGCGGGTTGTCATCGGACCGCCATCCTGTGTCAGGGTGGTGTAGGTCGTCTGGTCTTTGGCCGAAAGTATGCCTGTTACCCTGCCGTTGTAGATTACCAACCCATCGGCAGGCTCCGAGCCGTGGCCGTAGCCCGTATTATAGCCCATGTGAACCACGTTGTAGTAGGAATTCATGTTGTTGGTGACCTCGGTCATGCCTGCCCAGTTGAAATAGGGTGCCATCTGATGCTGGTGACCCCACTCGTGAGAGAGTCCCCAAACGGCATCGTAGTCATTGTGCATCACACGCTGGCAGTTGAGCACGCGGCTTTCCTGACCGTGGTGGAAGCTCACGCCGAGTCCGCCCTGGAACATGTAGTAAGTCCAGTTCGTGTAGGCGAAAGTGTGGTTTTTCGGCACGCGGTTGTACTTCGTGAAGCCCAGCAGGTCGTGTTCCCACTGCACGAGCGTGTCGAGCAGGTTCATGTACTGCCGGAAGCCCTTTGTGGCACCCGTGCTGGTCTTGCAATAGCTGGCCAGACCTGCCGATGTCCATACGGAGTGGACTTTCGAGCCCACGAGGTCCATGCAGATATTTTTCGCCTTGCGGCAGAGGTTGAACATCTCGTCGTTGGTCTTGTCGGGACTGAGGTAGCCGTTCTGCTCGCCGTTGATGATGTGTACGGTGATGGGGCTGTAGGAGTCGGGATTTTCCTCGTCGAAGTAGGCCACGTAGGCCAGTCCGTCCCAGTCGAAGCCATACTCGAACTTGTTGAAGCCATTGCGAAGTGCGTACTGGGTGATTTGCGGGTTTCCGCCGTCAAAATTGCTGCCGTCCTTGCCCACATACCATGCCACCACCTTCAGCGTGGCGCTCTTGCCGTTGGGAATACCGCTGACGGCAACGGTGAGACTGGAATTTTTCGGCACATGGATGCCCGTAACGCCTTCCAGCTGGTCGTAGAACTTACCCGGCGCATTCCACATGTCGGACAGGGCCTGCGGCGAATACTTACACTCGTGCGTAGTGACGCGGTATTGCTTGTCGTAGGTGCCGTCGAGCAGCCCTTGTGCGAGCGTGCGGCAGAAAGAGTTGTCCACGGCATCCACGTCGGCCTGCGTTGCACCAGACTTCAATGACGACCAAGAATCGTCGGCAAAAATCGAAGTCGAGGTGTTGTCGGTAGGTTTCTTGAAGAACTGCACCTCGGCACCCGAGGCCAAGTCGGCCTGTCCGCTCTTGATGATGAGACGAATGGCCTTCACCTCCTGTAGGCCGCCGTCGAAAGTAATCATCGTGGCCGAGCTGGAGCCATTGAAGTTGTACTCGCCGTATTTCGTAAACGTCGATGCGCTGCCGCAACGCGTCTGCACCTCCACCACCTTCGGATTGCCGTTGGTGCTGGCGTCTTGGCGCGGTGTATAGACGAAATAGTCGATGGTTGGCGAGTTCGTGAAATTGAACGTCAGCGTCACGGGGAACTGCGTCAGTCCGCTCCAGCGGCTGTGCCAGATGGTCGAGAAATTGCCGTCGATGAGGTTCGAGGCGGGTGTTCCGCTCTGGGCCTCGGAGTTGGCGACCGACACGCTGGCCACTTTGACCGGTTCCTCGGTGACAATCTCGTTCCACGACGTGTCGGGACCCTGGCGCACCGTCAGGGAGCGCGTCACCGTTCCGTCGGCCGACTTGAATGTCACCACACCCTCGCGAGTCTGGCTGCTGTAGTTCGGCTGGGGAAAGATGGCTGTGTTGCCATTGTGCATGCGTCGCACAACCATCCATTCGTCTGCCGTCGTCTGGTAGTCGCAGTTGGCAGCCACGGCAACGGTCGCAAAGCCGTTGTAGTCGATGTCCACCGCCTCCTTGTCGATAATCAGATACTGATTCTTCAAGCTGGCGTTGTCCAATCGGAGCGACTGCGCTTGCGCATCGTTGACGACGAGCATCAGCAGGGCCAAAATGATAAGATATTTAGGGTTTTTCATCATTCTTGAGTTTTGTGGGCGTTATCGGATGATTACTTTCTTTCCATTGACAACATAAATGCCCTTCTTCAGCGAAGAAGCGTTCATGCGACGACCTTGCAGGTCGAAGATGGCGGCATTTTCGTCGATTTCAGTGGGAACGGTGACGGTTTCGATGCCGTCGGCACCACCCGTCACGTTGAACGGGGTCGAAACGATTTCGAAGTCGGGGAAACTGGCCGACGTAAAGGTCAGAACGACATCGTTGTAGGGACCGGTCAGGAAGGTCAGGTCCATGAAGTTCTCAAACTTGTAATCTACGCCGTTCTGGAGTTCCTTTCCGCTGCCGTCAACCGCCTTGACTTCGGCCTTTGTAATGTTGTTCCATCCGCTTCGCACAACGAGCGAGGTGAAGTCAGAACCAGCCTTTTGATTGACTTCGATGCTACCAGCAATCAGTTCCACAGGATTCTGGGGTCCCACGGCACCGTCAACCGTATAAGCGTCCACTATCGTGTTGTAGAGGTTCGGCAGCGAGTTGAAAGCCAGCGTATTGTTGCTCACGACGGCATATTTCACGTTTCTCTTCGCCGTAACGTAGTCCCATTTGATGGAGTTCAGTTGGTTGTTGGGAGCCACGAGGCCGACCAGAGTCTTCGTTGCCGAGAGGTCGAGCGCAGTCAGCTGATTATTGCCTATCCAGAGGTCTTCGAGAAGCGTCAATGCACTCAGGTCGATGCTTTTCAGGCTATTGTCAGAAGCAACGACATGCTTCAGATTGACGAGGTTGCCGAGCCTCGTCAAGGCTGTGATTTTGTTGCCTTGGCAGAAGAGCGAGGTCAGATTGACCATGTTGGCAAGGTTGCCGATGGACGTCATGTTATTGTTGGCGCAAACCATTGAGAGAAGATTGCCCGTGCTGCTCAAGCCATGGGAAGTCAGCTGATTGTCGGCCACGTTCAGGTCCTGCATCTTCGTACTCGGATTCGACACCGACTTCAGTTGGTTGCCCTGACAGTCGAGAATCACAAGGTTGGAGCAGCCCGAGAGCGAGAGCGTCGTCAGCTGGTTGTCGGCACAACAGAGTGTGCGCAGCGTCTTGGCAGAACCCGAAATATCGAGTGTCGTCAGGTCGTTTTCAGCCACATAGAGCGAAGTGATGTCCTTCGTGCAGCTGATGGTCAGTTGTTCGTTTTTCACGGCGACGGTCTGCAGCTGTCCGGTAGAGGTCAGTTGCTCGGTCGTGCCGTCGCCCCATGTCAGCGTCAGCGGCAAACCCGCGTTCACAGCGAACGAAATGCTTTGGCCGACAGCTCGACTGGTCTTCATTTTCACCGTACCTGCCGAAAGACTGGTACCTACGGCCAAAAGGAGGCCGAGTAGCAATAGTTTTCTTTGTTTCATAATTTTTCGTTATTAAATCGTTAATATTTGCGTTTGTTCAACTCGGTTTCCGATAATAGAGCGCGGCGCCGATGGCCGTGCTGAATTCGCTGTTTTTGGGGATGTGGAATTTTACGCCGTAGAGACTCTCCGTAGAAGAGAATACTTCTTTACACAGTGGCAGCATCGTGAGGTTTCCAATCATCACGAAGTCCTTGATTCCGCTGCCAAGCGACGAGAGGACCGACGCGCTGCAAATGCTCTGAAGCACCATCCAGTTCAGCCCCAGAGCGATGTCTTCGCGCGAGGCGTCGCTCGTGGCATTGCCGAAAAGCGATGCGATGGCATCCATCGGCAGCCCGGGAATGGGCTTGGCACTGATGTCGCCGATGAGCACGTTGATTTTCGAGAGGTCGCCGTCGCGAGCCAAGTCCGACACCAGGGCGATGTCGTCGGTCTTGAGCATGATGCGCGAAAGTCCCTGCAGCGTGCCGCCGCCCACGCCAATGCCGCCGATGTGTCGGATGTCGGGGCCGTCGCACTTCACAATGCTCGTACCCGTACCCATGCTGACCACAATCATCCGGTCGATATTGGTTTCGTAGCGCGCGCCGAGTCCGTCGGCAATAAATTCCTCGGCCTTCGACGTCGGCAGGCCATATACCGGCATATCGACATAGGCACTGCCCACGCCCGTGAGCATCACGTGCTCCACGTCTTTCAACTCAATGGAGTTGTCGTGAAGGAATTTTCCGAAGGCCCCATAGAGCGACGTCACAGGGTCGGTGGCCTTGATGCGGAAGGGCGAAACGATGTTTCCGTCGGCATCCAAACCCACGATTTTCGTCGTGCTGATACCCACGTCAATGCCTATTACCATTCTGTTTTTCGCTTGTTTTGTCATACCTGAAGAACACATCGTGCGTTTTAGTAATGTATAATTCTGGGCAAAATTACGAAAAAAAATGGGAACGGCTTTGTTTTTTAAGATAAATTATGAAAATGCCCATGTCCGAGGCGAAGGATGACTACGTCAGATGGGTAATCAGAATCTTCACGCCGATGAGCAGCAATATGATGCCGCCAACTAACTCCGGACGCAGCCGACGGCGAATCTTATCGCCATAGCGAAGTCCGAGCTGATGGCCCGCAATGCCAAAAAGAAACGACCCCAAACCAACGATGAGCAGCGGCAAAAGCAACATTTGCAACGCCTTGTAGCCCATCACCGAGAAGGAGATGCCCACGGCCAGCGAATCGATGCTCGTAGCCACGGCCAGCATGATGCTGAGTACCCAGTTGGAGGGGTTGAAGCGCGGAATTTCCTCGGGCTCAATCGAGTCGTAAATCATCTTCCCGCCCACCAGAGCCAACAAGCCGAAGGCCACCCAGTGGTCATAGTCCTCGACGAAGTGGGCAAAGCGGTTCGTACACAGCCATCCCAGAAACAGCATCCCGGCCTGAAAAAGCCCGAAAAGCACGCTCAAGCGCAACTCCACGCGGCGAAAATCCGACCGACGGAGCGTTTTCGCACCCATCATCACGCCACTCACAATGCTCACCGCGAAACAGTCCATCGCCAGTGCCACCGACAGCAACAAAACTTCCCAAAGGTTCATCATCATGGCTGCAAAAGTACGAAAAAATTTTGTCATCTCCGTTTTTTTTGATAATTTTGTCAGCGCAAACCAATAAAATTCACATGACCGAAATACAACGAGAGAGAATGGAGCAGCTGGTCGAGGAGCTCAATCGCGCCTCGGCGGCCTACTACAACGGCCTGCAGGAACTGATGACTGACTACGAGTGGGACGCACGCTTCGACGAGCTGAAACGCCTTGAAGAGGAAACGGGCGAGGTGCTGCCGCAGTCGCCGACGAACAACGTATCGGAAGACAACACCGCCGGACAGAAAGAGGCCCACGAGTTTGCTGCACTGTCGCTGGCCAAGACAAAGCAGGTGGCCGAGGTGGTGAAATGGGCGGAGAACAGACCCGTGTGGATTTCGTGGAAACTCGACGGCCTGACCCTCGTGGCCACTTACGACCGAGGCCGACTGACGAAGGTGGTGACGCGCGGCGACGGTCATGTTGGAACAAACATCACACACTTAGCGAAATCCATTAACGGAATACCACAACAAATTGGCTCTCAAGAACATATCGTTATACGTGGCGAAGCAGTTATTTCCTATCAGGACTTCGAAAACTACCTCGTCGAAAGTGGCGAGGACTACGCCAATCCGCGCAATCTGGCCTCGGGCTCACTCTCGCTGAAAGACCCCGAGGAAGTGAAGCAGCGGAAGATTCAGTGGATTCCGTTCACGCTGGTTTCCCGCGAAGGAAAATTAGACTCATGGGGAGAGCGGCTGGAGTGGCTTGACGCACTCGGATTCCGCACCGTGGATCGCGAACTCGTGAGCAAGCCCTCACCGGAAAACATCCAGGCCTGCATCGACCGCTTCACGGAGCGCGTCACGGGCGAAGGGCACGACAAAGAGAGCTTCCCCTACCCCGTCGATGGCCTTGTAATCACCTACGACAGCACTGCCTACGCCGAAACGGGCAGCGTCACCGGACACCACGCCACACGCGCCGGACTGGCCTTCAAATGGCAAGACGAAGCCGCCGAAACCGAGTTGCAGGAAATCGAATGGTCGTGTGCCGCCTCAACGATTTCGCCCGTAGCCATATTCCGCCCCGTGGAACTCGAAGGAACAACTGTGAAACGTGCATCGCTCTGCAACATCAGCGAGTGCGAACGGCTGGGCATCGGCAGTGCGGGGACGCGACTTTCGGTCATCAAGGCCAACAAGATCATCCCGAAGGTCATCAAAGTGATTGAAACCGTCGGAACGCTGGAGATTCCCGAAAAATGTCCTGTCTGTCAGCACGTTACGGAAATTGTTGAAAGTCAGGTTAGCGGCACGCGCACGCTCCACTGCACCAACCCGACATGTCCTGCCAAACAACTGAAGAAATACGCCCGATTCGTGTCGAAAGCTGGCATGGACATCGACGGCATCTCGGAGCAGACGCTCGCCCGCTTCATCAACCTTGGATGGATTCGCAACTTTGCCGACATCTATCGTCTGGGGGCGCACGTGCGCGAAATTGCCGCACTCGACGGTTTCGGCGAGCGCTCGGCGGCAAACATCGTGAAGTCGATCGACAAGGCTCGCAAGGTGGACGCCCAACGACTGCTCATCGCGCTGAGCATTCCGAAATGTGGCCCCGATGTAGCCAAACGCCTGCTCAACGCCTATGCCTTCAACGAGCTCATGGAGATTGCCTCAACCACCGACGACAACGACTATTTCGCCAGCATCGACGGCATCGGCCCCGAGCGTTCGGCTCTTATTATCAAGTGGTTTAAAGAAGAAAATAACACTCTTGTTCTCAAAGAATTACTCAATCTCATTCAAGTAACGCAAGAACAACCGAAAAGCGAAGGAAGCCAGTGCAAGGGGCTGACCTTTGTCATCACAGGCGACGTGCATCATTTCCAGAATCGCAAGGAACTGCAGGCCTACATCGAAGCGCGAGGCGGAAGAGTTGTGGGTAGTGTCAGCGCATCGACCTCGTTCCTCATCAACAACAACGTGGCGTCCAATTCTGGCAAGAACAAAAAGGCCAAGGAACTCGGCATCGAGATTATCTCTGAAGACACGTTCCTCAGTCGCTTTGCCGACGCGCAAGAGTCGCCCGAAACAGAAAATTCACTGGAAAAAACCGATTCTCTGCCCGAAAATCCGCCCGTTTCGCAGGAAAAAACCGCCGCTTCACCCGAAAAACCGGCTCAAAACATTCAACTTTCGCTGTTCTGAACGAAGACTGTCGTTTCGGAAATCACTCCTCCGCCTCGCCCTCTTCGAGCGGAATCGGATACTTGATGTTTTCCTTCACGCCGAGTTTTTTCAGCTGGTTGGCCTTCTGCACGATGCCCATCCTGCCGTCGTATTTCGCCTCTAACTCGGCACAGTCGTCGCTGGCGCGGCGCAGGTGCTCCTTCAGCGTGTCGAACTGCTTGATGAAGGCGCCCACGCGCTTCAGCAGCTCCTCGGCCATCACATAGACCTGCTTTTCGTTCTCGTTTTGCAGATACTGCCGCCATGCGGCGTGAATCATCGTCAGGATGGCCATCAGGTTCTGCTGTCCGGTAATAAAAATTTTCTTGCTGAAAGCCTCGTTCCAAAGGCCGGGCTCGGTGGCGAGCGCCAGCTGGAGCGCCCCTTCGTAGGGCACATACATGATGACGAAATCCACCGACTTGCGCGGCGCCTTCACGTAGCGACTGTAGTCCTTGGCCGAGAGGCGGTTGAACTGGTCGCGAATGCTGCGCACCACGTCGCGCGCGAGTTGCTTGCGCAGTGCCTCGTCTTCGGTTTCGACATATTTCGCGTAGGCATCAATCGACATTTTCGCGTCGATGATGACGTCTTCGTTGTTCGGATAGTGGAGGATGGCGTCGGGAACCATTCGGGTGCCGCTCTCGTCGTTGAGCAGCGGTTTTCCGTGTTCGTCGGTCATCGTGTGTTGCAGGTCGAAGTCGCGTCCGAGCTGCAGTCCCTGGCTTTCGAGCAGGTTTTTCAGCGTCATCTCGCCCCAGTTTCCCTGAATTTTGTTGCCTCCGCGCATCACGTTGGTCAGCCGCGTGGCCGTGAGGTTGATTTGCGAGGTTTGCTCGGCCATTGCGCGCAGTTGTTCCGAGAGCGAGGCCGTTTGCTTGGCCGTTTCGCTGTTGGTGTTACGGATAGCCTGTTGCAGCTGTTCGAGGTTCTGTCGGAGCGGTGCCGTGAGTGTCTGCATCGCCTCGGTGTTTTGCGTTTTCAGCTTGTCGGTGGTCTGGTCGAGCACCTTTGTCGCGAGGTT
>DFHC01000014.1 GCA_002372575.1 bacterium UBA3734 | reverse complement strand
GATGGCCGACAACCAGTATATGCGCAACGGAACGGGTTACTATCGCTACAACTGGGCCGACGGAATGAGCGTTGAGCAACTCTTCAACCAAACGCCTGAAGTATTCTGTCTGACATACGGTTACGACGGCGAGACGAAGCCCGCAGCCCGCGTGCAGTTCAACAAACTTGGTATCTATGCGCAGGATGACTTCACCGTCAACGACAAGTTCAAACTGACCTACGGCATCCGCCTCGACGGTCTGTTCTTCAACAACAAAGACCTGATGACCAACAAGGCCATCTACGACCTCGACTACGACGGTCGTCACATCGACACGGGCAAGTGGCCGAAGTCGAGCCTCACGGTTTCGCCGCGCGTGGGCTTCACCTACGACGTCTTCGGCGACAGGTCGCTGAAGGTGCGTGGTGGAACGGGCCTGTTCTCAGGTCGTCTGCCGCTCGTGTTCTTCACGAATATGCCGACCAACGGCGGTATGGTGCAGTATCAGGCACAGCTCAACGCCAACACGCGAGTTGCTACCTTCGACCGCGAGACCAACACGTGGAAACCCACCAAGGGCTTCGAAAACTACACGGGCAGATACATCGAGAACGGCAACAACCGCACGCTCGACATGAGCCAGTTTGCCGGCGGTCCGATGACGAACATCAACGACATGCTCAACAAGCTCCACGGCTTGGGCTATCCGCAGACCGTGCGCCCCGAGGACGGAACCGTTCCCTCGGCCGTGAATGGCGTAGATCCCAACTTCAAGATGCCGCAGGTTTGGAAGACCTCGCTGGCCATCGACTACCAGTTCCCCGTTTCGTTCCCGTTCACGGCTACAATCGAGGGAATCTTCAACAAGACTATCAACGACGTCTGCATCTCTGACTGGGCCATTCCCAACGTGGGCGGCTTCTCGCGCTTCAACGGCGTTGACAACCGTCCGATCTATCCCGCAGGCTTCCGCACCAACACGAAGGCATTCATGCTTGAAAACACCTCGAAAGGCTACGGCTGGAGCGCCAACCTGACGCTGACCGCACAGCCTGCCGAGTGGATTTCGCTGATGGCGGCCTACACGCACACCGTGTCGAAGGAAATCACGGGTATGCCGGGCTCGGCTGCCGAGTCGGCCTTCACCTATGTGCCCACCGTCGAGGGTCCGAACAACATCAAGCTGCACAACTCGCAGTATGTGACGCCCGACCGCATCGTGGCCAATGCCACCATCCACGACAAGAGCGGCAACCACTATTCGCTCATCTACGAGACCTGGCGCGGCGGCTACAACTATAGCTACATGCTGGTCAACGACATGAACTCCGACGGCTACAGCTACGACGCCCTCTACATCCCGACCGACGAACAGGTGGCCAACCGCCAGTTCCGCTTCGTGAGCGAGAACGATGCCAAGCGCTTCATGGACTATGTCCACAACGACAGCTACCTGAAGAACAACCAGGGCAAGTATGCCGAGCCCTACAGCGTCTATTCGCCGTGGGTACACCGCATCGACATCGCCTACAAGCACGACTTCAAGGTGAACGTGGGCAACACGAAGCACACGCTGCAGCTCGGTTTCGACATCAAGAACGTGCTCAACCTGCTGAACTCCTCGTGGGGCGTTTCGAAATATCTCAATCCGGCCATCGGATCCGAGGCCCGCATCCTGAAATACGAGGGCGTCGATGCCGACGGCTATGCCACCTTCTCCACGCCCAAGTCCATCAACGGCGACACCAAGACGTGGGTGAAGAACCACGCCATCGGCCAGTGCTGGTACGCTTCCATCGGTGTGAAATACTTCTTTAATTAAAATGAACATTGATAATTGAACATTAAGATTATGAAACTGAGATATTTAATTCCGTCTTTCATAGCCCTCATGGCTATGTTCGTGAGCTGTTCGGAAAACAACGATCCGACGTATCTCGACGAAGTGAAGTTGTCGTCGTCCTACGTGGCCATTCCGCAAGAAGGCGGCCAAACCGCCATCAAGGTGACGGCAACGGGCGACTGGCAGTTAGAAAAGGTGTTTGCCGTGACCACGAAAAACGCCAACAACGAAAACGTGACCAACTACTACGAGACGCCCGCCTGGCTCAAGGTGGACAAGGTGTCGGGTGCTGCCGGCGAAACTGAACTCACCTTCAGTGCCGAAAAAACGCTCGACGGTCGCACCTGCGAGCTGTTGCTCACCTGTGGCGGCAAAACGCAGCGCATCAACGTGATTCAGGGACTTTCCACCATCTCCGACGCCACTGTGGCCGATGTGATGGTCGGACCCGAGTCGAAAACCTATCGCGTGACGGGCACGGTGACCTCCATCGCCAACACCGTCTATGGCAACTGGTATATGAACGACGGCACGAGCGAAACCGACCTCTACATCTACGGCACGCTCGACAAGAACGGCAACGCCGGACAGAACAACTCCATCGCCGCGTGGGGCATTGAAGTGGGCGACGAAATCACCGTCGAAGGCCCGAAGGCGCTCTATGGCAGCACAGTGGAGCTGGTGAACGTCACGGTGGTGAAAATCAACAAGTCGCTCATCAAGGTCGATTCGCTGACCGTCGATGGCGTCAAGACCGAAGATCCGATGCCCGTGGAGGGCGGCCTCGTCACGGCTAACCTCACGTGCAAGGGTAATGGCGTTTCAGTCGATATTCCCGAAGATGCCAAAAACTGGCTTTCCATAGCGTCTATCGACGGTTCTTCGCCCTCTGTGACCTTCCGCGTGGCACCCAACGACGGCGGCGACCGCAGCACCACGCTCACCTTCACCACCACCGACGGCAAGAAGCAATACACCTCTGAGGTTGTCATTGCACAGAAGGGTGCGATTATTGCAGCCACGGTCGATGAATTCCTCAAAGCAGCCAAAGATAATACGCAGTATCGTCTGACGGGTGTCATCACCAGTATGTACGCCAGCGACAAGCAGGGCAAGAGCTTTACGATTGCCGACTATTCCGGCTCTGTGCTCATCTATCGCGCCGAGGGCTTCTTGGAGTCCGGTGCCAAAGTGGGCGACGTGGTGACCGTTGTCGGAAAACGCACGTCTTATAGAGAGACTCCGCAGATGGGCACGACTACGTTTGAAGAGCTCAAATATGCTGTGACGGAGGTTACCATCGCCGAGTTCCTGACGAAGGAAGACAATAAGAACGTCTATTATCGTGTGACGGGCACGCTCGACGAAATTGCCAACGCCACTTATGGCAACGTCTGGCTGAAGGACGGAGACCAGCGCCTCTACGTCTATGGCTGCTATCCCGGCTGGGGTGCTTCGGGCGATGCTCGCAAGAACTGCCTTGCCGACAAGAACATCGAAGTGGGCGATAAACTCACCGTCATTGGCGTGAAGGCTACGTTCAACGATGCTCCGCAAGTCTCCAATGGCATCTACTTCTCGCACGAGAAAGCCGAATAAGTTGTAATTTGCGAATAAGAAAAATCGGACACTGCCACTGGGTGGTGTCCGATTTTTATATTGATTTGTTCCCAAAAGTGAAAACCTTAGAGCGTGACAGGCTTGATGCTCGATGGCACACTGCCTTTGATGATTTGGCAGTTGGGGTTGATGCCGACAAACGTATTAGTCGTGGGTTCGCTGCTCGTCACGGTGTTGAAGTTGTCGTCGTATCCTAAATAGGTGCATTCCTCGGGCACGTAAATCAGAAGCAGATTCGGCGCATTTTCCACCGCCCACGACTCAATGGTCTTCACGCTGGCAGGGATGACGAGCGTTTCCACGGCGTTATGTCCGCAAATCGCGTTTTTCTCGAGCTTTGTCAGTTTCGACGAAAGTTCCACCCAACGCATTGCGGCAGGCACGATCGTTAGCTGCACTTCGTCACCGTTGCGGCGATATACGATGCCGTTTTCGCTACAGAAAGTCGGGTTGGATTCGACGATATGAATTGCCTCGACGCTTGCACCTTGTTTATATGCGCCGTAGTCGTTGGTGTTGCCGAGGTGCACGATGTTGTCGCCGAGGTAGATGGTTTCAACATTGGAAGGAATGGCTGTGAGTGGGTTGAACGATGAAATGCGCAGGCTGTTCACGCTATAGGGAATGGTGAGTTGGGCGTTACCCTGTTTTACTTCGGTGATGGCAAGGTTTCCGTCGTACCAAGTGTATTTGAAGTTGTCGTCTTCAAAAAGTGTGACATCAATCTGCATCGGGAAATAGTAGTTTTTGTAACTGGACAAGCTATTCAAGAGGTGCTTCCTGCTGTGGGTGGCATCCACCACGTACCATTTCCCGTCGGCTTTGGCGTAGTTCCACGCGTGGCCGAGCCAACTGGAAGTGGCATAGCCGTTTCCGTTGAAACAACTAATGCCTGCGATGTGGCACATCACGTTTAAAAGATTGGAATAGCCTTGGCAAATCGCCTTTTTCCCAGTATAAGTGTAATAGGCGGAATGTTGGGTCACGTCGTAACTGTACTTGATATTGGTACGAACCCAGTTATAGATGGCATTCAGTTTTTGGGTTTCTGTGGTGGCTTTCGCTTTTGTAAGAATCGTTTCCACTTCTGTCGTGAGGAATTTAATCTCTTCTTCAGTCGCCATACCATCGTTGAGTTGTGCGCCCAAATCTTCGCTTGCCTTACTGACGCAGCGATACAGGGCGGTGCTGTGGTCAAGTTTTGCCAGTTCTGTGGAACTGTCGGGTGTCGGGAAAAAGGACACGTTGGGCTGTGCAGGGGAATCGTCAATTCCAGCCCTTTCGGTTTTTTCTTGGGTTCCGACGGTTTCGTCGATGTCATTCTCTGTGTTGCAGGCTGTAACCAGTAATGCAACTGCAACGAAAGGAATTGTGTAAAATTTTTTCATAAGTTTTTAAGTTTAGTTGAGATTATATTTTGCAAAGATAATTATTTTTTGTGTTTGCATCAAAAGAAATGGCATTTTTTTCGTAACTTTGCATCCGAAAAAAAGAACAGCTATGAAGCAAGCTATGATTTTCGCAGCAGGACTGGGCACGCGCCTCCGGCCGCTGACCGACACCACGCCGAAAGCACTCATCGAGGTGGGTGACAAACTCACCGTCATCGGCGTGAAGGCCACGTTCAACGATGCTCCGCAAGTTTCCAACGGCATCTACTTCTCGCACGAGAAAGCCGAATAAGTCGTAATTTGCTGATAAGAAAAATCGGGCACTGCTTGGCGGTGTCCGATTTTTTGTTGTCTTATCTTTGAAAAGAAGAAAAAATATTCTTACTTAATTTTTAAGTTAATTTATTTGGCTATTTCGATGAAATATAGTACCTTTGCAGCATATAACTTAAAAGTTAAGAAACTGATGAGGCAAGAATATCGCATTGAACTAATTGAAGAATACGAAAAGGTTAATTTCTATAGCATTAGGATGCAGGGTGCTGAATTGACGGAATTGGAGGCATTCTTTGAGAAGTTTCCGGAGGGCTGTGAGTATGACGACGAGGTTGATGTCATTATTTCTTGGCTTGATCAGATTGCCGAGCGAGGGGCTTTGGAACGCTATTTTCGTCCAGAGGGCAGGTATGGCGATGGGGGTGGTGTCATCCCCATTGACGTGGGTAACAAAATCAGGCTGTACTGTCTGCGTTTGTCCGATAAGATTCTTGTTTTTGGCAATGGCGGTGTTAAGGATGCAAGAAGTTGGCAGGAGAGCGCGACGCTGGCTCCGTACGTAAAAATGCTTATTGACACCAGCAGATTCATTTCGTCGCGGATCAATGACGGAACAATCGTGCTTGTTGACAAGGAAATTGTAGGTAACTTAAATTTTTCGAGATATGAGGAGAAGTAAAGTTTTAGAAGAGAGGCGTAAGCGGGTGAATCCAAAGGCTCGCGAAAGAGTATCTATGTCTTTTCAAATAGTGGATAGAATTCATGGCATCCTCGAAGAAAAAGGGCTCAAACAGAAAGATTTGGCACTTCGGTTGGGAAAAAGCGAGGCAGAAATCAGCAAATGGATGCGTGGAACCCACAATTTCACCATCGAAACGCTTGCATCCATCGAAACGGCACTCGGGGCTCCGATTTTGCAGGTGTATCGCTATCCAGCGCATGAGATGGAGCCTATGTTTGCTGCCGAACCCTGAGCGAATTTGACAGGCAGGGCGGAGACATTACTTTTTCTGAAACATTTTCATAAAATATTTTTGCGAAATCGAAATAATTCCGTAACTTTGTAGCCGTATTCCCCGAAAGTGGGATGCGGCTTTTATTTGCTCAAATTCTCCAGTCGAATTAGCACCTCAAACGAGAAAGAAGAGTAATCCTACGTACTATAGAGTATGCATCACAAGTGCAGACTCGCCATAAGTATGTAGGGGCCGTGCTAAGCCTGACTGGAGATATGGATGGGGTCTGCGCTTTCTTTTTGCCCAAATAGTTAGTGCGGATTTCAAGAAGACAAATCAAGTATTAACTAATAAAAATTACATTTATGAAGAAAAAACTATTTACTCTACTGCTCGCCCTTATCGCGATAGCGACGACGGGGCGGGCGCAGGTTGTTCTAAACTCGAAGAATTTCCCCGACGCGAATTTCCGCAAGGCATTGGCTGCAGAACTTGGAATTAGTGAGGGCGACGAAATCACGGAAGCAAAAATCGCCACAACGACTTCGCTCTATATTGCCGAAAAATCCATCGCGAACCTCACGGGAATCGAACATTTCACCGCGCTGACGAAATTGTACTGCAACAACAACCAACTGACCTCACTGGATGTTTCGCAAAACGCTGCGCTGAAAACGCTGCGCTGCGACAACAACCAACTGACTTCGCTAGATGTATCGAAGAATATAGCGTTAGAAGAGTTGTCCTGCAACGAAATCCAACTGACCTCGCTCGATGTGTCGAAAAACACCGCGCTGATATGGTTGGCCTGCTATGGCAACCAACTAACCTCGCTCGATGTATCAAATAATAAATTACTTGAAGGGTTGTACTGTTCCGACAACCGCCTGACCAGGCTCAATGTGTCAAAGACCACCATGCTGACAAATCTGAACTGCTCTGGCAACCGCTTAACCTCGCTCGATGTGTCGCAGAACACAAAATTGTCGTATTTGGTGTGTTCCGAAAACCAACTAACCTCGCTCGATGTGTCGAAAAATACCGCGCTGACATCTTTGCACTGCTACAATAATCAACTGAACTCGCTCAATGTGTCGAAAAACGCTGCATTATTGGAATGGTTGGGGTGCTGGAGCAACCAAATCAAAGGAGAAGCGATGGATGCGCTCGTGAACAATCTGCCGACGGTGGAAAGCGGAGATTGCAATGTCATTGACACGTGGGACGGAAACGAAGGTAATGTTTGCACAAAATCACAAGTGGCCGTAGCCAAAGGAAAGGGTTGGACGGTGTATGCTTTTATTGCTGGATGGCAAGAATACGAGGGCAGCGAAGATACCACCCCCTCTCTCAAAGTGGATCATACAGAAATCGACATATACCTCAACACCTATGGTCATGTGCAGGTGGAGTCGGGAAGTGGAAGCTATGAAGTCATCAACAAGAATCCCAATATCGTGGAAACCAGTTTCATCTCCGACGGTCTTCCTGCCAAAGCCCTAACTCCGGGGCAAGATGGCGGAAAAATCGACGACCATCTGACTATCAAAGGCATCGCATTGGGTAACGCTACTGTGCAGATAAAAGATAAGAATACTCAGGAGGTGGCCGAAGTGAAGGTGCATGTGATAACCGCACCCCATTTGTCGCTCTCGTCTTATTCGCAGACCTTGGCAGTAGGTGGTCAAGTTGAAGTTGAAGTGCTGACGGGAAGTGGAATGTACGAAGTTGCCACCAACAATCCCAATGTCGTAAATGTCAGCAGTTATACTCACACCATAAGTACCGTAAGTGAAGATGGTTCATTTTCAAAAGATCACGATATGATTAAAATTACTGCCAAGAGCAAAGGCCGCGCCATTGTCACCGTGAAAGATCTCTCGTCAGGCGAGGTGGCAGAGATTGCCGTCACCGTCACCGATGGCAGCGACGATGAAAGTGGCTGGCAACTTGTCACCGACAGCGGTGAGAAGTTCCCGATGAGTCGTGTCGGAATGCTTGTTGCCGTCGATGAAAGTGCCTATTTCTCGGTGCTCGACATCAATGGCAATGTGTTGGCCGACGAAGTGCTTCGCGTGCATTTCGTCAATTCCGACCCTGTCAGCGTTGAAAACATCACGACGGAGAAAACGCAGAACATACTGAAGCGCTATGTCAATAACGAACTGACACTTGTCGGAGCCAAAGGAACCGTCAATGTGTATTCCGTTGATGGTGTGAAAGTCGCCACGACCTATGCGGCAGGACAGGAAACCATCATCAATGTCTCCAGCCTGCCATCTGGAATCTATATCGTGAAATGTGGAAATCAATCGTTTAAATTTAATAAGAAATAACAATGAAAGCTATAAGATTTTATTTTTCGATTTTGCTGGTTTGGGTGGTTGGTTTAAGTGCGACAGCCCAGAACACCATGCCGAAGTTTACCATTAACTATAATGGAGCAGACACGACCAGTACGTTTAAGACGGGTATCAGCTTCATTCAAAATGGCAATCAATATTCATTGAGTGATAACGGACAATTCCAAGACCAGTTTGATTTGAGTAAAATCAGATCGATTACACGTTATTACGAGCCTCCTACTGTGCATGTTTATTCGGAAGAAACAGGAACTGATATGATGGTTGATGAAGTTCAAGAAGATGGTACGGTTGTACTGTCTTCTGATACTGAAACCATACCAAAAGAAGGTGAAATCATTGTTTCGGGTATTACTGATACTGCCCCTTATGGTTTCCTCTATCGCGTGGAAAAAGTTGAAAAATCCAATGGACAAGTCGTTTTGAAAACTTCTCAGGCCTATCTTAATGAAGTCCTTCCCAATGCTCATGTGGAACAGCGATTGCAGCTTCGTGAAGTGGGGCAGGGATCAAATATACGAAAGAAGATTTTTATGCAGAACGGCCCTATGAAAGCAGAAGAATTTGAGTTGTTTCATTTTAAAAAGAAATGGAACTTGTATGAATACCCTGGAAACAAGTTCAATTTTGGGAACGTTGAAATAAAAGAATATGTTAAAGCCGATATCAATGTTGATATGTCTATAGGAGGCACACTTATTTACGATTCAGATGGTGGAATTCCTGACCGCTTCGGTGTTACACTGGATGGAAATCTTTCGTTAAGCGCTACCCTAGAGGCGGCTATTAAGGCCGAGTACGAAAAAAAGTTTTTCGATGTAGAACTTACACCAATAGAATTCATGGTTGGGCCAGTTCCAGTTGTTATTGTTCCTGAGTTAGTTTGGAAGTTTGGGCTCAGAACGGCGGAAGGAAAGATTTATGCCAAATGGAAACCGATTGATATTGAAACTTGCGGATTCGATGCTTGGCTGATTTATAATAAAAAAGAAAATATTTATGGTGAAAATTGGGACTATGGAAAGGAACTTAAAAGCGACTTTTCCGACTATTCTCTAAATAAATTTTTCGATGGTTTGAAAAATATGGAAGCTGGTCTTGAAGGTGAGGTTAAATTCTCCATTTGGCCAGAACTAAACTTCAAACCCTATGGTTTGGAAAATGTGTCACTCTCAATAGGGCTATCTCCCTACGCGAAAGTTTCCGGCGAATTAGCCGTAAAATGGAAAAGTGTCGATAACTCAGCACTTTTGTATAATGATGACTTGGAAATCAAAGACAACCTATCCCTTTCAGTTGGTTTAGACATTCCTTTGGATGGCAAAGTCGAATTTAATATTTTGGGCTGGAAAATTGGCGGATCGAAAGGTACATCATTAACCTTGTTTGACAAAAATATTATTCAGGGTGCAGCCTTAGTCCCCGTTTTTAATAATTTTTCAATCTATCCAGAAGACAATGCCAAAACACGTGACAATGTGCATATTTCGGCAGACAGAGGAGGAACTATCGCTGGAATATTCGATGACTATGAAGACGATTATGGTTTCTGTATGGCTCAGGTGAAAAAAGACAGTCAAGGAAAGGAACTTCCCAAAGAATGGACATACTACAGCATGAAGTCGAAATATGCTCATTTGTATGGATTATACCCACAATTCAAAATTGAAACAGACATTCCCACTTCTGGCCTCCAATCTAATGCCACCTATGAAGTTCGACCCTATACAGTATTGAAGGTGGGTTCCTCTCCCTATTATTTCTGGCGGAAAGGCGGAAAATTCCAAACGGGCGGCACTGATGGTGGTGTGACTATTATTGATGTACCTGGAGAAGATTTTTAACACATTAAAAATAATTAATATGAAAACGTTATCAAAGATATATGGTCTGATGCTTTTGGTATTAGTATCAGCTTGTAGCGAAGAGTTGTTAAATGACCAATCCGATCGGCAAATAACAATCAATGCCGTGATGCCAGAGTATCAAACACGCGCTGGCCTTGAGCAGAAAAATGGCTCGCTCGACCTCATTGCAAAATGGAAAGAAGATGACGAGGTGTACCTTTTCATTGAGCAAAACAAAAAAGTATATACTGTTGCACCGGCGAAAGTGAGAAATATCAGCAGTGATGGTAAGACTTGCAATATCGTGTTGTCAGTCCCATCGGGAGTGAAAGCAGAAGAGCCATACCTGATATACGGGCTATGCGACATTAACGGCACGGTTGAAAAAAATAAAGTATATGCTGAAAGTGAACTGAAACGTGTTTATTGGGAAAATTCTTCCCAAGGGTTCGCCCCTGTATGGTTTAAAACTACAGGTGGTCCAATGAACTTTTCCGTTAATTTTCAACATTTAGGAACCTATGAGGTCTTACACGTGAAAAACGAATCAAAAATTGGCATTTCGTTTCGTCACTTCGGCTTCGAAGTTAATACCCCATGGTATAAAAGCTTTGAAAAAACTTCTTTGGACGACCCATATACTTTAGTAAACAATCCATCGGATTTCGGTGATGATGCAAATAGTAGGGCGTCTCATATTGGAATTGGAGAAACTGTGAAATTTTTGTCATGGTATATCCCAAGCGGTGCTTCTGTTAAGGATGCAAGATTAAAGGCAACAATTGACGGTAAAGAGTATATTACCACCAACAAGAAGTCGTCGGATGTCGAAATTCAGCGCGGCCATGCCTATCACATGTATGCCACGTGGGATGGAAAGGAACTGAAGTTTACGAATGGCGACATCGAAGATGAACTCACTCTCTCCGAAACCTCCATTGCCATTCAGCTGAAAGAGCAGAAAACGGTGAACATCACCTCGGGTAGCGGCCAATATTCGGTGAAGTCGAATAATACCAGCGTTGCAACGGCTTCGCTTTCGGGCACTGCGATTACGGTGAAGGGTGTAAGCAAGGGCTCGGCCACCATCACCGTAACCGACACGAAGACGAAGCAGACGGCGACAATCGCCGTGACGGTGACGGACGGCACCGATATGTCGCCGGGCGAGGCCATCGACCTCGGATTGCCTTCGGGAACGCTCTGGGCATCGTGCAACGTGGGCGCGACGAAGCCCGAGGAGTACGGCCTTTATTTTGCCTGGGGCGAGACGAAGGGCTATACGAGCGACGCCAGCGACGGGCATTCGTTCAACTGGGCGAACTACAAATGGTGCAATGGCGATTATGACAAGCAGACGAAGTATTGCACCCGCAGCAGTTACGGTAACAATGGCTTCACGGACAACAAGACCGAACTCGACCTCGAGGACGATGCCGCCTACGTGAACTGGGGTAGCAACTGGCGGATGCCGAGTCTCGACCAAATCCAGGAGTTGATTGACAATTGCAACTGGGAGTGGACACAGCTGAACGGCGTTTGGGGTCGCAAAGCCACCAGTAAGACCAACGGGAAGTCCATTTTCCTCCCCGCTGCGGGCTATCGCCTCGACACGTCGCTCGACGGAGCAGGTTCCGGCGGCGACTATTGGTCGCGGACGCTCCACTCAGAACGCCCGTGCAATGCCTACAGCCTGTACGTCTACTCAGGCCTCGTGGGCTGGGAGGTCAACTTCCGCTACTACGGGCTAAGCGTTCGCCCCGTGCGGCAAAAATAATTGACAGTTGATAGTTGATAATTGACAGTTGGGAACATATCGCTTATCATTGAAGAGGGACTTTTCCGCATTGTTCGGAGGAGTCCCCTTTTTTGTATCCGTCAGAAAAGAACCCTGAAGGGGCGTCGGAACTCGCAATGATGTTTCTGTCGCCCCTTTGGGGCTTTTATTGTCCCTATTTTTTTGTAAAAAGTGAAAAATGGTAGGATTATTTGGCGAGTTATAGAAAAATCCGTATATTTGCATCTGGTAAGCATAAAGCATGAAAAAAACTTCTCTTATGCCACACATCATCACATACACTGAAGAGATAGAAGAGCACGGATACTGTCAGCAGCGACTGGAACTGAAAACAGGTGATAAGTATCTGCATGAAGTCGATGGAAAGAAACGCTTACGTATCGTTCTTTCTGTCCATCTCGACAGGTACGTCTGGGAGAATGTTGCGCAATGGGCGACGGTGATTGAAGAATATCTGGAAGATGAATATACATTGTGCAACTTGTTTGTTGACGGGTCTGACGTTCCAGTGTTTGTCGCCTGTGGAATGATAGGTGTCCTAACTTGCGACAGGGACACAATCTGTGGTGAACTTGTTATCCCTCCGAGGGTAGAAGATACAATTGTAAGGGGTGTCGCACGGTATGGATTCTTCGATTGTCCGAACCTGACAAAGGTTGTCTTTAGTCCCATGGTGGTGATAGCCTATGAATACGCATTTGCAAAAAGCGGTATTAAAGATATGGCTTTTAATGAGGAGGTTGCAGTGATGGTGCATACAACGGCTGTTGATGGTTGCGAGAATCTCCCGAAGTTTGACCGGCTTTTTGACCGACCTTTCCCTGGGTTATATCTAATAAGAGGCGGAGAAATCTTTCAGACATGGGAAGACGACCTACGCAAGCATCATTTTTTAGAATAACACTTAAATTGTCAAATAGAAGTTGCGCCCGACACGGATTGAGGG